>CAZQBW010000356.1:0-4503 GCA_964591515.1 uncultured Clostridia bacterium
AAGAGATGCCGCCGACATCCGGGCGTGTCCGTCCGACGAGACCGAGACCCAGGGCCCATACGGCAAGCATCGCTGCGACGAGCGCCGCGGTCTTCCAGGCGAGCCGTGATTTCTCGGCCGAATCGGCTTCAGGCACGGAACGCACGTCCGGCTCGTCGGATGACATCGTCAGGAGCCTACCTCAGGAACTTCATCGGCTCGCCGTGATAGAGGCGGTAGCACTTACTGCAGCGAAAGAGGATCTCTCCAGGGGGCAGCGTCGCCACGATCTCGCTCGGAGCCGTATCGAATCGCTTCAGGTGCCCGAAGCAGGGGTTGTCCTTTTCGCCGGGCTCGTCGCAGACCGTCTGATGAGCGGGACGAGGTTTCGGAGGCAGGGATTGCCGGGAGCCCGATTCGGCAGCGGCGGAGTCGACGGAATCGGTGGTCATGACGACTGTCTACACTGCGCCCGCGATCGGCACAACGAAAAAGCGACGAGCCCGCCGATCGCAATGATCGGCGGGCTCGTCGATTGGATCCGGCATCGGCCGGCAAGCGCTAGAAGTTGAGCTTCAGCGCGAGCTGGATGACGCGGGGGTCGGTGAACGTCGTGTTGATCTGACCGAAGTTCGTGCTGTTGATGTTCTGATTCCCCACGAAGAAGATCGGGTGATTCAGAATGTTGAAGAACTCGGCCCGGAACTCGACGTTGACGGTCTCGGTGATGGCAGTGCGCTTGATTACGCCAAAGTCCCAAGTGAAGACCGAAGGACCATTGAACTGGAATGCCTGGAGGCTTCCAATCTTGCCTGCGCCCGGGTTGAAGAACACCTGGCCGGCAAACGCTGCGCTGCCATCCGCGTTCGTGCCCGCGGGACCCGTAAGCTGGGTTCCGTTGACGACGCCCGGATTGATGACCGACGGATTGATGTAGTAGATCCCGTTCGGCGTGTTGAAGATGCCGAAGAGGTCCTTGATCTGGTCGCTCGTCAGCGACGAGTCCGCTCCGTTCAGGGGCGAACGACCGACACGATTGAACGTGCCGCGCGCTGAGAGGATGCTGAACGGCGAGCCCGACTGCCAGTTGAAGATCGACGAGACCTGCCATCCGGTCACGAAACCGTTGGCAATGTCGTTCTCGAGATCCCAGTACTTCTTCCCGTCGCCGATCGGCAGCTCATAGATGATGTTTGCCTTGAACGCGTGCGGGATGTCGTACTCAGCGCGGGTGCGCGTCTGGTTCGGGTTGTTGATGTCGAGAGGCGGCTCGAACTTCGTCTGACCGAGGCCCGACGCATTCGTGAGCACCTTCGCCCAGGTGTAGTTGGCCTGGAAGCCGAGGCCGTTCGTGAAGCGACGGCGGACTTCCGCCTGGAACGAATGGTAGTCGGACGTTCCGACGTTCTCGATCACGTCCGCAACGAAGATGCTGGGATTCGCCGTGAAGCGGACCGAGCCCTCGAGGCCGTTGGTGACGTAGATCTGAGCCAGGGTTCCGGCCTCCTGAGTCTGGATGAGACCCTGGATCGTGCCGTTAGTCAGCAGTCCGCCGCTCGCGAGGAGCGGGAAGACCGTCAGCGGCTGGCTGCCCGGGATGTTCGGGTTGTAACGCGGATCAAAGATATTGGTGCGAGCCTGCGCGAGGAACCCGTTGCTGCGGGCGCGAGCAACGTCATCGGCGAAGCCCTGAGAGATGACGTCGACCTGGTTGTAGTCGATGCCGCGGGCGAGGTTGTCGCTGCGGTTACCGACGTAACGGAGAGCAACGGCCGTGTCCCAGCCGATTTCACGTTCGATACCGACACTCCACTGGTGATAGAACGGCGTCTGGAAGTTGGGATCGATCGTGAAGGCTGCCGCACCCGCGTTGAGAGCGAAGTTGTCGGCATAGCTGCGGGGCACGCGGAACTCGCCCGGCTGGAAGACCGTCGTGATGAGATCCACGGCACTGGGCGTTGAACCGCCATTGAAGTTGCCGCCGCTGATCGTGCCGAATAGTGCCGTCCGGTTCACCGCCGTGGACAGGCCGTCGTTGGCGACCGAGGCATTGTCGAACGAGCGAATGGCTTCGTCGTTGACGAATGCCATCGAGTAACCGGCACGAAGAGCCGTCCGGCCGTCTCCGAAGATATCCCACGCCATGCCGACGTTCGGCGCGAAGTTGTTCTTGTCCGGGTCAAAGTAGAACCCGTTCACGAAGTCGACCGTGCCGTTCGGATCGAGCACGACGTCACGACCCGATCGGCCGTCCAGATTGACCGGCAGAAGGGAGAGGTTGTTGCGCTCCTGAAGCGGCGAGGTGTAGTCCCAGCGCACGCCGAGGTTGAGCGTCACGCGCGGATGCACGCGCCACGAATCCGACACGTACATCGAATAGCGATTCACGAGGAAGCTGCGGACCTGCAGCGCCTCAGGAACGAAGCCGGAGGTCTGCGAAGTAGCCTGAAAAGTCTGGTTGCCATTGGCAATGACGCCGCCGAGCAGCGCGAGCAGCGCATTGGCGGTGCCGAGCTGCGCGGTGTCGATTCCACCTTCGAAATCGCCCGCGGCGAGACGAGCGCCAGCCGGCGCGCCCGAGCTGAACCCGAGATTCACCGTCGCGAGCCGACCGAACGAGCTGTACGATCGCACGCGGATGTCGTCAACCTGGCCGCCGAAACGGAACAGGTGGTTGCCCCACGAAAGCGAAGCGCTGTCGATGAACGACGAGGTGATCGTGCGGCGTCCCTGCGGCGACACCTGCGCCGGATCGAGGAACGGGCTCGTAATGAGCGGAATTCCGATGATGTACGGCACACCACGATCCTCCGACAGGAAGAACGGAACCGTGGAGTTGTTCGTGCCGACCCGCACTTCGTTCACGAGGTTGTCACTGATCGTGTAGTTCCACGCAATGACGCCGAAGTGGTTCGAGACCGACTGTTCGGCGCCCGGATCGACGCGGAACGAGCCGTCGACGTCCAGACGGTCGAGCAATTCACCCGTGTAGTTGTAGATGAACTGGAACTTGTGCTTTTCGTTCAGGCTCCAGTCGAGTCGTGCTCCACCCTGATTGCGGTCGAACTTCTGCGACTTGTTGAACGAGTAGCCACCCGTATTGATGCCGTCTCCGAACGCATCATTGTTGATGCCGGTCGGGACGATGCTAAGCAGGTTTGCAATGACGGGGTCGGCACTGAAGCCGCCGAGCCGGAGGATGTCCACCGTGCGCGTGCGATCGTTGTTGTCGACGTACGTGAAGACGCCGGCACGGGCACTCGGCGTGAGCACGAGGGTGTCGGTCGGGAACGCCCGGCGCTGGCGCTGTCCCTCATAGAACCCGAAGAAGAAGAGCTTGTCCTTCTGCTCGAGAACCTTCGGGATGTACACCGGTCCGCCAACCGTGAAGCCGAACTGGTTCCGGATGTACTGCGGCTTGTCGATGGCCGGCTCCGCGTTGTTGTTGAAGAAGTCGTTCGCACCGAAAACGTCGTTCCGGTGGTACTCGAAGACCGAGCCGTGCAGTTCACTCGTCCCCGAGGGAGTCACGAGTCGAACCTGCGAGGAACCACCCTGGTCGACCGTCGAGTTCGAGGTCGTCACCGAGAACTCGGCGACCTGCGAAACGGTCGTTCGAGTCGTCGTGACCTCGAAACCGCCGGCGCGGATGAAGTTGTCCTGGATGTTGATGCCGTCCTGGGTCGCTTCGACCGACGAGACGCGCTGGCCGTTGATCGACGTGTTCGACCGGCCATTGAAGTTGACGCCAGCCTGCAGGTTCACGAGGCTCAGCGGGTTGCGTCCGTCGAGCGGCAGATCCTGCACCTGCTTCTGGTTGACGGTCGTCGTCAGGTCCGTCGTCGATGACTTGACGAGTTCTTCGCCGGCCGTGACCGTGACCGACTCGCCGATGCCGCCGGCCTCGAGCGTAACGGTCAGTCCGTATTCCTGGCCGATGTCGACCTTGACGCCCTGCGTGATGCTCGTCTTGAAGCCCTGGGCCTCAACTGTAACCGTGTAAGTGGCCACGACAAGCTGGGCGATCTGGAAGACGCCGCTATCCTCGGTAATACCGCTGTCTTCGGCCTGCGTACCCTCGTTCACGACGCGAATCGTCGCACCGGGGATGAGTGCCCCGGTGGAGTCCTTCACGGTAACGACAAGACTGCCGTTCGTGCTCTGGGCAAACGCGAGACCCTGCAGCGGCATGAATGTCATACAAAGCAGCAGGCCGAGCATGAAAAACGCCCGTCCTGTATGTGTGAACTTCATAGCCTCTCCTCGTGCAAGCATTGAAATAAGTCGTTGTCGTGGCCCGGCGCGCTGGCGCATCGCACGACAAAACTCTCTCGGGTGGAGCATCGGTGTAGAGCAAGAGCCGTTCCATTGCAAAACCGACAATTCGGAACAGCTAGTTGCCGTGTAAGTCGCTGAGTCCGGACGGTTTGCGTGTACGATCAGTAGCAACGGACGTGGTCAGTCGCCTTTACGATCCGAGATTCTGGAAGTCCTTTACAAAAAAATGGATGGATCAGGCAGTCA
>CAZQBW010000357.1:0-2816 GCA_964591515.1 uncultured Clostridia bacterium
TGATCGTCGACGACATGATCGACACGGCGGGAACGCTGACGCAGAGCGCCCAGGCGCTGCGCGACAAGGGTGCGAAGGACGTCTATGCCTGCGCCACCCACGCCCTCTTCTCGGGGGCGGCCATCGAGAGGATCAGCCGCTCGGTGCTGACCCAGGTCGTGGTCACGAACACGATTCCGGAGCGGTCCGACGCGCTCGAGACGGGCAAGGTGACTTACCTGAGCGTCGCATCGCTGCTCGCGGACTGCATTGCGTCGATCCACGACGAAACGTCCGTCAGCCGACTGTTTATCTGATTTGAGTGTTGAGTCTTCAAGGAGTGTAGCCATTCGATGATTACCGATACCGTACTGCAGGCGTCGAAGCGCGATGAGCGCGGAAAGAACGCCGCGCGCCGGCTGCGAGCCGCGGGCCGTCTGCCCGTTTCGCTCTACGGGGAAGGCCAGGAAGCCCTTCCCGTGTCAATCAACACACGCGAGCTCGGCGCGATCCTTCGCTCCGAAGCTGGCCGCGGCGCCATCTTCACGCTGGCGGTCGAGGGTGGCGAGTCGACGCCGGTCAAGATCCACACGCTGGACCTGGACCCTGTCTCGAACCGTCCCCTTCACATGGACCTCGTGCGACTCTCGATGACGAGTACCACGCGAGTCAGCGTGTCGATCGACTTCGTCGGAGTGCCGCACGGCGTGCGCGTCCAGGGCGGCATGCTCGAAGCGCACCTGCACGAGATCGAAATCGAGTGCCTGCCTCGCGACATCCCGCAGGGCATCGAATTCGACGTCACGGAGCTCGTGGCCGGCGATTCGATCTACGTCCGCGACCTGGTCGCGGGCGACGACGTGACCATCGTGACTCCGGGGGATCACCTCGTGGCTGCGATCGTTGCGGCGAAGGCCGAAGAAGTGACCGAGGACGAAGCGCCTCCTGCGGCGCCTCCGGCTCCCTAGTTGCAGCCTGCGATGAAGCTCATCGTTGGCCTTGGAAATCCGGGCTCGGAATACGAGTTCACGCGACACAACCTCGGTTTTCTGCTCGTCGACCTGCTCGCCGAGCGAGCGAAGTGCCGTGTGAACCGTCCGGAAGACCAGGCCCACGTCGGGCGCGGCCGACTGGCCGGGATCGAAGTCGCATTGGCGAAGCCCCAGACCTACATGAACTTGAGTGGTGATTCAGTGAAGGCCCTGTCCGCGCGCTACGAAGCGTTGCCGGCTGACGTGATCGTCGCCGTCGACGACGTCGCGCTTCCGTTCGGACAGATTCGAGTCCGACCCGGCGGCTCAGCCGGCGGGCACAACGGCCTGAAGTCGATCATCGCGAGACTTGGCACCCAGGATTTTCCCCGAGTGCGGCTCGGCATTGCGCCGGATCATCCGGTGGCCGATCTCGCACGATTTGTTTTGCAGCCCTTGCCGCGCGCTGCGCGGGAAGACGTCGACAAGATGCTGTGGACCGCGGCGGATGCCGTCGAATCGATTCTCGTTGAGGGAGTCGAGCGAACCATGGCGCGTTTCAACTGAGTCAGTGGCAATGCTTCACACCAACGACCACTGCAACGCTCCTTGCTCCGTCCTCAAGGCCGGGGCTGATCAAGCCATAAGGAGATCAATGTGAGAGTTTACGAATTGCTTTTTATCGTGTCGCCCACCGAGGCCGACGAGGCGGTTGACGCCCTCGTCGAGCAGGTTCAGGGCGTCGCCGAGTCGCAGGGAGCGACGGTGGCGAAAATCGACCGTATGGGACGGCGTCGTCTCGCGTATCCGATCCGCAAGCTGTCGACGACGCACACGGAAGGTACCTACGTCGTCTTCACCCTCGAGGGAAGCGGCAGGGAAATCGCCGAGCTCGAGCGTCGCCTGCGGGTCACCGAGTCGGTCATCCGTCACCTGACGATTCGCATCGACGAGGACCTGAAGCGGGCTGCGAAGCTCCAGGCGAAGCGCAATGCGCGTGCCCAGTCCGGCGGCGGTCGCCGGTCGAAGCGCGACAGCGAGCGCGAGGCCTTTACCGAGACGGCGGAGCCCGAAGCCGAGCCTGCAACGACGGAGGAGGTGTAATCGATGTCAGCCAATCGTGGAAGAAAGCGTGGCGGGTTTGTCCGCCGTCGTCGTGTCGATCGGATCCTCGCGGAGAAGATCTACTACATCGATTACAAGGACGTGAATCTGCTCCGGCAGTACATCCCCGAGCGCGGCAAGATCCTGCCGCGACGCATTTCGGGAGCCAGCGCCGTCAGCCAGCGCATGATTTCTCGAGCCATCAAGCGAGCCCGCAACGCGGCGCTTCTGCCCTACACCACGGACTAACCGAAAGGAGGCCATCATCATGGCGTACATGGAAGTCCTCCTCCGGGAGGATCTGGAACATCTGGGAGATCGCGGACAAATCGTTCGCGTGCGTCGCGGCTACGGCCGCAACTTCCTGCTGCCTCGCGGCCTCGCCGTCGAGGCGTCCGCAGGAAACGTCCGGCAGATCGAAGCCGAGCGAAACGTTCTGACGAAGCGCGAGGCGCGCGAGCGGGCTGCCGCTGAGGCCTCGAGCCAGAGTCTGCTTGGCGTCTCGCTCACGTTCGAGCGCAAGGTAGGCGAAGAGGGCCGGTTGTTCGGTTCGGTGACCCTGCTCGACATCGTTCACGCGCTCGAGGCCGCGGGTCACACGGTCGATCGGCATCGCATCCGGATGAAGGACGCGATCAAGACGACGGGCGAGCACGAAGTATCGCTGCGGCTTCACCGCGACGTCCTCGTTCCGATCAAGATCGTCGTCACGGCTGAGGGCGGTGATGCCGCTGGTGCGGCGCCGGTCGAAGCGGCTCCGGT
>CAZQBW010000357.1:2916-4484 GCA_964591515.1 uncultured Clostridia bacterium
AGATCTGTGTCTATCGGTGCGAATCTGTGGCAAATTGAAGCCTGATCGGGTCCCCGAAATCAGTCGTCAGCCGAGGCGCGAATGTCCGCGAAAGAGATGTTCCTGGAACGGAGCCTGCCGGCCAGCATCGAGGCCGAACGCAGTGTTCTCGGCGCGATCCTCCTCGACAACCGCCTCTGCAACCAGGCGATGGAGCTGCTCAGGACCGACGACTTCTATCTCGATGCGCATAGGCGCGTGTTCGAGAAGATGGTCGTCCTGTCCGAGATGGGCCGCGCCATCGATCCGATCACCCTCGGCGAGGAACTGCGCCGCGTGGGTGAATTCGAGCAGGTCGGCGGCGGAACTTACATCTCGGGACTCATCGACACGATGCCTCGGCTCGACAACATCGAGCAGTACGCGCGGATCGTGAAGAAGAAGTCGACGCTGCGAAAGCTCATCTCGGCGTCCAATCAGATCATCGCATCCTGCTTCGAGCAGGAAGAAGACGCCGACACGATTCTGGACACGGCCGAAAAGCAGATCTTCAGCATCGCCGAAGATCGAATGCGTGAGGGCTTCCAGGACGCGGGCACGATCGCCCACAAGCGGCTCGAGGAAATCGAGGCGATGTCGGGCCGCCCCGAGATGATCACGGGCGTGCCGACCGGCTTTACGGATCTCGACAAGCTGACTGCCGGATTCCAGCGTTCCGATCTCGTCGTCGTGGCCGCGCGGCCGAGCATGGGCAAGACGTCGCTGGCGCTCAACATCGCACAGTATGCGGCAAGAAACGGATACTCGGTCGGCGTCTTCAGCCTCGAGATGTCGGCGCAACAACTTGTCTCGCGCCTGCTGTGCTCGGAATCGCATTGCGACGCGCACCGGTTCCGCACCGGTTATCTGAATCGCGAGGAGTGGGCGCGGCTCGCGGAGGGCTTGCACCGGCTCACCGAGTCGAAGATCTTCATCGACGACTCGCCCGGAATCTCCACGCTCGAGATGCGCGCCAAGGCGCGCCGGCTCAAGCAGGAGCACGGGCTCGACATGCTCGTCGTCGATTATCTGCAGCTCATCTCGGGACGGGGACGAACCGACAGCCGGACGAACGAGGTCTCGCAGATCTCTCGCGACCTCAAGATGCTTGCGAAGGAGCTCGACGTTCCGGTCATCGCGTTGTCGCAGCTCTCGCGTGCGCCCGAGACGCGGACCGAGCATCGCCCGCAGCTCTCGGACCTTCGCGAGTCGGGGAGTATCGAGCAGGATGCCGACGTCGTCGCGTTCATCTATCGCGACGAGGTCTACGATCCGACCGAGGAGAATTCCGGCATCGCCGAGCTCATCATCGGCAAGCAGCGCAACGGGCCGATCGGCACCGTGAAGCTCGCGTTCCTGAAGGAGTTCACGCGGTTCGAGAACCTCTGGAACGAGGGGTACTGAGTTTCTCCGTGTCTCTGTGCCTCTGAGTCTCTGTGTGCGAATGTCTCTAGACGCTTCGCACACAGAGACACGGAGTCACGGAGGCACAGAGTCAGAGACCGTCTCGTTTCACCCGGATACGGTCGCTGAGGTAGGCCTTCGCTTCG
>CAZQBW010000358.1:0-4444 GCA_964591515.1 uncultured Clostridia bacterium
CACGGCTTCAAGGCGGTGACGTACCTGATGGACCCGGTCCGCAAGGAGTTCTGGTCGCTTGCGCACTTCCACGGCATCGGGCTGGCGCTCGTGAACCTGGTTTACAGCTCGTGGTCCGGGAGGACTGGCCTCGGCGTCCGCAACCGCACCGTTTCACTTTCCCTGATGGCCGGCAGCGTCCTTCTTCCGGTCGGGTTCCTGCTCGGCGGCATCGCGCACTACGGCAGCGACCCCGGCCTCGGCATCTTCCTCGCGCCGGTCGGCGCCGCGCTCATCCTCTACGCCATCGGCGCCGTCGCCCTCGCACTCTGGAAGCGGTAAGCGCCTACGCCTGAGACGACGGCCCTCCGTATCAGAACCGCGAGCAATAACTAGCGGGCGGTCGGACCGTCCGTTGACTCGAGCCCCACGCGGCGCGTGGTTCGTCGAGTTCCGATCGACAAGTCTGAGCGTAGTCAATATCTAGGCTACTCATGACATGATTTTGATCCGAATGGCGCTATACATGGTAGAGGGGCAATCTCTACAATTTGTGGGGTAATGATGAAAATCAGAACTTTACGAGCGCTCGTCCTTGCGATGGTGAGTGCGTTGCTTATCCCCAGGCCAAGCTCAACTCGTGAGCGCCGAAAGCAGCACCAAGGTTGTGCCGATCAACGCCGCTGCGACGCCGTCGCCAAGGCCGCCGGCGTTTCCGCACGTGCTCTTCGCACCGCTCTACCACGTCTTCGGCGGCTACAGCGCAAAGGTGTACGCCTTCAATCCGACAACGGGCCCAGTCAACTTCCAGCTGGCGTTCGACCCCCTGACCGGTGCCACGACGCCGGCCCCGGTTTCGTTTACGGTCGACGCCAAACGATCGAAGATCCTCGACCTCGCCGGCTACCTGACGCCGCTCGATCCGGACGCTGATCGCGTCCTAAAGGGAGGATTGCGGCTTTACCACGACGGATCCGATGCGAGGAGCATTCGGGCAGGCGTTGTCGTGGAAAAGGACGGAATGGACAAGGCGTTCGCCACGCCCTTCACCTATCCAGGCGCCATCGACCTCGGTACACAGCAGGCAGGAATCGGGACGGCCTACTTCGGAACCGACACGTTCACATATCTCGCACTTCAGAACACCACGGCCAGTCCCGTATCGGCGAGCATCGTCGTCCATCTCGAGAACGGAGCCGGCCTCAACGACAACGTCACTCTTCCGACGGTCACGGTCGGCGGGTCTGACACTCAGGTCATCGACGTGTCGTCGTATCTGAGAGCAACATACGCGAACTCAGGTCAGGCAACCTGGGGTACGATCGAGGTTCAGTATCCAACGAACGCGCTCGTGGCCCGGTCGCTCACGGTTTCGCCTGAGGATCGCTGGGCGTTCGACTCGGGACTTGTGGATCCGTCAAGCGGAAGCAGCACGACCAAGGTCCTCAGTCCGGCTGTCTTCGACTACGATTCTGACGCCAAAACGTACGTCACGATTCGGAATGTCTCGGCCGCGAGCAGAACGGTAACGGCGACCTTCAAGACCAGTTCCGGAACGACGACGACCCAGGCGACACTCGCCGCGGGACGGCAGACCGCGTTGACGTTCCCTTCGCGGAACTACCTGTCGCCAGGGCAGAAGTCCTTCACGGACGTCCGGCTCTCCTACAGTGGCGCTTCGACCGACATCGTCGGCGGCGCGGTATCGCTTTCGCCGTCGTTGCACATCGCGATACCGGCTCGGCTCGTCGAGGCTTCTTCGCAGGATCAGCGCCGGCTGTCCGGTCCATCCGTCTGGCTGGACGGTCGAACGACGAGTGTCATCGAGGTCGCAAACCTGAGCGCCAGCGCGATCAAGGTCGGTGCGCGAATTCACCTCGCGACCGACGGGACAACGCCGATCGCGACCTCGCTCGTGACCGTTGCGGCCAACTCGAGCGCCGCGATCGATCTGTACTCGTACATCAACCAGGTACCGGACGATGTCGACGGGTATGGCGCCGTGGAGCTCTGGCACAACGGCCCGTCTGGCGCGATTGCGGCGACGTGCCTGACGCTCGGGCGGGGTACGAACGTTGCTCGCGTTACGGCCTTTGTTCCAGGGCATTCGTTCCCCACGGGGGAGGCCATCGCGTTCCCGAACAGCGTCACGAATACTCCGAACGCTGTGTCGCAGCTCTCGTTTCTGGTTGGTTCGGGCGTCCAGGCTCCGGTGACGCAGGTCGCATATGGCGGCGGAACGGTGACGGCGGCAACGGCGGATGGAGCAAACGTCTACAAGGCGACGTACACGGCGCCGTCGACCCTGCCGACGACTACGGCCACGGTGCTGGCAAGGAAGGCGACTGACCTGACTCTGCATCTCGAAGGTACGATCAATTTCAACAACGTGCTCCTTGAGTTGCAGGATCGGATCGACACGTCGGATCCGTCGGGTGTGGATACGCAAGGGCGTATCAATCCGGACGGCGCGACCTACAGCCGTCAGACCAGCTTCACGATACGGGCCAGGTCGAACAAGGTGTTCCCTGCGGGCAACTATGTCGTGAAATTCAAGAAGGGGATCAACACGATCCCAAGTGAGACGATCACGATTGCGGCAAGCTCAAACAGCTTGAGCGGGGTCGTGACTGCTCCGTCCAACTATATCGGCGACATCAAGGCGGTGTTCGTCGACAACGCGGATACACTCGTTCGGGTCTCGAAGGACAAGTCGGTGGGCGCTTACTTCAGCTACGATCCGCCCGACGGTGACACGATATTGCCGGACCGTGCCCTTAACCGGGCGGGTGGTCAGATGACGATCAACGGGAACGGGTTACGTGAATTCGAGGGCACTTCATCCCCGAACGACAACATCCTCCCCTTTGTCCAAATTGGCCGAACCACCGGGTTCCGTGTCGAAACCGTGGTGGAGTCCGCATTCGGCAGCGGGCCGAGCAGCACGACGGGGATCATGCGGCATGCCGAGCTCGAGGAGGGTGTGGGTTGTGCGGATGCCTTGAGTCCGTGCCGCTATATCACGATTCGGAATCCCGGCGGGAAGAGCCGGGACGAGCGAAAGCCCGCTGTAAAGGTCTTCGCGCTCCTACCAGGACCGGCGCCTGTGTTGACCGGAGTCAGCCCGGCCATCGGCCCGAGTGACGGCGGCTACAAGGTCACGCTCAACGGAGCGAACCTTTTCGTCGTCAACAGCATTGGCGTCGGCACTCAACTCGGGTTCATCGACGAAAACGACGCGCGAGCCGACAATCAGATCACGTTCACCGTGCCTTTCGGGTGTGCAGGATCGGCGAAGGACATTGTCGCCTATTCGATCGACATCGCGATCGATCCGATGTGGAAGGGTACCCTTCCAAACAGCTTCACGTATTCTCCGATTCCGGTTCAGATTGCTCCCGGAGATGATAATGACAACCTCGAGAATGGAACCGCGACGACGCTTAATGCAATCGGTGAGTCAAGGTCGGTAACGGGACGGTATGCCATCGGGCCGCCGAATTGCGCCGAACTCACCTTCGACGATCTGGTGGTCAGTGGTGATTGCGCCGCCGCGAGCGTCAGCATCGAACCCAACGGGATTGCCTACAATCAGAAGGGCGTTTACAAAGTCATCGTGACCGTCCTTCCAGGAACGTGTGTAGCCGGGGCAACCTATACCGGGACGATCAAGTTCACACTGGAAAGCTCTGAGCCCGGAGCCTCCAGCCGGGACATCACCGTGCCGTTTTCCGTCACGCGATAGCGCGTTGACAGGGCGGGCGCGCCGGTTTTCACGGCCGGCGCGCCCTGTTTTCCCTAGTGTTAGAGTTCCACATCGGCCACACCGCAGGGGTGTGAGAGAGGATTTCTAGATGTTGAGAGCTTTGGTTGGAGTCGTGATAATCGCCGTCTGTGCTTCAGGCCTCTCTTTCCACGCGGCTGCGTTTCAGCCTTGGGTTCGATCTGCAAGGACGTCGCCATTCACCATCGAGGGTCTGCTCGTCAAGGGGGACCTGATCGAGGGCGCGCCGTATCCCTTCAATTATGGGTGGTTCGGCTCGTTCGGGTTGAACGACAACGGTGAATTAGCCGTTGTCGGGTATTTAGGCACGTTCGAGACCGGAACGGCGTCGGGGATGTTCGTGGCGAGGACAGGGGAGGCAAGCGCGCTCATTCTGCGACCTTACAGTAGTGGTGGCCTTTCCAACGCCTTTCCTGCGATCAACAGCGGAGGTGAGGCTGCCGCATTGATCCAGCGCGAACCGTCTGTTTCGAGCCCTCTGGTGCTCGCCTTGTTCTCAGAAGGAGAGCAACGCGAACTACTCGCTCTAACGCAGGTGCTTGACAACGGGCGCACGGTCGCGGGGTTCAACAGCTATCCCGTCATCAATGATGCAGGTGAGGTGGTCATAAGTGCCGTCTCAACGGACGGACAGCGTGAATATGTCGACTACTTCATTCTTCGCGCCTCGGGTGAGATGCG
>CAZQBW010000359.1:0-4428 GCA_964591515.1 uncultured Clostridia bacterium
CTTTGGATCGATCCAAAGCGGCGCTTCACGCCGCACTCCAAAGCGCTTCGCGCATACTTTCGAATGGTATTCGCGTCCGACGCCGCCCGTAAATCAGTGATGGAGTTAGGATTTGACCGTGGGAAGATCGGGGGAATACCCGATCTTCATCCTTGAAGCTGTCTTCAATCCGTCGGGGTCCGAGGAAGCGATCGTCGTCCTGCGAGACCCTTCAGTTTCACGATCGGTAGGCAGCAGCAAGAGGTACATTCAATGAGAACGAGATTCGGTGGCTTTCGTGCCCGCAGACTGCAAGCGGCGGGTGTCTTCCGGGTACTGTGCGTTGTTTTTCTTCTCGGCTTCGCAGCCGGCGCACCTGCTGCCCAGAGGGGGCCGGACCTGTCCTACTACGGGTACGCGACGTACCTCGGTTCGACCGCAGACGATGTTGTTCGGGCCATGACCGTCGATTCGGCCGGCAGAATCATTCTTGTGGGAAACTCAAGCGGGACTGATTTTCCGAGTGCAGCTCGCACGGCCACCATTGGCCCGGCGAACGGGACGGCACCGACCTTCGTGCTCAGGTTGTCCAAGCGCGGATCGAAGATCGATTTCATTGTGCGAATCGGCGGCTCAGGGACCGACGAGGTGAATGATGTCACCATCGATGGATCGGGTCGCATCGTGATCGTCGGAACGACGAACTCGACAGACTTCCCGATGCGCAATGCGAGTCAGCCCACCATCGGTGGGGGCACGGATGCGTTCGTGGCACGGATTGATCCGGGTACGCTCGAGCTCGTGGATTCGACGCTTCTTGGCGGAAACGGCGACGACTTTGCGACGTCCGTAGGGATCAGATCCGACGATGCGATCATTGTCGGCGGACGCGTTCGACAGGGTGCACAGGTCACTGTCCTCGACCGCAACGGAACTGCGATAGTCAGCTCTTTTGTCCTGTCGGAAGGAGACTACGCTTACGTAACGGACCTTGTCGTTGACAGAGCCGACGTCATTTATGCGGTGAGCCTCTCAGGTATCCTCAATCGAATAGACGTCGAAACGGGCGTTGTCACCGGAGTAAGCACACGCGTTGAGGGACATGCCGTGGCGCTCGACGAGAACTCTCGCCCGGTCGTCGCGGGTGTGCGGGAGAATCCCTCTAGCGGCTACGATACGAACCTCGTCGTCATTGTCGATCCGCAGTTTCCGTTTCCCGCCAGGGAGTTCGAATATGTAGGCGTTTCCACAAAGTACGTGAACGTAAAGGGCCTCGGCGTCGATCCCGGAGGCAATATCTCACTGTTCTGGACGTACGTCGGAGAGCTCGAGTCGCGGGGCGGTCTGTATTGGAGAATCGCGCCGACGGGTCGCGTCACGTACTCCGCCTGGTTCGACTATTGGTCGAGTGGGTTCCACCTGTCGGAGTCCGGACAGGCGTGGGCTTCATCCGCTACGCAGTTGTCAGGGTTGCCGACAGTCCGGCCGATTCAGACCGGGATTCGCGGAGCTCGCGATCTCTATGTTGCGCGCTTCGATTTGCCGGTACATCCGGGTCCAGCACCAACGATCGCCTCCGTGCGGCGCGTCCCCATTCCAGCGACGGTCAGCTTCAAGCTCGAGATCGACGGTAGCGGTTTTCATCCTGGCGCAAGGGTTTTTGTGGATGACGAGCTTCTGCCGACGTATGGCGCCAAAGTGAAGTCATCGACGCTCATCAAGAACCTGCCCGATCTTCTTCGGAACGGTCCGAGGCAGATCACGGTCGTCAATCCGGACGGCGCCTCGGCGACAATCCTCGCGAGCCCCTGAGCTCATCCACATCTCTAGGCATTGCGCGAAGCGCTTTGGAGTGCGGCGAGAATCGCCGCTTTGGATTGCGAATCCGCCTTCGCGAGGTTCGGTACGGAAGTCCATCCAAAGCGGCGCTTCACGCCGCACTCCAAAGCGCTTCGCGCAACGGCCGGAAATAACCCGTCAACCCTACTTTATGTCGGGGACTTCGACCGAATCCGCGCCGGACCGGCGCCGAAGGAACGCTTCTGCCGCAAAGAGTATCGGCAGAGCGAATGCCCACCAGATGCCGCGTGAGGGCCGCGACGTCTCGGTGACCATTGTCCCCGCTGGAGCTCCGAGCACTGCGAGCAGGGCCTCCGCGTTGCCGTCACGAATCAGCGCGCCGCCTGCGGCTTTCAGTGCTACCTCGACGGCGGACTCCGCGGACGGATCGGGTCGGGCTGTCGAGTTACCGGCCGCCACGACCTCGACTCGACCTATTGCTCTCTCGCGACCGTCCACGTCCGCCGTTACAACCCAGGTGCCAGACGCCGGCAGGGCGACGGTTGCGACAAACCGCCCTGGGTCGGCAACGTCCGCAACAAAGTGCACGGCTACGGTTCCGGAGGCAGTGTCGGTCCCCGTCACTTCGGATGATTCCAGTTCGGCTCTTGCGTCGATACCTGCGGCCTCGAGCGGCGTCCAGTCTGCCGCCCGCGCTTCGAGGATCAACCTGGCCGGCTCGTCGAGCGTCACCGCCGTCGGCTCGGCCCACACGCGAGTCCGATCGCGCGCGCCAGCGGCTGCCCATCCGACAAGCCCCGTCCAGAACTTCGCAGACACGTCCTCGAGCTCCGCCGACGCTCCAACGCTCAACTTCCACGTATCCGGCGAGGCCACGAGCATCACGCGTCCGTCGCCGTAGCGATGCCCGACGATGAGCGGCGCTCGATTCGCAGACGCGCCGTCCACGGCTATCGCCTCGGCGCCCGGCGCCAGCGTTCCGACTCGCAGGTATGCGTTTCCGAGCTTCTGCAGCTTGCCGAGGACGGCCGACGGGTCATCGCCGAGCGCGGCGAACGCAGGATGACCTGCAAACCCGTCCGCGGGAGTGAGCAAGACCGAACCGTCTGCTTCCGGTGCTTTCCCCTCCGCCCGATTGAGGCTCCGAGCCGGAATCTCGGCCGGGATCAGCCGCGACAGCGCTCCGCGCGACGACAGCACCGAGCCTGCATACGCATTGCCGCCAAGCACAATGAGACCGCCTCCGCGGGCGTCGACGAACCGCACGAGTCGCACCGCATCCGCCTCGGTCAGGGCCGCGGCATCGAGCGGCCCGAGCACGATCGCGTCGTAGCCGAATAGTCGCTTTTCGTCGCCGAGCACAGCCTGCAGCGAGGCCGGTCCTCCAGCTGGTGCGGACGGCTTTGGCTCGGCCGCCTTGCCGCCTGCCGTGCGCTCCCCGGCCTTGCCTTCAGCAGTGCGGACCTCGACGACTGCCTCTCTGCTAACAGCCGTCGCATAGTCCACGCGCATCGTCGCGTCCTTCTCGAGCGCGCGACGCACGAACTTGCCTTCCCACGAAGGTGCACTCTCGACGAACAGAACCGTGCGGACCGCGGGCTCGAGGTCGATCCACCGATCGAGCCTGTTGTCGGCAAGCGACACTTCTCCGGTGAGGCCGGCCGCCTCGACGGTGACCTTCTGCCAGCCAACGCTCTGCAATGTCGCTCCGAGCGCGACGGTGAACGTCTCGTCGTCGCCTGCAACGTCTCGCGACGCCGATCTGGCAACTCGTGTCCCATCCGAGACCGTCACGATGACGTTCCTGCCGATTGCCCCGCGCGCCCGAACCGTCGCCACGGCCTCGATCGGAGAGCCGCTCGCAGCGCGCGCCGGCAGCTGCACGGAGAGGATCGAAATGTCCGGCACGGACGGATCGCGCGGCGGCGTCACGGCCACGACACGGCCGTCCAATCTTGCGATCCCGGACGGCGCGGTATCCGCGGACAACACAAGAGTCGCGGAGGGAGCCTGGTCGCCCGAGTCTCCGGCGTCGGCATCGACAATCTCGAAGCGCCGGTCGAGTCCGAGAGCGTTCGCCCGGTCGAGCGTCGTCGCAAGTGACTCGCGGCGCGTCGTTCCACCGGGAGCATCCCGAGCATCGAGCCGGGTCCCGCCGGCCCATCGAACCGCGAGCAGCGGCAACCTCTCGACGGTTCGCGTTATGGCCGGATCGGCGAGGATGGCCATCGCCAGAAGGACGAAAAGCCCCCTGAGGGTCGCGATGCTCGCCCGGGCCCGGGCGTCGCGAACGTCCGTCACTCGCCAGGCCCACCACGCCGCAGCGAGTGCAGCGACAGGCGCCGTCACGAGCAGCGCCCAACCCAGCGGCCCGCCGGCCGACACCACAAGTGCCATCATCGCTGTCGTTCCGCCAGGCGACGGAAATAGTCGGCTGCGCGTCCGCCGTCCGCCGTCCGGCCAGCAGAAGGACCTCTGACGGCCGCCCGCGTATCCAGCAACGCGGCCAGTTGCGACGCCGAGCCCGAGAGCGCATCGGCGACGGCCGTCAGCGCCGACCTCGCCCGTCCCGTATCGGCCGAACGGAGCGCCTCCGCAAGGCGTCGAGCTTCACCCGAGGCTCCCGTCAATCGTCCCGCAACCCCCACG
>CAZQBW010000360.1:0-4380 GCA_964591515.1 uncultured Clostridia bacterium
GGGAGACACTCCTGAGCAGCGAGCAGACTCTCCCACCCCTCGATCGTCCGGTCGCGTTTCGCCCGGCCACCCGCCGCGCCCGCGACGCCGGCATCCGGGTCCGCCCCCATTGCCCGCCGGAGGCCCGCGTGGTAGAAGCGCTCCACTTCGAACGGCGGGACTTTCCCGCCGCTCCCGTACTTCGAGGGACCGTGCGCGATGATCCTGAGCGGACACGCCATTCGAGACGCCGTCGACCGCGGCGACATCCGCATCGAGCCCTTCGACGCCCGACACTTGGGCCCGAACAGCTACGACTACCGGCTGCAGCCCGAGCTCGTCATCATCGAGCCGGGAGAAACCGGCGAGCCGCGCCGCGTGACGATCGAGGACTCGGGCTTCACGCTCGAGCCGGGACGGCTCTACCTCGGCGCGACCGAGGAGCTGATCGGAAGCGAACGTTACGCGATGACGCTGCTCGGACGCTCGTCGCTCGGACGGCTCGGGCTCTACCTGAATATCACGGCGGACCTCGGCCACATCGGCGCAGTCTCGAACTGGACCCTCGAACTGAAGGTCGTCCAGCCGCTTGTCGTCTACCCGCGGATGCGCATCGGCCAGGTGGCGTTCTGGACGGCGATGGGCACGACGGCCGCCTACACCGGCCGCTACCTCGGCGACCGGGGGCCCGTCACGAGCCGCGACTCGGCCCTCTCGTCGCCATCGAACGGAATCGGCCCCGAATCACCGCCCCCGGCAAAGGAGCCGTCCCCTTGATTCTCACCGGCCCCGCCATCACCGCCGCTGTCCGCGACGGCCGCATCACGATCGATCCGTTCGACGAAGCCCTCGTCGGCCCGAACAGCGTCGATTTCCGGCTCGGCAATCGCTGCAAGGTGTATCGCGACCGCGTCCTCGACGCCGCGATCGACAACCCGACCGAGGACCTGCCAGTTCCGCCCGAGGGCATCCTGCTCGACCCGGCGCGCGTGTACCTCTTCAACACCCTCGAGCGGATCGGCAGCGCGACCTACGTCCCGATCATCCGCGGACGGTCGTCGGTCGGACGGCTCGGCGTCTTCACCAACATCACCGCGGACCTCATCGACCTCGGCTCGGCCAACCAGCTCACGCTCCAGATGCACGCCGTCATTCCGGCGCGCGTCTACCCCGGCATGCGGATCGGCCAGGTGACCTTCTGGGCCGTCGAGGGCCCGGTGACGGACCTCTATCACGGAAAGTACGCCGACCTGGAGAGCCCGGTCCCGTCGATGTCATGGCGGGAATTCGGCCCAGATGGCAGACCACTGAAATGACGCGAAAGGAACCGACCGCAGGTGCGTTACTGGCCGTTGCCACCCCACCTCTGTCGATTCCGTGACGCGCCGAACGGCGCCATTTCCGAGCCCACGGCTCGCACGAAGGAGAAAGACCGAATGTCAGCGAACACGCCAGGAAACTTTTGCTGGTTCGAGCTTGGCACGAATGACTTCGACGCCGCCAAAGCCTTCTACGGCGCACTTTTCGGCTGGGACGTGGAGGTGAACACCGATGCCGGCATGCCGTACGGCATGGTCTTTCACGGTGGCAACTCGATCTGCGGAATGTATGAACTGGGGCCCGAGATGCGCGACCAGGGCATTCCGCCACACTGGATGACCTACGTCGCCACCCCGGACGCCGACGCCACGGCGGCGAAGGCGACAGAGCTCGGCGCGATCGTCATGGCGGGACCATTCGACGTCTCGACGTTCGGGCGGATGGCGGCAATCGCCGATCCGACGGGCGCCCACGTCTCGATCTGGGAACCGAAGATGCACCGTGGATCCGACCACATCGGCCCGATCGGATCGTTCTGCTGGTCCGAGCTGTGGACGCGGGATCGGGACGCGGCCGAGGCCTTCTACACGAAGCTGTTCGGGTGGGGTCTGTTCCACAAGGATTCGGGGCCGATGCCGTACGGCGAGTGGACGAACGGCGGGATCCCGATTGGCGGCATGCTGCAGATGAACGAGCAGTTCGGGGACGCGCCCCCGTGCTGGATGCCGTACGTGCACGTCGCGGATTGCGACGCGACGGTGACGAAGGCCAAGGAGCTTGGCGGAAACACGATGATGGATCCGATGGACATACCCGACGTCGGGCGGTTCGCGCTGTTCCAGGATCCGCAGGGCGCGACGCTCGCAATCGTCACGCTGACGATGCCGGAGGAGTAAGACCAGAACCCCGAGCGGTAGCGAGGGGCCGGCCGTGCGGCCTGACGTCATTACGTCGTGAGGGCGGCCCCTCGCTACCGCTCGGGGTTCCGGTTCAGTGATTCACGGCCCGTCGAAGGACCCCGCCGTCGACGTCCGACAATGCGTGCGTCACAACGAACGCGGACGCATCGTGCTCGCGGACGATCGTCTTCACCCGCCCGATCTCGAGCCGCGTGACCACGCAGTACAGGATGTCCTGCGGCGCTCCCGACACCCCTCCCTCGCCCTTGTAGACCGTCACGCCGCGGCCGAGCCTCCACGTGATCGACTCGCGTATCGCGTTGCTCTCCGGCGAGACGATGATCATCGCCGTGTACTCCTCGATTCCGTTGATGACGAAGTCGAGCGTCTTTGACGCCGCGACGTACGTCAGGATCGAATAGAGCGCCTGGTTCACCCCGAGCACCCAGATCGCGACGATGAAGATCACCACGTTGAGTCCGAGGATCACGTCTCCCACGCGCAGGATGCTCGAGCGCTTGCTGATCAACAGGGCCGCGACCTCGGTTCCGTCGAGAACCGCTCCACCGCGAATCGCCAGGCCGATCCCGGCACCGAGAAAGAACCCGCCGAAGACCGCGGTGAGAACGAGGTCCGCCGTCACGTCCGGAAAGTGCACCGTCGCCAACACGATCGACAGTCCGGCGATCGCCAGCGTGCTGCGGACGGCAAAAGCCTTCCCGATGTGCTTGTAGCCGAGCGCGATGAACGGCACGTTGATGACAGGCAACAGGACCGCAAGGGGCAGTCCCGTCGTCTGCGCGAGCAGCATCGAAATCCCGGTCACGCCGCCGTCGATGAGGTTGCTCGACAGCAGGAACCCGTGAATCCCGAACGCGGCAGAGAAGATGCCGAGGACGATGAGCGCAACGTTGAATGCTTCTCGGAGGATCTGTTTCATGGCGAGTCGGTTTCCGACGTCCATTTCGTCGACCTGGGTTTTCGCAAAGATCCGCTACTCTAACCGGTCCCCGGGACGTCCGTCAGCATAAGTCTCGATGGCGCGCTCGACTCTGTGTCCTTTGTGCCTCTGTGCTCTCTGTATGGCAACGCCAATGCCGTTGGCATACAGAGAGCACAGAGGCACGGAGAGCACAGAGTTCACCACGTTCGCGCTACAATCGCCCCCGCTCAGCAACCATGGACCCGCAGATCCTCCTCATCGTCCTTCTCGTCGCGGCGATTGCGAATCTCGTCGTCGGCATCCTCGTGCTCGCGCGCGACCCGGCGCGGCGCGAGGCTGAACTGCTGCGAACCCTTCGTGAGGAGCTCAGGCACGGGCGCGAGGAAGACGCCGCTGCGGCGCGCGCCCTCCGCGACGAGCTGCGCCAAGGGAGCGAAGCCGCCGCTGCGGCGCTCGGTCAGCGGATCGCGGATGCAAACAGCCAGAACCTCGCGGCCCTCGAGACGCTGCGGGTCTCGCTCGCAACCGGAGTGAAGGCGCTGCAGGAAGGCAACGAGCGAAAGCTCGAGGAGATGCGCGTCACGGTCGACGAGAAGCTGCACGGGACGCTCGAGAAGCGGCTCGGCGAGTCGTTCCAGCTCGTCAGCAACCAGCTCGAAGCCGTCCAGCGCGGACTCGGAGAGATGCAGTCGCTCGCGACCGGCGTCGGCGACCTCAAGAAGGTGCTTACCAACGTGAAGCTGCGCGGCACCTGGGGCGAAGTGCAGTTGCGCGCGATCCTCGAGCAGATCCTCACGCCCGAGCAATACGTCGAGAACTTCCAGCCGGCCGACGACGAGCGCGCCGTCGTCGAGTTCGCTATCCGGCTGCCGGGTCGGGACGCTTCACGCACCGAGGTCTTTCTTCCCGTGGATTCCAAGTTCCCGCAAGAGGACTACCTGCGGCTCGTCGAGGCGTCGGAGACGGGCGAGCCCGACCGCGTGGCCTCGGCAACGGCAGCGCTGGCGAGGGCCGTTCGTCTCTCGGGACAGCAGATCCGCGACAAGTACCTGCATCCGCCGCGAACGACGGACTTCGCGATCCTGTTTCTTCCGACCGAAGGCCTGTACGCGGAAGTCCTGCGGCAGCCGGGGCTCGTCGAGGAGCTGCACCTCTCGTGCTCTGTGGTCGTGGCGGGACCGACGACCCTTGCCGCGATCCTCAACAGCCTGCGGATGGGATTCCGGACACTCGCGATCG
>CAZQBW010000361.1:0-1908 GCA_964591515.1 uncultured Clostridia bacterium
GCCGATCGGGCGCGTCGCGGATTGTTCGAGGCTGCCAATCACGGAACGCTGTTCCTCGACGAGGCCGGAGAGATGTCGCTCGGTCTGCAGGCGAAGCTGCTTCGGGTGCTCAACGACGGGCAGCTGACGCGTGTGGGGTCGACGAGTCCAAGATCGGTCGACGTCCGGATCGTGGTGGCCACGCACCGCGATTTGCTCGAGCGGATGCGCGAGGGGCTGTTCCGCGACGATCTCTATTACCGGATTGCCGTGGTCCCGATCGAGATTCCGCCGCTTCGAGATCGGCTCGAAGACCTTCCGGAGCTCGTCGAGCACCTCCTCAAGGTCGTGGCGCGTGAGCTGAAGATTCCGCCCCGCCGGGTGAGCGTCGCGGCACTCGAAAAGCTCAGGCGCTATGCGTTCCCGGGCAACGTGCGCGAGTTGCGTAACCTGATCGAGCGGGCCTGCATTCTGTCGTCGAACGACGAGATCGGCCCGATCGACTTCCTGCTTCCGCCTGACGAGGCGGACGTCGAGCCGGCAGCGGAATCGGCAGCAGAATCGGCAGCAGAATCGGCCCCTGATCCCGTCGAGGCGTTTCTCGCGTCGCTGCCCGAGACGATCGACCTCCGAAAGACGCTGCGTTCGATCGAATCGGCCATTGTCGGGCGTGCCCTTCGCGCATCGGATGGCGTGCAGGCGGAGGCCGCGCGCCGGCTCGGGCTCTCGCGCAGCGATCTGGGCTACAAGCTGCGCAAGCTCGCCGCGGACTCCGACACAGATGGTTGACTCACGTATCACCGCGCCCGGTTCTGGTACACGGAGCCGTTCACTTCGAAGGCGTGCTGACGCGTGCAGGTTCGTGTACGAGAGGACGAGCCCGTGGAGAAAACGCCACGCGGTCGGCGATGAGGAAGTTGATGACGCCGAGGATCGCGATCGACAGCGCGTTTGCCACGAGCGGCGGCAGACCGGCCTCGCCTGCGAATAGCGCCATGAGTCCCAGGTTGCCGGCGATCGAGATCGCGCCGTTCGTGACGTGATATCGGACGAACGCACGGGCCAGGCCTGAGCCGACCAGGCCGCGGTCGCGCCACGTCCAGCGCACGTGCAGGTGGAAGTTGTGAAGCACCGAGGCCTCGACGGCCAGTGCCGTCGCAGCGAGCACGCCGACTCCGGCGCGCGTCAGGATCGCGAGCAGCACGAGCTGGACGGCGATTCCGGTCACGCCGACGGCGTTGAAGCGCATCCAGCGGCGAAACAGACGAACGCGGGCTGCGGTGCGATGGTGGCTCACAGCCGCTCGAGACGGGCCAGTCGAAGGCCGTTTCGGACCGACGACCAGACGAAGAGCCCGATCATCACGGCCGTGGCGATCGCGAATCCTACGTCGAAGAACGGCATGGCCCGGCCACCGATCGTGACCGAAGGCCGCCAGATCGCTGCGACGTTGCCGGCGATCAGCAGCAGCCGCATCTCGGTCGGGCTGAAGCCGTAGTGCGAGAGCCGGAAAGTGCCGACGCAGTACGTTGCCAGATAAGTTTCGACCGAGAAGAGCAGAAAGGCAACGAGAAGCGCGGCGGCGACGAGCGGGGTCGCGAGCCCGCTGGCCGCAATCCCGGCGAGAATGGCCGTTGCGCCAACGGCGTCTATGACGTGATCAACGTAGAAGCCGTATCGAGGACGCTGGCGGTCCCGCACGCGCGCGAGCGTGCCATCGAGGCTGTCGCCGAACCAGTTCACGACGATGAACAGGCTGGCGGCAACGAGCATCCACGGAGAGCGTGAGGCGAAGACGTAGGACGCGCCGGCCGCGAGCAACGCAAGGAGTCCGAGCGCGGTCAGGTGGTCAGGACCGATGCGCGCCGGGATGCGGCACGCCATCCAGAGCAGTGCCCGCCGCTCGAGCGGCGCAAGCAGGCTCTCCTG
>CAZQBW010000361.1:2008-4364 GCA_964591515.1 uncultured Clostridia bacterium
CGCCGCTTTGGAAGAGTCGTCGATCGGAATGATCTGAGAGGGAATCCAAAGCGGCGCTGCGCGCCGCACTCCAAGGCGCTTCGCGCAAAGGGCGGGAGGTCTTTCGACACGGGCGACTACCGTCCCTCCTCCGTTGACACCCGAGCCACCTGCCGGTAAAACACCGCGCTATGACGTACAACGGACTCGAAGAAGTCGAGCTGGATCCCGAGACTTTCTGGGGACGGTTCTTCGGTAACAAGTACGAGGCGAACGCAATGCGTCGCGTCAACAACCTCGTCGCGAGCAGCCCCATTTTCCAGATCTACCACGACGGCGTACTTGCGGTCGTGCGCCAGTACGGCATGACGCTCGAAGACGCGCGGCCGGGCCTGACGGAGCTCTATCGCAAGGTCCTGCCGCACTTCGTCAAGGACGGCAAGCTTTCGGGCCTCGACGCCGAGCACGTGAACCGGCTCGGTGAGCTTTTCGGATTCACCCGCGAATACATGGACAAGCTCGACGCCGAAGAGCTCGCAAAACTGCGTCCCTCGGACAGCTGAGCCGGCGCCGCACAATCCGCCCGCACGGCCAATGGCGCTCGGTCTCGTCACCTCGCGCTCCCGCCCTTTCAAGGAGGACAGCATGGCGCTCTCGATCGGGTCGCGACTTCCGGAAGTCTCAGGTCAGCTTTCGGATGGCTCCACTTGGAGCAGCTCGGATGCCGTGGGAAAGCCTCTCGTCATCTACTTCTACCCGAAGGATTTCACGCCGGGATGCACACGCGAGGCGTGTTCGTTCCGCGACAACTTCGCCGAGATCGCCGAAACGCGGGGTGCGACGGTCATCGGAGTGAGCCGTGACTCGGTCGACAGCCACCGGAAGTTCATCGAACGTCACGGACTGCCTTTCCAGTTGCTTGCGGATGAAGACGGATCCATCTCGAAGGCCTGCGGCGCGACGATGCTTGGCGGGCTGTTGCCGATCAGCAAGCGGGTGACGTACGTCGTCGATGCGAAGGGTGTCGTGCGCGGAGTGTTCGATCACACGTTCGCGGCGGAAAAGCATGTTGCGGACGTCCGCGCCCTGCTCGAGAAGCTTTCGATGGAGTCGGACTCGTGAGCGGCAGCGACGGCGATGGTCGTCAACGATCGCGTCGCGAGTTCGTAGGCACGATTGCCGCCGGCGCCATCGGTGTCGCCGCGATCCACACTGGAGCGCCCAACGTCGCGGCGCAGACCTCGGTCCCTGAGTTCCCGTTTGCCGAGGCGACGGTTGCCGATCTGCAGAAGGCCATGGCGTCCGGGGCTGTCTCGTCGCGACGCCTTGTCGAAATGTACCTCGAGCGAATCGAGGCGCTCGACCGTTCCGGACCGATGCTGCGGTCCGTCATCGAGGTGAATCCCGATGCCGCGGCCATCGCCGATGCAATGGACATCGAGCGCGCCGGCAAGGGATCGAGGGGGCCGCTTCACGGCATTCCTGTGCTCGTGAAGGACAACCTCGACTCCGCGGACCACATGGCGACAACGTCCGGATCGCTCGCCCTCGTTGGCGCGCGGCCGGTGCGAGACTCGCACGTCGTTGCGCGACTGCGCGAAGCCGGTGCGGTGCTGCTCGGCAAGACCAATCAGAGCGAATGGGCGAACTTCCGGTCCACGCGCTCGACGAGCGGATGGAGCGGTCGCGGGGGACAATGCAGGAATCCGTATGCACTCGACCGGAATCCGAGCGGGTCGAGCAGCGGATCGGGTGTCGCGGTCTCGGCGAGCCTTTGCGCGGTGGCGGTCGGCACCGAGACGGACGGATCGGTAGTCGCACCGGCATCGGCGTGCGGGATCGTCGGCATCAAGCCGACTTTAGGACTCGTCAGCCGATCCGGGATCGTTCCAATCGCGCACAGCCAGGATACGGCCGGACCGATGGCGCGCACGGTGGCCGATGCGGCGGCGCTGCTGGAGGTCATGGTTGGCGAGGATCCGCGTGATGCGTCGACGCGGGGGGCGCGCGTCAACTGGAGAGGCGGACTGTCGTCGGCGCTCGATCCGAAGGGGCTCGAGGGCGCGCGAATCGGAATCGTCCAGAATCTGGTCGGCAACAATCCGGGAGTTCGGAAACTGATCGCCGAAGCCGCCGATGCCATGAAGAAAGCGGGCGCGGTCCCGATCGACGTCACGATGCCGAATGTTGGCGACATCGGGGCGCCGGAGTTCGAGGTGCTGCTTTACGAATTCAAGGCTGATCTCAACGCCTACCTCGCCGGCCTCGGACCCGGCGCTCCGGTGAAGTCGCTGGCGGCGATCATCGACTTCAACAGGGCAAATGCCGATCGCGAGATGCCGTGGTTCGGGCAGGAGATCCTCGAGCTGGCGCAGGC
>CAZQBW010000362.1:0-4354 GCA_964591515.1 uncultured Clostridia bacterium
AGACGTTTCTAATCGGTTCCGTGCTCATTCAGCCTGACGGTCGGCCGGTCATCGCCGGTGGTTATCTGAACGCCCAGCAGGAAGGATTCAACGCGTTCCTGCTGCGGCTCGGTACGAACGGACTGCCGGATTCAACGTTCGGAATGTCGGGACTCGCGACGTTCGTCCTCGCCCCGAGCAGCGCGGCCTCGTCGGCTCGACGACTCGGCGATGGGCGCCTCGTCTTTTGCGGCTCCGCGGGGTCCCAGGCGTACGTCGCGCGGGCATCGGCGGCCGGCGTGCTCGACCCGACGTTCGGGAACGGAGGCATCGCAGTCATCGACTATGGCGCCGGCACGTTCGGCGGGTTCGCGGACCTGTTCATTCAGCCGACAGACGGCCGAATCGTCGCCGCGGGAGCCGTCACCACGGTGTCCGATGGCCTCGATTTCGCGCTCGCCAGGCTGTTCAATCCGTGAGGGAGGAAGTTCAGAGCCGGGAATGGACCGCCCCGGCTCTGGACAGGGCAGCATCTCTGTCACCGCAATGCGGCGTCGAGTCTCTGCTCCCTCAGCAGCCGCAGTAGTGCCAGGAGTTCACCGTCCCGTCGGCGATCGCATCGCGGAGCTCGCGAAGGCGTTCGTCCGTCGGGTCGATTGCCAGCGCCTTGTCGTAATAGTCGAGCGCGAGACGCTGCGCGCGATCCCGCTGAATCTCCAGTGGCTTGTCGGTAACGAAAGTGGCGAGCCGACAGTCCCAGTTCCTGCCGCTCCTACCTTCGCGAAGAATCATGAAGAGATCCTTGTTGACGCTCGCGACGGCGGCGAAGACCTCCTTGGCGAACGGGCCGTTGGGGAATTCCCTCTCATACCGACGACAGGCCCGCAGATCGGGGACGTGCGGGAACGCCGTGGTCTCGACGTCGCGGATGGTCGCGAAGAGCGTCGATGCCCGGTCGGGAGAATCCGGATCGAGCGCGTGCGCCAGCCGCAGCAGAGAGCCGGAATATTCGATGTTCTCGTTGTAGCCGACCCGAATGCCGATCTCTTCCCAAGCCGGGTCGTAAAGCCCCTTGTGGAGCCAGCACTCCGGTTTTGATGGCCTTCCGTTGACCACGGCGCGGATTCGCGCATCCAGCTCCACGAGCTTCGCGACCGAGATCTCGGGACCGGACGCCCGGAAGTCGGAGGCGACGGCATTGAGACTGGCGGCGGCATGCCTCCGTTCGGCGTTGCACGGCGCCTCACCTTCGGGCTCGATTGAGCCGGCCCGCATCGCACCGACCGCACTTGCGTGCTCTCGCTCCACGGTCTCGACGGGTGCATGACAGCCTGCCAGGAGCACAACCGCAAGCACGATGACTCCACGACGTCTGATGTTCATTCCGAATTCCTCGCGCGTCTCGAATTCGGCCTTCTGCCGCATAACTGCGTCTCTTTCCATGACGTCCGCGAGCGGTTCCGGTTGCACGGACAGGCCTGCAGAATTCTCAGGATTGACAGGATTCAGAACTGACGGACCGTAGAACGAAGAGTGCCCGGAACAACCGCGTACTCACCGGTCGACCCTGCGCCGAAGGATCGTGACGACTTCCGATCCGCCCAGTGACGTCTGCGCCACGGTGACGCCCACGAACTCGAACCCGGCCTCGCCGGCGGACTGAAGCTCCTTCTGCATCGTAGAAGTCTTCTTCGTCGCCAGCAGCAGGTACTCGTACCGGACGATGGGCGCCTCCAGATCACGCTCGAGAATCGTCATGACTTCCCCGTGAACCGTCTGGTCGCGGTATTCGAAGCCCGCGTCGCCGGCCTCCTGCAGCTCCTTCTGCATCGTCGACGTCTTGGACGTGGCGAGCAGCCGGTACTCGTAACGCGCCGCCGGGGCGGCGGAGTCGCGCACCAGAATGCTCACGATCTCGTCGCCGGCAAACCCCGTCTCGCCCTTCATTACGGCGAGGAACCGGAATCCCTCGGCGGCGGCCTCGTTGAGCTCCTTCTGCATCGTGCTCGAGCGCTTCGTCGCGAGCAGTTTGTACTCGAGGCCCGGCCTCGTGGTCAGGCGCGCGCGGGTCGACGGGGCCTGCGGCTCGCTGCCTGACTGGGCGAATCCGATCGCCGGCACTCCGGCGACGAGCATCGACGCGATTCCCGCCGTCGTGAACAGTCGGACTTTCCAATTCATGAGGTCTTCTCCAGTGGTCCGGCTCGCGGCCGGGATTGCGCGGTATTCACAGTGATTCCTGGACGCCCCTCCGGGTGGCCCGTCACCGGTCGAGGCCATTGCGGCTCGCGTTCTCGGAGAAGAGCAACGCGGATTGGGCGGATCGAGCGGATCCACACGGATCTGATTCTCCGTTCAGATCCGCGCAATCGGCGTTGCTCTTCTCGAACTCCTGCAATCCTGTCCACTCTTGACACGATTGCCCGAGAAGTTCAGTTTGGGACTGCGGACGATGCTGCTTCGATGGGCTCACCAGATCGAAGCCTTCGTTACGCCTTCATCAAAGGATCGCGTGTAGCCAGAGGCTGTATCGAAGTAGGCGAGGCGACACCCCCTCGTTCATAGAGCGGCACCCTTCAGCGCCACCACGCGCTGGACGGGAGCGGTGCCCCCATTGAGGAGCACACGCGATGGAGGTTCGCCATGAACAGCAGGAGTCTCGTCACCCGCGCACAGCGGGCGGTTTTCTGCGTTTTTGCGGCATCGGTCCTCTGCCTCGCCGGACTGCAGAGTGGATTGGCCGACACCGACAGCGCGCTCGATGATGAGCTTTCGGCCGCGCTCGCAAGCCACGGTTTCACCGGCACCATCGAAGCGAAGTTTGCGGAGAAACTCGGGCGTCCGATCAAGTCGAAGCGAGCCGATCTGGGTCGGCTGCTTTGGTTCGACGTCATCGGCGGCCTGAATGGCGACAACACCTGCGGGGGCTGTCACTCTCCGACGAACGGGTTCGGCGACACGCAGCCGATCGCCATCGGCGTCGGCAACAACAACATCGTCGGCCCGGGCCGGACGGGTCCGCGCAATCAACGTCGCGCTCCACTTGCCGCGAATACCGCCCTGTACCCCACGCTGATGTGGAACTCGCGGTTCGCGGCATTGTCAGGCGATCCGTTCGACAACAGCGCCGGTTTCCAGTTTCCGCAGCCCGAGGGACTGACCCTCTCCTACGTGCCGCATCTGCTCGTCGCACAGGCGTTCATTCCTCCCACGGAACGCGTCGAGGCCGCCGGCTTCGAGTTTCCCGGAACCAGCGCCGACATCCGCGACGAGGTGATTCGGCGCCTCAACGACAACGCGAACTACCGGAAGCGGTTCGGCAAGGCATTTCCCGACGTCGCGGCGGGAGCGCCGATCACCTACGACCACTTCAGCGCCGCGATCGCCGAGTTCGAATTCACGCTGGTCTTCGCAAACGCGCCCGTCGACCGCTTCGCGCGCGGTGAGCGCGGTGCGATGACCAGGAGCCAGAAGCGCGGCGCATTGCTCTTCTTCGGGAAGGCCGGGTGCGTCGAGTGTCACCGGGTGGATGGACAGTCGAACGAGATGTTCAGCGACTTCAAGCAGCACGTCATCGGAGTCCCGCAGGTCGTCCCTTCGAGCGGGAATGTGCCCTTCGATGGCCCGGGGGCGAACGAAGACTTCGGACTCGAGCAGGTCACTGGAAACCCCGCGGATCGATACCTGTTCCGGACGGCGCCGCTTCGAAACGCCGCAGTAATGCCGGCTTTCATGCACAACGGCGCCTTCCTCCGGCTAGAGGATGCGATTCGTCACCATCTCGACCCGGCCACGTCGGCGCGCAACTACTCGCCGTCAGCGCTTCCGCCCGACCTGCAGGGCGCGCCCGGACCGGTCGAGCCCGTGCTCGCCCGGCTCGATCCACTGCTGCAGACGCCGACCGAGCTCACCGACGAGGAGTTTGCCGATCTGGTCGAGTTCGTGAGGCACGGACTGCTCGACCCGCGCATTCAGCCTCAACGCCTGAAGAGTCTCATTCCGAAGCGAGTGCCGAGCGGCAGCCGGACGTTCGAGTTCGAGTTTAACTAGTCCACCGATTCACGGAGAAGGCACCGCCAGAATTCGACGCAGTGAATCGCTGAAGGCTTGTTGCTTGCGAGATGTTGGGACGATCGATATCGCCACCGATCTGCAGGATTCCGGAACCGCGCCCAAGGCGCTCAGCGACCGCTCCGCGGTCGAAAATCGACCGCGGAGCTGTCGAACTCGAGTTTGGCCCACTGAGAGGATCGACCGCGGAGCGGTCGAAGGTAATAGCCGTGGGTCGCGGGGGCGAGTGCAACGAGCACACGCGACCCGCGGTACCGCCGCCCACCTCGGTCCGACCGCGGAGCGGTCGCATCGTCAGTCCAAT
>CAZQBW010000363.1:0-4333 GCA_964591515.1 uncultured Clostridia bacterium
GGAATCGAGGCGTCGCCTCCCAGTCGCTCCACCTTCCGGTTCTCGAGCACGCGCAGCACTTTCGCCTGCGTCGTCGTGCTCATGTCGCCGATCTCGTCGAGGAAGATAGTGCCTCCGTCCGCGGCCTCGAACTTCCCCTTTCGCCGCGCGGCAGCACCGGTGAACGAGCCCTTCTCATGCCCGAAGAGCTCCGACTCGATGAGCTCGGATGGCATCGCCGCGCAATTCATTGCGACGAACTCGCCAGTCCGGTGGCTGCTGCGTCGGTGGATCTCCTGCGCTACTAGCTCCTTGCCGGTTCCGGACTCGCCGCGAATGAGCACCGTGACGTCGGTTTCCGCTACCTTCTCGATGGTCGAGAACACGCGTTTCATTCCGTCGCTCTTGCCGATCATCGTGCCGAAACCGCTCGCGCCGGCAAGGCGGGTTCGAAGTGCACGGTTCTCCTGGCGAAGGGCCACCGTCTCGAGGGCGTTCTTGACGACTATCCGAAGCTCATCCACGTCGAATGGCTTCGAGAGATAGTCGTGGGCGCCGCTCTTGATGGCGTCGACGGCCATCCGTTCGTTTCCGTGTGCCGTGATGATGACGACCAGTGGCGGCGCCGGCATCGCCGCAAGCTCCGTCAGGTATTCGAGTCCGCTCTCCCCCGGCAGGTTCACATCGAGGAGGATCAAGTCAGGTGCGGCCGCCGTCACGCGGCGGCGCGCCTCGTAGGTCGAGCCGGCCTCGTCAAGCGTGTAACCCTCGCGTGAGAGGGCGCGTCGGATGCCGTACCGGGCGGCCTCCTCGTCATCGACGATCAGGACTCTTCGCGTCATCGGCCGTGAGCATACCGCATCGGCGGCACACGGTCAGCCGCCTACTCCGAGGAAGACCCTGAGGTCGCGGACGTTCGTTCCCGTGGGTCCGCACACGACCTGAGCGCCAAGTGCTGAGAAGAAGCTGGCCGAATCGAAGCGCGCGAGCGTTGAAGCCGCGACGAATCCGCGAAGTCGCGCAGCGTCGTGGAGCGCGGGAACGGCGACCGCGCCCGCGGCGTCGGAATCGCCGTCCGTCCCGTCGGTCCCGGCGCTCAGGATCGCGAAATCAGAAAGCTCGATCCGTCGATCGCGCACGTCGAGCAGCGCGACAAGGGCAAGGTGCTGATTGCGTCCGCCGGAGCCCGAACCGCGAACGCGGACCGTCGCTTCTCCGGCCGAGACCACCGCACAGGTGGCTCCGGGGTTGGCGACCGTCAGGCTTTCGAGCTCGTCGACGTGTCGTCGGGCAACCGACTCGACCGGGCCGTCGACGACGCCGAGATCACGGACTATGTCGACGGCTCGTGCAGCGTGGCGCGCTGCGGAAGTCGTTACGTCTCGCGCGTCGAGCAGGACGACGTGCCGCGAGCGTTCCCGGTCGGCGCTGGACCACCTGGGCACTTCGCATAGGTTCGCCGGCTTCAAGAGCCTCGAACTAGGCTCGGTCTCCGACGCGTCCAACCCGGACCTCGCTATCGCGTCGAGCGCTTCATCCAGCGTCGAATCGTCCTCCATCGTCGGACCCGAAGCGACCGAGGCTGCGTCGCCGCACTCGACGTCCGAGACAATGAACGTCCAGACGCGCGCCGGCCGTGCCGCTATCGCGAGCCTGCCGCCCTTGATCGCGGAGACCCGCTTTCGAATTGCATTGATCTCGCGAATTGACAGATCGGATCTGACGAGGCGCCGGTTCAACTCCGCGAACTCGTCGACCGTTGCGCCGTCGAGCACGGGCCACTCCGCCATCGCGGAGCCACCTCCCCCGACCAATGCGACGACCAGAGTCTGCGCCGTCGCGGCCGAAGAGCACAGATCGAGAAGCCGGCGACCCGCTCGAAAACTGCCGGCGTCCGGCACTGGATGCCCGGCCGGCTCGGCATGGAGCCACGAGCCGCCCGCAGCGACGGCCAGCCGCACATCGGCGGCCGGCAAGGCAGCGACGCCGCGTCTCGCTTCGGTCCGAACGCCCGCGCGTTCGAGCGCCCGGACGCAAGCGCGCACGAGTGCCAGCGCCGGCTTGCCGAGCGCGAGGACGCGCACGTCGCTCGCGGCCCGAAGGTCGACGCGCTCTCCATTGACGATCCACTCGCCCGACTGCGCCGAGACGGCTCGTTCGAATGCGGCTTCGGGGTCGCAATCGGCGATGACCGCGTCGAAGATCGAACGAGCCATACGCTCGAGCGGGCTCATTTTCCCAGTCTGATCGAGTCCAGGACGCGGCCGAGCATCTGCCGGCGTGCCTCGAGTCCTGCGATCGGAACGATGGCAATCACGCCAAACATTTCGTCGCCAACCGGGAAGAGCACGGCCTCGGCGTGCCCCGCTCCGGACGGACTGTCGAACTTCATCACGAACCGCCGCGCGGGCACCGACGAAACGACGACGTCCGACTCGGTCTCGATGGTCATTCCCGACTTGTTGAAGCTCTCGCGATAGACCCGGCCGGCGGCCGCCGTGTCCTCCTGCTTCGGTCCGAAGTTCGCGACTACGACCGTGAAGTCCTCTGCGCTGTTCGCGAATACGAGGCGGGCGTTTCCCGCCTGTGGTCCGCGTTCGAGACCGGCCGGAAGGTCGATCGAGAACCCGTATCCCGTGTCGAACCGTTTCGTTCCGGGCGCGGGTCCCTGAGCTGCTCCAGGTTCAACTCCAGATGCGAGGACGAGGACCGCGCAGATCACCGCTCGAACTGAGGCCGTCACGCGCACGGTTGCCGGTTCACGCCGGGGAAATCTGCTCGGTATCCAGCAGTCGCGCCAGCACCTTGTAGAGCCGGGCATGGCAATACGGCAACGTCGCGATCGCTTCGGAAAACGACTGTCCCTTGTGCATGCAGGCCCAGAGGTCGTTCGCGACGACGAAATTCTCGTCGTCGGGCCAGTTCACTTCGTCGTAACGCGGCAGGTAGAGGCGATCGGGATCCGGGAATCGATCGATCAGCGCGCGAACCTCGTCGACGAGGCTGATTGCCCGGATCAACGACTGATCCAGCGGCTTGCCGATCAACGGCCCGCGGTCCTCGGCAGGCAAGCGGACTCCCTCACGAAACACGAATTCGCCTTCGATAGGCAGCTCGAAAAGCTGATAGAAGGCCTCGATGCCGCGCAGATGCCCAAGGCGCGCATACTGGAGCACGCCACTCTGGCTCTCGATTTCCGCTCGACGCTCGCCGAGTCCATTGTGAATCGTGAGCGTCCCCTGCGACCGCCCGAGCGCCTGCAGGATCGTCGGGATGTCGAAGTGCTGAAGGCTGCCCTTGAGCTGGCGTCGTCGCTCGATCGTCTCGCGCTTGTACGCGGCCTCGAGCCGGTGCGCAAAGACAACCATCATTCGCATCATGAGCTCGGGAGTCTTCCGGCAGAGATCTATGAACGCCTCGCGGCGGATCTCGAGGAGCTCGGCGCCGCCCGAGGTGCGGGCCTCAGACTCACGGCGCGATCCCGTAAGCATGATCGTCTCGCCGATCGTATCGCCGGGTCCTAGGTAGGCAACGATCTGCCGCTTGCCGTCGAGACCCATCCGCCAGATCTCGACAATTCCCTTCTGGACGACGTGCATGCGGTCCGACGGATCGCCGGGTGCGAAGAGTTTCGTTGCCGGCTTCAGCAACACGGTCGTCCCGGCCGACGAAAGCGCTTCGACCGTGTTGGCGGTCAGCTGCTCGTACAGTTCGGAGCGCGGTAAATACTCGATTTCGTACCAGTTCTCGGCCATAGAAGCGTGTGAGTCCGTTCGAGAGTAGCCCGCGCTCCAAGGGGTGTCAACCGCGCGTTCCTGAGGGCCTCGGGCCATCGACGGGCACTTTCGAGGTCCATGGTAGAGTGCGCGCGTGCAATCGACTGCGACGCCGCCGCCCGTTGCCCATCCCTGGCGCCACGGGTTCATCCGAGCCAACGGCATTCGCTTTCACTACGTCGAGGCTGGCGACGGTCCCCTGCTGCTCCTGCTGCACGGGTTTCCGGAATTCTGGTACTCGTGGCGTCACCAGATACCTGCCCTTGCCACCAGGTTCCGGGTCGTCGCTCCGGACCTCCGCGGCTACAACGAGACCGAAAAGCCGGCCACTGGATACGACGTTCGGACTCTGGTAGAGGACGTAGCCTGTCTCGTTCGAGCGTTGGGCCACGATCGATGCCATCTGGCCGGACACGACTGGGGCGGTGTCATCGCGTGGGCGATGGCAGCGCGCTTCCCGGAGATGGTCGAACGACTCTCGATCCTGAATGCTCCGCACCCGACGGCGATGGCGCAGGCGCTGCGCTCGAGTGCGGCCCAACGGAAAAAGTCCCGCTACAGTTTCGCCTTCCAGATTC
>CAZQBW010000364.1:0-4300 GCA_964591515.1 uncultured Clostridia bacterium
GCCCAACGGCGACGGCATGTCGTCGGAGATCGCGGAGAATCGCCTCCACGAGTTCATCTCGATTCGCCACGTTGGAGAGATCGCAGGCGGAGTCGAGGACCTGTCGAGCGACAAGATCCGCAGCTGGGCGCCGGCCTACGAGAACTACACCTTTGCAGACGTGCCCGGCGGCACCGAGGTTCGCGTAAGTATCGAGGTGGTTTCCGAGTGGGAGGGCTTCATGCTCGAGACCTTTCCGAAGGCGCTTCGGAAGCTCAAGTCGCTCTGCGAGGGAAGTCGCAGCGCGGGCGTCGACGCCTGAGCTCTCGCCGACGCCGACCGGTTTTGCCGTCGCACAGGTGCGCAGGTCCCTCGAGTCGGCGTAAAGGGACGCCAAGGGAACGTATGAAAGTCCTTGGAATCGACCACATCCAGATTGCCGCCCCGCCGGGTGGCGAGGATGCGGCACGCGCGTTCTATCGCGACCTGTTAGGCCTCGTGGAACTCGCCAAGCCTCCCCTGCTCGCCGTTCGTGGCGGGGCCTGGTTCGAGTGCGGACATCAACAGATCCACGTTGGCATCGAGCCGGGCTTTCGGGCGGCGCTCAAGGCTCACCCGGCGCTCCTGGTGTCGGGCCTCGCGGATCTCGAGGAAGCGCTCGAATCGGCGGGATACGAGATCAGGCCGTCGGAAGACCTGCCCGGACGTCGACGGGTCTTCGTGTCGGACCCTTTCGGCAATCGCATCGAGCTGATCGAGGCCGAGCGTCGACCTTAGCGCCTCTGCGCCGTTGCGCGAGCCTCTTCAGAACTGCGAGAAGTTCGCGCAAAGGCGCAAAGGCGCGAAGGTCGAACAGAACGTAACCTGGAGGCAGTCCGACGATGCGATTCCTCAATCCACAGACGCTCTCGACAACCGCCGGGTACACGCACGTGGTGGAGGTCCGGACCGGGCGGACGATCTTCATCTCCGGCCAGATCGCCCTCGACCAATCCGGGAATGTCGTGGGCGCCGGCGACTTCGCCGCCCAGACGGAACAGGTCTTCCGAAATATCGAGCTCGCTCTCGAATCAGTCGGCGCGTCCATGGTCGACGTCGCCAAGTTGACGGTCTTCGTCGTCGACATGTCTCAGGTGCAGACGTTTCGCGAAATACGGGACCGCCACGTCAACACGGCGAACCCGCCTGCGAGCTCACTCATACGGGTCGCGGGCCTTGTGCGGGATGACCTTCTGATCGAGATCGAGGCGGTGGCGGTGCTCCCGGAGTGACGTGAACCGAGGAACTGCACGATGAGCTCGACACTTGCTGCGCAACAGAGAGTCTCCCGGACGGCCTATGATTGTGCCGGGGTCCGCGCCACGGTCTTTGCGTCGACGCAGTGTCGTTCCTTTGATTACCTCGCCGCCGACCTGGTCAGCTCGAGCTCCGCCTCGATTCGAGCCAGGGCGGGAGTCGCTCTGCTCAGGCTCGGCGCAACGGCGCTCACGAGTGCGATAGTTTCTCGCACTTCGCCGGGCGTGGACGTCTTCCTGTTCGCACGCCAGGCGGTGCCTGACGCGATGGCCCGGGAGGCACTCGACGCAGACCCGGACAGTCAGGTGGTGATCCTGGGAGCCGGCCTCGACACGAGCGGATTGCGAATCGGGGCCGAGCGACGCACGGCGGGCAAGTCGCCCGGGACCTTCTTCGAGGTCGACCTGCCGGCGACGCAGGCCGAGAAAAGAACGCAGGTGACCCGCCTGCTGCGGAAATGGCCTGACCTCGACGAGAGCAACCTCGTGTACGTGCCGTGCTCCTTTGGCGACGACGAGATCGGCACGGCGCTGCGCGGTGCGGGCTTCGATGCGTCGAAACCCACGCTCTGGGTGTGGTCGGGCGTGATTCACTACCTCCCGGAAGAAGCCGTCCGCGCCTCGGTGGCCGAGCTCAGGAACCTCTCGTCGGCCGGGTCGAGGCTCTTCTTCGACTTCATCCTGCTCGAGGCCTACGACCGACCGGATAAATACGGCTTCGCAAGGAACAAGGCACGGTTCGATGCATTCGGCGAGGTCATGTCGTTCGGGTTCCGCGAGGGAACCGAGCACGTGCGGGAGTGGCTCGAGGCTCAGGGCCTGTCGCTCGTTCGGACCTATACAAACCTCGATATGGTCTCGCTGTACGAAGAGAAGACCGGAAGGCCGGCTCCCTCCAGGGGAACGCCCTGGTCGAACCTGTGTGTCGCGGAGTTCTGAGCAGCGCGCTCTCGCAGAGCGTGACGAGAGGTGGGCACACGGCGCGCACGTGACACTTGACGGTTCCGGGTCGCGCGAGGATGTTAGACGCCCGGTCGGGAGGCGTTCGTACCTTCGCGACCCCGGGGGCCTGCGATCCCGAGATGGACGTACCATTGGAGGCAGAGACCGATATGAGCACAGGAACCGTCAGGTTTCACCGCGTATTCAAGGCGACTCCGGAGCGAGTCTATCGGGCGTTCCTCGACGCCGACGCCATGGTCAAGTGGCTACCGCCGCACGGATTCACCGGCAAGGTCGACCACGTCGATGCGCGGGTCGGCGGTACGTTTCGGATGTCGTTCACGAACTTCTCGACGGGCTCGAGCCACTCGTTCGGAGGTGAGTACCTCGAGCTCGTGCCGGGCGAACTCATCTGCCACACGGACTCGTTCGACGATCCGAACCTGCCCGGAGAGATGCGCGTGACGGTGTCGCTCAAGCAGGTATCCTGCGGGACCGAGCTGAACATCGTTCAGGAAGGAATACCCGCCGTCATTCCGGTCGAAGCCTGCTACCTGGGCTGGCAGGAATCGCTGACGCTGCTCGCCCAGCTCGTCGAGGCCGAGATCCCGGGGTAGCCCGGCGCCGCCGAACTGTCTGCCGGGACATCGGACGGACGCCACGAGGTTACGGAGAAGCTGCTCAGGTGCTCGGCATCGGAGACGAAGCGGCTGTCTCCGTGAGGTCACGTCGGACGCCGAGCCGCGGGGATTTCGACCGAAAGCTAGATCGCGCAACTGACGCTCCGTGTGAACCGGCGCGCCGCACGATTCGTACCAGCATTCGGCCGAAGGCCAGAGACTCACTAGGAGAGCGTCATGACAATCACGAACCGCGAATCCGGAACGAACGTTCACGAAATCGCCGAGGGAATCTACCGAATCAACACGCCGATCGCGATCGAAGGTGCTGGCGGATTCTCGTTCAACCAGTACCTGATCGTCGATGACGAGTCCCTGCTCTTCCACACCGGCCCGCGCAGGTTGTTCCCGCTCGTCCGCGAGGCGGTTGCGACCGTCATGCCGGTCGAGGACCTGCGCTACATCTCGTTTTCCCACGTGGAAGCCGACGAATGCGGCTCGCTCAACGAGTGGCTCGCCGCGGCACCGCGGTCGATGCCGCTGTGCGGATCGGTGGCCGCGATGGTCTCGATCGGCGACCTTGCCGACCGGGCGCCGCGCTCTCTCGCGGACGGCGAGCTCGTCTCGCTCGGCCGGCACTCGGTGCGCTGGATCGATGCGCCGCACATTCCGCACGCATGGGAATGCGGCTTTCTGATGGAGGAGCGCACCTCGACGCTGCTGTGCGGCGATCTCTTCACGCAGGGTGGCACCGACCTGCCCGCGCTCACCGAATCCGACATCCTCGGCCCGAGCGAAGAGTTCCGCCACCAGATGGACTACTTCTCGCACACGAAGAACGCACGCGAGCTGCTCGAGAAACTCGCAGCGAAGAACCCGTCCACCCTCGCGTGCATGCACGGCAGCGCGTGGCGCGGCGACGGAGCAGCACTCATTCGGGCGCTAGCCGACCGCTTGACCGACTGACCTGCCCGCTCGGGGGCGGGTTCGACGGACGAACGATGCCGGACGGTAGCCGCCGGAGCCGGAGAACCGGGGACGTTTCCGATTCAACTCCGTTGAGCGTATTGTCGCGCAGACGAGGACCTCGTCGAGGCGCAGCCGGCGCGTCTCCCGGGCGGCAGCCCCTACCGTCCAAACAGTCCTGAACCTTTCCGAGCGGCCATCGATGATCGCGTTTACCACGTCCGATATCCGTCTCGGCGCTCGTCCGGCATCGAAGGTCGAGGCCATCCGCGAAGCCGCTTCCCTTCTCGTCGGCGCCGGCGCCGTCGAACCCGACTACGTCGATAGCATGCTCGAGCGCGAGCGAGTCTCGACAACCTACCTCGGCAACGGCGTCGCCATTCCGCACGGCGTCCCCAAGGACGCCGGGAAGGTCCGATCGACCATGGTCGCGTGCCTGCAGGTGCCGGACGGCGTCGCGTGGGACGACGGCACCACGGCCTACCTGCTGTTCGCCAT
>CAZQBW010000365.1:0-1878 GCA_964591515.1 uncultured Clostridia bacterium
CGCCATCGCAAGGAACAGCAGGATCGGGAGGTGCGTCACGACGACTAGCACGAGCGCAAGTCCTTCAGGCGTCGACGACACGAACAATCGCGCACGCTCGATCAGGAGAATTACGCGATCGTCGAGACGGGCTTCGGCAGGCGCCGTGTCATTTGTCGCGCCCGGCCCGGCGATCGAAAGGGGCGAGCGGTCGTCGCGTCTCAGTGACGCGAGACGAGCACCGGCCCACGTCAGCCACGCGTACTCCCGCGGCCGGAACGACGACGAGGCCGGCAGCAGTGCCCTCGCCCGCCACTGCCCGTTGGTGGCGTCGAGTGCCAGCTTGAGCGACGATCGTACAGCGGAAATCCAGGCGCCGATGATCACCGCGAGCAGGATCGCCTGTATTGCAAGGATCGTGGCTCGCTTGACCAGATCGACGAGCCAGCTCGTTGCGGTCCGGACCGAGCCTGTCACTGCAGTCACGACCGGACCGCCGAATTCGGCGATCACCTCGGGCACCCGCTTCGCATAGTGCCGCCAGAGCGGCACGGGCTTCGGTTTCGGGGGCAGCGGAGACCAGGCCGGACCTCCGTTCACCGTGCGCGTCGACGGTTCCCATCCGATCGTCGCCCGCGGAACCCGATAGTTCGGGTAGAGGCGAACCACGTCGGCATACGTGACCATTCTCCGTCCGGCGTGAAGTCCTATCTCGTACTGCGAGCGCCAGTAGCCGTTGAAGTTCGCCAGTCGTTCGTGTGCGACCGCCGCCGAGTAGAGCGCGTCGGCCGCGGCCTTCGTTTCCGGATAGCGGTCGACGACGTCAAGGAACGCATCGACAGACTGAGCGAGCGCGTCGTGGGCATTCGTTTCGGACCAGAGGTTCTCGGCCTCGCCCGGCAGCCGAAGCCCGTCGCTGTATTCGAACGAACGCAGCAACTCGGCTCGATTCCCCCACCAGAGACTCGGGTTGTAGAAGAGCAGCGACTCGTGCTCGAACAGGTAAGACGCGAACTGATACTGCGCCTCGGCCGCGTGCTCCCTGTCCGACGGCTGGCTCGCGAGACGCTCGAGTGCATCGAGGTCCTTCGCCGTCTGCAGGTCGCGCGCCACCCACGCCTGCCGGGGCGTCCGCACGCGCGAGTCACATCCGAACGACTGCTTCAGGTTGCTACCGTCCCACGGCGTCACGTCCTCGTATCCGTTCGAGCGAATCAAGTCGTCCGCGTACGAGGTCGTGGTTCGCACCTGTTCGAGCGCGCGCTCCGCACGCTCGTACAGGCCCGCGCGCAGGAGCCGGATACCGACGGCGTAGCGCAGCCAGTCGATGTCCGGATCGCGCGGCCTCGCATTGACGTAGTTCTCGAGCTGTCCGACCGACATCAGCGTGTCGATCACGTACGCGGCATCGGCTTCGTACCCGAGCCTCCGGTACTCGTCGAGGGCACCCGCCAGATCGCGGTCATCCTCACACACCATCGCCAGAAGCCGGCCGGCTCGCTCGTCCATTGATACATCCGGCTTCGCGGCGCGCAGTTCGACGATCGCCGAGCGAGCTCCGTCAAAGTCGCCCAGCCTGTGCTTCGCCGTCGCTGCGAGGTAGAGCGCTTCCACGCGCTCCCTGTCGGTTGGTCCGGCTTCAAGGGCACGCTCGGCGAACCGCTCGGCGTCCTGGGGGCGATCCAGTTCGAGACTGGCGCCGGCCACGCGCAGCGCGAAGCCCGCGCCTACAGTGCCGGCAGGCCACCGCGCCGACATTCGCGAACAGAACGCGACGATCCGATTCAGCTGGTCGGTCCGTGAGAGTGACCCAGTCTCGGAATCATCGAATTCGTCCGGGTCCCGGAACGACTCGTGGTTGTAAATCTCGTAGTACGCGTAGGCGAGCGCCACGTCCGG
>CAZQBW010000365.1:1978-4299 GCA_964591515.1 uncultured Clostridia bacterium
CCGTAGTATCCCCAGAACGCATCGCCCTCGAACTCCGGGTATTCCGTTCGATATTCGCGCGGAAGCGGCGGCAGCCGGTCTTCCACTCCCGAACCGTCCGAAAACCGCAGCGAGCGCTCGTACCCGCTCCAGCCGCAGCCCTCGGCGCTCGGGCCCGCCAGGCCAAGCGCGAGAAAGACGCCACACAGGGCGATGACGGATGTGCGAAGGACGATCGCGCGTCGGACTCGACGCCGACAGATTCGGAAGCTATTCGTTGCTTTCATGGCTGATCCTCAATGCTCTGCGATTCGACGAACCCGAGCCGGCTTGATGTCACGTGTCGCTGCGTTGATCTCGGTCTCCGCTGACGCATCGGGAGGCTCGCGGTCGGCGAGGGCCTTGCCGATCGCGCTGATGTCGAGGACGGTCCGATCGCCGCGCTCCGGCAGCCGGAAAACGCAGATGCCCTTCAGCGCGTCGCCGCCTTCCTCGCGCGCGGCCGTGGCGCTTGCACGAAGCAGCTCGGGCGAGGGCACTTCCACGACGAACCAGTCGCCCGGTTCAATCACGATGCCCTGAAGCACGCTCTCGGTATGGACCCGATACATGAGGCGACGGTTCGCCGCGTCACCGGCCGGACCCGATTCGCCGACGGAATCCAGTTCAGCGCACGCCGCAACGCGCGCTGGATCGATGGACCCGTGAATGGCCCGGAGCGAGCCGTCCGCGTTGTACTGCAGCGTGTAGCCGTACGCTGCCAGCCCCGCCAGGAACGGCTTGCCGAGTCGCCGGGCACGCCGAACGCCGGCGCGAACCTGGTCCGCCGTGGCAATCGGCGTCGAGTCGCCGACTTCGCGCGGCACCGACCCTCCGTAGAACTGCGGAATCCAGAAGTCGACCGGTTCCAGCGCGTCCGCCAGGTCCGGTGAAGTCATCCACGTCGGCAGACCCGTCATCGAGAGTTGCGAGCCTTCCGGCAGCCTTGAATCGACTGCGCGCAGCAGCTCTCCGTATCGGGAGACGAGCCGCGTCGGCACGTCGAGATCGAGCTGCAGACCGCACACCGTGCTCCCGGATTCGATGGCATGGGCGGCGTCGAGCTCGTAGGCTTCGACGACGACATCCGCCATATCGGCGACCTCGGTCGACTCGAAGTCTTCGAGAAGTGCTGGCGTCGCGTTGTAGACGAAGTGAATGTCGATCCCGGTCGGACACGCTCCCGTCGCCTCGCGGATTCGAATGATCCCCGAATGACCGGACTCGAGCGTACCGGCGCGCACGAACAGCATCCGGGCACCGGTCTCCGCGACTGCGCGATCGACGACGGATTGTTCGGGTAGCTCGCTGCGCCACGACCAGAACGCGACAGGCGTGTCGGACGCCGCGCGCACTGGGGCGCTAGAGGCAACGAGGCTCCATCCCGCACACGCGACGACGAGGTTCAGCAACACAACCACCGTGACGCCCCGACCGCGTTTCACGCGATCGATCCTCTGGAACACGGAGGTTGCACGCTCGAGGGGAGTCGGCGACGAATGTGCGGGATGGCTCATAGCCGCAGTGTCGTCCCGTCAGCGGAAACCCACCACGCGGCCACTCCGGACCTCGCGCACGGCGGGACCCGTCATCGAAAACGGCTGTCCGGCCGCGGATCCTGTGGGTACCCTCATTGACCTGTTCCAGTCGGCGGCGTGTAATGCCAGCGAGCCGGTTGCCTCGACGTCGTGGTCCATTTGCAGCCCGCAGGAGCCTTCAATGCCCATTCTCGTCGCCGAGGACAACGTCGCCCAGCGGACCTATCTTCGCGATCTGCTCGCGCGCGAGTTCCCGGCGTTCGCTCCGATTCTCGAGACGGGCGACGGCCTCGAGACCATCGACATGGCGCTCGCACATCGCCCCGACCTGTGCGTGCTCGACATCCAGATGCCGGGCACGTCGGGCGTGAAGGCCGCGCGCGCCATCTGGAAGGGCTTCCCGTCGGCGCGGATCATTTTCTGGACCCAGTTTCCGCACGAGATCTACATCACCGAGATCCGCAAGATCGTGAAGACTGTCGACCCGCAGCCGGCCTACGGGTTCATCGACAAGAACAACCCCGAGCCGCGGCTGCTGCGGTTCATCGCCGCCGTGCTCGAGGACGGCGCCGACATGATCGATCCAGCGTTCAAGGACTCTTTCAAGCAGCCGCTGCTCACCGAATTCGAGGCCGAAGCGCTCTACTACCTTGCCCTCGGCCTCTCGAACTGGACGATCGCACGCAAGTGCCGGCTGTCGATCCGCGGAGTCGAGAGCCGCCTCGCGACGCTCTACGAAAAGCTTTTCCCGGCGCATTCCGCCGG
>CAZQBW010000366.1:0-4282 GCA_964591515.1 uncultured Clostridia bacterium
TTGTGTCGCGCGGTCTCCGAGATCGCCACGACCGCCGGGTGCTTGAGCCGCCGATCGACTGAGATGGCGTAGAACCGCTCGCGGACCTCCTCGGTCCTCCCGATGACCTTCGCGCCATACTGACGCTTGATGGTGGGCTCGGTTACCGAGGCCGCCGCGTAAACACCGACTCCGGCCTGTCCGAATGCCTTGATCAGTGCCGAATCGTCGAATTCGCCGACGACCTCGGGCCGAATCTCCTGCTCGTCGAACCACTGATCCAGGCTGCGCCGCACTGCCGCTTCACGCGACGGCAGCAGGATCGGAGCGCCGTCGAGCGACTTTGGAAACTTGCCCCGTAGGCGCGACGCGAGTTCCGCAGAAGCAAAGAACGCCACGCCGCACTCGCCAAGAAGATGGCTGTATGCGCGAATCTTGACCGCGGGCGCTGCGGGAGCGTCCGTCAGGACGATGTCGAGGTCGTGCACGGCGAGATCCGAGAGGAGGCGCTCGATCCTGTCCTCGCGGCAGACGAGCCGCACCGGCACGTCCAGTCGCAGGGCCGGCTCGAGCAGCTGGTAGGCAACCAGTTTCGGCACTACCTGACTGATCCCGACCGCGAAACGCATTGGCCGCCCAGCCGGGCGCCCCTTCACCGCCTCGGTCAGCTCCTTGCCGATGGCAAAGATCTCGTCGGCGTAGCGATAGACCAGTCGGCCGAACTCAGTGAGCGCAAGCCCGCGTCCTTCCTTCTGGAAGAGCTTGTGCCCGAGCGATTCCTCCAGCGACCGAAGCTGTCCGCTGATGGTCGGTTGCGCAAGCCGGAGCTTCTCGCTCGCGCGTGCGATGCTCCCCTCGCGCGCTACCGTCCAGAAATAGAGAAGGTGGTGGTAGTTGAGCCAATCCATGCTCCCACTCTACATCGCCTTTCCCGATGCGTCGCGACCGGACTTCCTCTTTTCGACCGCAGCCGGGAATTCGCTACCGTGTCGATGGTACGATCCGCGCCGCCATGAAAGGACGAGCGCAGCTGAAATCGACCCAGATCCACGTCGAGGGTCCGGACACGACCGAGTTGATCGCCCGCTTCGAGATGCTACGTCGACACCGTCGCCGTTTTCACCTGACCCGTTCTGAGCTCCTCGAGGTCGCCCGGTGGAAGCTCGAGGGCCAGTACGGGAGGGCCGAGCGCCATCTCGGACGACTCACGGCGCCGATGGTGCGAACCGTGACGGCGGCCGCGTTCGCGATCGACGGTCCCGACGACGATCTCGAAACCGAGCTGCGCGCTAGCCTCCTTACACTGCTTCCGGGAGTCGGGCTGCCGATTGCATCGGCCGTGTTGACGCTCGTCGAGCCGAATCGCTACGCGGTGATCGACTTTCGCGCCTGGCGGGCGCTGTTCGGCTCGGATCGAGCGTCCTTCGGCATTGCCGACTATCGGCGATTCATGGCTGCGCTCCGCACGCAGGCTGTCATTGAACGGACAACGCCTCGCGCGGTCGAGCTGCGACTCTGGTACGAGGACAGGGACCGTCACGGGCGCACGCCGAAGGCCGGATGACATGCGTATCGATACCGAAAGACTCACAGTCCGCCAGTTCGAGTCCTCCGACGTCGACGATCTTCACGCAGTCTGCTCGGACCCCGAGGTCGTCAGGTTCGTCGACGTCGGCGAACCATTGCCTCGCGACCAGTGCGAGTTGTGGATCGAGCGGTCGCTCGAGAATTACGAATCGAGAGGATACGGTGCTGCTGCCATAGTCGAGCGTGAGTCGGGAGCATTCATCGGCTACGCCGGGATCGTCCACGCGCCCGACCGCACGGAACCGGAGATCATCTACGCATTCGAGAAGGCAGCCTGGGGCCGCGGACTCGCCTCCGAGCTCGTGCCGCCACTCGTGCGATTCGGCCTGATCGACTGCCGTCTGCCGCTCCTGCTCGCGACCATCGCCAGCGAGAACACGCCGTCGCGTCGCGTCGTGGAGAAGTGCGGATTTCGACTGCGCGAGCTCGACGATAATGCAGACGGTAGCGTCACAGCGGTATACGAGATCACGGCCTCCGACCTCGTCTTGTGACCAGAGTCTCGGATCAGTACCGGGAGCGCTAGAGAAGAATCGTATCTCGATTCCCAAGAGCGCCAGAGGCGCGAAAGAACCAGAGCCCACGGCGTAAGCCGTGGGGATTTCGAATGAAGGCGCGAGAGCCCCGGTAGGGGCGATACATCCTGAACGTACGTGCCCTCGGTTGTTGTTTCGCCCCTGCGGGGCTCTGGAGTTTGGCCTACTGAACGACCGCGGAGCGGTCGAATCGCCCCTCCGGGGCTCGATCGGTTTTCATCCGTAATCCCACGGCTTACGCCGTGGGCTCAGGTTCTTTCGTGCCTCAGGCGCTTCTCGGCGGCTTCGTCGGCCGACTCCGGCAACATTACAGTCTTGAGGCGTGTCCTGCGTTCGACGATTTCCGCGTCCTGCTGCGCAGCGGTTTCGCTCAGCGACCGGGTGGTCATCAGACCAGACCATACGGCGAGTTCTCGAGCACCCGGTCGCTGACGCTCCCGGTACTGAATCCGCGATGCGTCGCGTTCCCCAACTGCCTGTCGGGAGGCGTTCAGTACCGAAACGACATCTTCGTTTCCATGCCGCCGACCTTCCACTGCAACGCATCGCGGACGAGCAGTAGCTTGAGCGTTCCGGATCGCTGATCGCGGTTCGTCTCGATCGTGTAGGTCGCAGCCTGAACCAACAGACCCTTCACCTCTTCCTCCGCATACGCGGTCCGCTCGATCTTCGTGATGAATCCGTCGCCGAGCAGCGTGTTGCGGAACGACTCGACGCGCTCGCGGTCGTCGATTCCCGGGACGAGAGACTCGATGGTGGCAAAGTCGCTCTGCTGAAACGCATACAGCACCCGCCTCGCCAGCGCATCGGCTCCGTCTGCCGTTGCCGGAAACGGCGGATCCGCCACGTCCGGCCGAACCGTCAACTCGAGCTCGGCCAGTTTCCACTCTCCGACGAAGCCCACGTCCACGTACCGGCAGACGAACGACGAAGTACCGAAAACGTGCTTCACGTCGTAGAGAACCGTTGCCGTCCGTCCGATTCCCGCAATCCGGTCGATGCGCGCCGGTCCCTGCGGTTCGATCTCGAGCATCTTGCCAAGGGTCTCGGGCCGCTTGATCCGCGCGCCAAATTCGGGCCACCGCTCGCGTCTCAGGATTGCAGACCCGTTGTCGTAGATCTTCGAGAACTCGCGGGACCGTACCTGTTCGATCGTGGCGTCGGCCGCGCGCGCGGCATCTGCCGGCCCGGGCCGGAAGACGGTCGCGTAGAGCACGCCAACCACCAGTACGATGAACCCGAGTCCCGCCGCGATGAGAAGCGCCGGCACGAGAAACCGCTGAGGCCGGGGCTCGTCGAGCGTCGAGAAGCCGACGGCGGGCGCGGGCTTCGGAAGTGGGTCGCCCGCGCCACGCTCGGTAACCGGACCGACAGTGGAGCTCTGCTTCCGGAACGTCGCGGGTACGCCGCCTTCAGCTGGCTCGGCGTACGGACGTTGCGGAGCTACCTCGGGCGCGACGAACGGCAGCGCGCCGAGCTTCGATGCCAGCACGATCAGGCGCGAGTACAGAGCTCGCATCGGGTCGTCGAGCGCGGCGGCCGCCTCGCGCCCCTCGACGCCGTCCGGACACGAAGCCATTGCTGCCGCAAGTTGCGTTCGCCAGTGAGCCGCCTCCGGCGGCCATGGGCCACCCCACGCTGCTCCCCGAAGGAACGCCACGAATCCGTTCGCGAACGCCTCGTCCATCGGCACCGACCACGCGCCGCGCTCGTCGTACTCGCGGACGGCGTCGGGTCCGACCCCGCGACGGACCGCTCGTGCAGCCCACGCTGCCGCGATCGCATCGTCGTCGCGATCGAGAGAAGGCCGCAGTTTCGCGGCAAACGCGAACGCCGAAGACGACGCATCGGCTCCCGGCAGGAACGTCGAATCCCGACCCGAGCCCGGATTGATAGCACAAAGCGTCGCGCCGTCACGCCGCTGTCGGATCGGTTCGCCGTTCATTGCCCTGTCACCTCGGTCCGTGGCTGCATCGACAGCGCGATCCGCATACCGCAGATCGCGTACCTCACCATCGGATCAAAGCCGAATCGCTTGCGAGCCGAGGCGTCGCTCCAGTGAACGTCAAAGGCGCCGCCGCGCAGAACGCGCTTTGTGTCGCTCGATCCCGTCGTCCACGCACTCCCGTCAACGGGCGCACCTACGTAGTTCGAGTGAAATGTGTCGGCACACCACTCGG
>CAZQBW010000367.1:0-4237 GCA_964591515.1 uncultured Clostridia bacterium
GGAGCGTGTCGACCTACGACGAGTTCCGGCAGCTCATCGAAGGCCAGGGCGGGTTCGTTCGCGTGCATTGGGCGGGCTCGGACGAAGACGAGGACACGATCAAGGAAGAGACCAAGGCGACGATCCGCGTCTTTCCGGAAGGCGCGGATGACGGTGAGGGCGTCTGTTTCTACACGGGCAAGAAGACGACGCAGATCGCGCTCTTCGCGAGGGCGTACTAGCTGGATCGCTCACCTGCGCCTTTGCGGCTTTGCGAGTCCTTCGCGTCTTTGCGAGAAAAGCGTTATCGAAAGTCGATTCTCTCGCAAAGACGCAAAGGACTCGCAAAGCCGCAAAGACCCAGAGGCAGAGTCGCCTCCCGCGTTGACGCCTCCGGGCAAGGTCAGTAAGATACGCCGTCGTCTGAAGAGCCGGTGAAGTTATTGGATCCAAGGACGCGCAGGGGCCGTTAGCTCAGTCGGTAGAGCAACTGGCTTTTAACCAGTGGGTCGCTGGTTCGAATCCAGCACGGCTCATTTTTTTATGTCTCGTTCGTCTAGAGGCCCAGGACACCGCCCTTTCACGGCGGCGACACGGGTTCGAATCCCGTACGAGACGTTTCCACAGGAGCCGCGCGTTGCCGCCAACGCGCGGCTCGTGGTTTTCTCATTATGAAATTACTATCGCCCGTCCTTCTGATCTCGATCGTGCTCGGCCTCGCGCCGGGCCTCGTCGTTCGTGGTGCCGAATCGCCTCGGCCCGCCGCCGCCTCGGTCGATACCGTCCTGGTCTTTCCGTTCGAGAACACGTCGAAGCGTCCCGAATACAACTGGATCGGTGAGAGCTTCTGCGAAATGCTGTCGGAACTCCTCGACATGAGCGCCGACGTGATTTCGATTCGCCCCGAGGAGAGGAACCTCGCGTACGAGCGTGAAGGCCTCCCCGTGGCGGCCATCCTGACCAGGGCCACGTCGATCAAGGTCGGCGAACGAGCCGGAGCCGATCTCGTCATTGCCGGCACGTATCGCGTGGACGGTGAGAAGGACAAGGAGACCGTGACGGTCGCGGCCCGCCTCATCGACATTCGGGAAGGACGCGTAGTCGGTCGCGAATTGAACCGCGGCGGCAAGCTCACGGACCTGCAGGAGATTCAGGGCGAAATGGCCTATGAGATCCTCAAGCAACGGAATCCGGCTCTTCCCTTCTCGAAGGACGATCTCGTGGGCTCGGCCACGAAGGTGCCGGCGGCGGCGTTTGCCGACTTCATGAAGGCCATCACGACGGCTGACCGGCAGAACAAGGCGCTCTTCCTTGCCCGCTCGATCGAAACGTACTCAAAGGAGCGGAAGGACCAGGGGCAGTTCACCCAGGCCATATTCGAGCTTGGACGACTCTCGTATCTCGACGGCAAATGGCAGGACGCCATCAAGCTGCTGCAGCTCGTCGACGCGAAGTATCCCCGGGCGACGGAAGCGGCTTTCTACGTCGGCGTCTCGTACTCGAACCTCAAGCAGAACGATCAGGCGGTTCGCGTGTTCACGGACCTCGTTCCGAAGATGCCGCTGTACGAGGTCTACAACAACGCCGGTGTCGTCTACGTCCGCGCCGGTCGGTTCGACGACGCCAACATCTATCTCAAACCCGCCGCCGAGGCTGCGACCCGCGACCTCGACACGCAGTTCAACTATGGATACTCGCTGTGGCTGAAGGGTGACGCTGTGGCTGCTGCCGACCAGCTCCAGAAGGCGATTCGCCGCAAGCCGGCGGATGGCGAGGCCGTTCGGTACACGGCGCTCGACGGAGAGGCCTTCTATCTACTCTGGAAGGCGAGCGAACGCGCCGGACGCTCGGCTGACGCTGCCGAGGCACTCGATCAGGCCAAGAGACATCTTCCCTCGTTTGCGCAGTGGGAGACGAAGAAGGCCATTCCGGACCTTACGAGACTCAAGCCGCGTTTCTCGCGCGCAGCGCTCATCCGGCTGAAACGCGATCGCGATTCGGCGACTGCCATGCCACCTGCCGCGGGCACCGCGGATGGGTCGGCGGCGGTGTCCGAGGCGATGGAGCGCGCGCGCGGGTTCTTTCAGGCCGGGCGGGATCGTGAGGCGCTCGACGAGCTCGGACGCGTCCTCCAGATCAACCCAGACAACGCGGAGGCCCATCTGCTTCGCGGCCGTGTATTCGAGCGTACGGGTGAGTACGATCGGGCCGTCGAGGCGCTGAAGGCGGCGATCTTCTGGGATCCGAAGTCCGTGGCCGGCTACGTCCTGCTCGGGCGGATTTACGCATTCCGCAACGATTGCCCGAATGCGCAGTCGTCCCTTCGCAAGGCCCTCCAACTCGATCCGGCGTCGGCGGACGCTCAGGCTCTCAAGCGCACGGTCGATGCGAAGTGCGGTGGCTGAAAGCCAAACAACATGGATCAACCTGTCTCGAGCAGACGGTCAGAACCGGGAGCGTAGCGACCGGGTCGACGTCAGATCGGACCATCTTTCGATTTCGTGACGACACGGTCGCTGTCGCTCCCGGTTCTGACTGCCCGGTAGCAGCCGGGCGCCGTCTCAGGATGCGCTGCGCTTTACGATCAGCAGGGTCATGTCGTCGACGGGTGATGCCGTACCGACGAACCGCGACAGAGCCTCGTCGATTCGATCGCGGATCTTGCTCGCCGATGCATTGAGGTTCTTTGTCACCACCGAGATGAGACGGTCGTCACCGAACTCCTCCTCAACCGTGTTGATCGACTCGGTGATGCCGTCGCTGTAGACGACAAGCACGTCGCCCGGCCACAGCTTCACGCAGGCTTCCTCGTACTCCGAGTTGTGCATGATGCCGATAGGAAGCCCGGTCGCATGCAGAAGCTCGATCTGTCCGGTCGCACGCGCGAGAATCGGCGGATTGTGACCGGCGTTCGCATAGAAGAGGTCTCCGGTCGACGGGTCCAACTCCATGTAGAAAAGAGTCAGGAACTTGTTCTCGGGTGAGTTGTCGGCGATGTACTGATTGAGATTCGCCATCATCTCGCGAATCGGATGCATCGTCTGCGTCTGCGCCCGAACGGCGGCGTGCAGCGAGCTCATCAGGAGCGCAGCGCCGATTCCCTTTCCTGACACGTCTCCCAGGGCAATTGCGTAGCGCCCCTGGCGCTTTCGCTCGATGTAGTCGTAATAGTCGCCGCCGATCTCTCGAGACGAGATGCTGTAGGCGCAGATGCTGTAGCCGTCGATCGGCGGTGGGCAGACCGGCTGGAGCCGCATCTGGATCTCGCTGGCGACCTTCAGCTCTTCCTGCATGCGGCGTTTCTCGAGCCGCTCCTCGGTGAGCTTGGCGTTTTCGATCTTGATGGATGCGACGCCCGCCACCGTGGTAAGCACCTTGAGGTCGTCTTCCGTGAACCGGCTGTCGTAGGCGTTGTCTACGTAGATCATTCCGAACGTCTGTTCTCCGAGGCTCAGCGGCACGGCCATCACCGACCGGATCGCCGAAAGTATGATCGAGTCCGCACCCTGAAAGCGCGGATCGTGCATGGCGTCCGACGTCAGCACTGCAACGCCTTCCTTGAAGACCCGCTCGGAGATCGATCGGCTGATCTGGATGTCGGCGGTATTCGGCTGGGCGGGTCCCGATCGGGAGCGCGAGACCTTGAGCAACAGATCTTCGCCGTCGAGAAGGAAGAGGAACCCGCGTTCCGCTGGAATAGTGTCGAAGACGAGATCCATGACCAGATAGAACGTCTCGTCGAGAGTCGTGTCCGAGAGAAGCGCAACTCCCACCTTGCTGACGACGGCAAGGAGGTCACGCCGCTCGAACGCCTCCGAGACGGCCTTCGAGACTCCCACGTTCGTGACGTCGGGCGAGGTATTCCGCAGAGAGTCGAGAAAGCCGGACGTTGCCCGGCCGGGACGCGCCGACTGGATCGTGACGTCGGGCTCCTGGCTCTTGTGAGCCTCGGTCCAGAGTATCGACGTGTTCGAGATGACCGACGCGTTCGACTCGCGCGCGAAGGTGATCGTCGTCTCGCCGATTCTCATCTCGTCGCCCGGCTGCAGGCGCGTCTGGCGAGTAAGCAACGAGCCGTTCAGGAGCGTGCCATTCGCGCTGCCGACGTCGGCCACGAAATAGTCGTCGCCCTCGCGACGCACTTCTACGTGGAAGCGAGACGCAAACGGATCGCTCAGACAGACGTCGTTTCGGGAAGAGCGACCGAGCGTCGTTCGGACCTTCTCGAGCGGCACGGTGTACATTCCGGACGCTTTCG
>CAZQBW010000368.1:0-4203 GCA_964591515.1 uncultured Clostridia bacterium
GCACTCGCCTCCGTGCGACCCACGGCTATTTCCTTCGACCGCTCCGCGGTCGTCCCCCAAGCGAGCGCGAAGAATCCCAGAGTCCATGACCCCCTAGCAGAGTAGCGACTGAGCGCTACCAGGCGGACCAGTCTGAGGACGATGCGTCGCCGGGCTCAGCTTCGGATAAACTCGAGCATCCGGTCGCGTGTCATCGCCCAACCATCACGCTCGGCGGCTTCGGCCTTCTCGGGACCGAGTGCCCTGCGTCCCCTTTCTACTACCGCGTCCACCGGCGCTCGCTCCACCGACAGAAGCGGCGTACCGAGGCGCTCGCGCTCGGCCGCGGCCGCCGCAGCCAGGATCAGGGCGAGCTCGTGATCGTCGCGCGCGCCCGCCAGCTGTGCGTGTGCCTCGACTGCATAGACGAGTCCGCGCTGGTCACCGGTCTCTTCGTATAGCGCCGTTCCATCCGACAGGAGAGGCGCGGCCGCATCGGGCCGGCCGTCGCCGATCTCGACCGTCGCGAGCTCGACGAGCGTCAACGCCAGCCCGCGCTTCTCTCCGAACCCCCGGCGCAGCGAGAGGCTCTCCGTGAGAATTCGTCTCGCCTCAGCCCACTCCGATCGGCGCTTGTGGACGCTGGCGAGATTCGCGAGGGCATTCGCGACTCCGAATCGGTCGCCGAGCCGGCGCTTGAGCTCTATGCACTCGGCGAAGAGCGCGCCAGCCTCGTCCTCCGAGCCCGCATCGAGCCGGACGGCTCCGAGATTGAGAAGCCCGATCGAAAGCAGCTGGTCGTGACCGAGTCCGCGAAACAGGGCGACAGCCTCGGCGCCGGCGGCCGTCGCCTCGTCGAGCCTGCCGCGGTCTCGGAGCGTGATCGCGAGGTTGGTGAGTGTGCGCCCGATCAACTCGTTGTCGCCAACGCCACGCGCGAGCGAGAGCGCTTCGTCGTAGAGGAGCTCGGCGCGATCGATGTCACCCGCCATGTTCGCGAAAGCCGCCGCGGTCCGAAGCGCCGAGGCGCGCAATCGTTCGTCGGCGCCGCTGCTCGCGGCGGCTGCTCGCTCTAGCCACACGCGACCCTCGCGCACGTATCCGCGCAACTGCCAGTATCCGGCAAGCGACGCGGCGAGCTCGAGTGCGTCGTTTCTGAGCGACGGCTCGCCAAGACTGAGCGAGAGCGCCGCGAGGAGCGCGTCGTGCTCGTCGCCGGTTCGCTCGAGCCAGGCAGCCTGATTCGGCCCGGTCAGCTCGCGGACGCACTCGCTCGAAAACGCGCGCGCCCACGCGACAAACGCCCGCAGGGCTTCTGTTCCGTCTCCACTGACTGCAAGTGCCTGCGCTGCAAAATCACGCGTGGTCTCGAGCAGTCGATACCGCGCCTCGCCGCGCCTCTCGTCGACGTTCACGAGCGACTTGTCGACCAGCCGGGCGAGCAGGCCGAGCGCATCGACTTCCTTTCCTGCGATCGCCGTGACGGCTTCGAGTCCGAATCCGACCGGAAAGAGAGAGAGCCTGCAGAGCATCGCGCGCTCTTCGGCGTCGAGCAGGTTGAAGCTCCAGTCGATCGCGGCGCCGAGCGTGCGTTGCCGCTCAGGCGCAGTCCGGTCACCGCTCGAGTAAGCGCTCAGGCGCTTGTCGATGAGTTTCAGGATCTGCTCGACCGATAGCACGTTCACGCGCGCCGCGGCGAGCTCGATGGCGAGCGGAATGCCTTCGAGGCGGCGACACAATTCGAGAATCGCCGCGGTGTTGCCGGGAGTGACCTCGAACGTCGGTCGCAACCGTCTGGCCCGATCGACGAAGAGTCGCGCTGCTTCGGACTCGAGCGCGGATTCCCCGTCCGAAGCGCCGGAGTCGTCGACGACCAGCGGCATGACCGGCCACACGCGCTCACCCGCGATCCCCAACCGTTCACGACTCGTCGCGATCACGTGCAGGTTCTCGCCCGCGCGCACCAGCAGGTTGACGAGCATCGCGCAGGCGTCGAGGACGTGCTCGCAGTTGTCCAGGACGAGGAGCGTCGGGCGAGCGGCGAACGCGGCCGCCAGGGCATCCGGAACCGGAGCTTCGGGCGCTACGGTCACACCGGACGCCGTTGCGACAGTCTGAGCCACGAGCGCGGGATCCGGCAGCGACGAGAGGTCGACGAACCAGACGCCTCCGGGGTGCTCGTCGACCAGCTCCTCGGCCACGCGCAGGGCGAGCCTCGTCTTTCCGATCCCGCCAGGCCCGGTGAGCGTCACGACGCGCGAACTCCGGACGATGTCGATGAGCTTGACGGTCTCGGCTTCACGACCGAGAAACCCGGTTAACGGCTGCGGAAGGTTCGACGGCGTTGCGGAGCTCAGGAAGTTCGTGGAATCCGCATTCGACATGGGTCCGGACGGGCCACCCGGTCGCAGGCTCCTTCGAGTCTCTGCAGCCGATCGGCCTTCGGTATTGGAATCGCCGGCAAGACGAAGCAGCGCCCGTAACGCTGCAGCGGATTGCGGTCGATCCGATCGGGCTAGTGCGAGCGTGTGCCGAAGACTCGCGATGACTGCCACCGGGACGGGCAGGGCGTCGAGAAAACGGTCCAGCGGATCGGACCTCCCCTGCAAGATCGCATCGGCGCGGGTGAGCGCATCTGGAGGCGGCACTCCGGCCAGGAGGTGGACTAGCGTGGCGCCGAGTGCGAACAGATCGGCGCGGACGTCCGTCCCAGAGCCGCGAAGCTGTTCGATGGGAGCGTAGTTGAGCGAAAAGCCGGGAACACTGTTGGCTTCGCCGGTCGCGTCGCTGGCCACACCCTTGGCGAGACCGAAGTCGAGCAGCACGATACCGTCGTTCGGCGTCAGCTTGAGGTTGTGCGGCTTGATGTCGCGATGAACGATCGGCGGCGTGAAGCTGGCGAGGTATTCGAGCGCGTCGAGCAGCCCGTCGGCCCATCGGAGCACGGTCGCATGCGGCCAGGGCCCGAGACCGGACTCGAGCCTTTGAAGGGTGAGCTCTTTCAGGTTCTGACCCGGAACGAAGTCCATGATGAGGTAGGACTTGGCCTCCTCGTCGAAGAGGTCGATCACGACCGGAAGCGAAGGGTGGCGCAGTCCGTTGAGCAACCGGGCTTCGTGAGCGAAGGCGTTGGCATAGACCGAGCCCTCGATCGAGAGCTCCTTGACCGCAACTCTGCGGTTGAAGCGCTCGTCGACGGCTTCGTAAACGCGTCCCATGCCGCCGCGCCCGATGACGGCTCCGAGTGCGTAGCGGCCTGCAAGCCGAATGAGCTCTCTCGGCTGCGCCTCTGACTGAACAGTGTTCGCGGTGTCGTCGCGAAACGCGAGAAGCGACTCGACCTCGCGGCGCACGTCCGCGTCGCTTCCGCACGCCGCGTCGAGGAAGTCGGCGAGCTCAGCAGTAGGCCGCTCGCACGCGGCGAGGAAAACGGCCTTGGCCTGAAGGTATTGATCCGGAGTCACGCACGCCGAGTATCACATGGCGGAACGACCGAACGCACACAGGGGTGTGGGGGAAGAGAAGAAGGGCCACGGATCAGACGGATCTTACGGATTCACACGGATCTGAACTTCAGATCAGTGAGAATCCATAAGATCCGTTTGATCCGTGGCCCTTCTTTTCGCTACTCGCAGGGCTTGCCCTTCTTCCCCATCTGCTTTCGGACGGCATCGCCAACCGCGGTGTCGAACTTGGCGCTCGGATCACCCGGGTTCGCAGCGACGCGCTCGCGGTAGGTGTCGCGCAACCGCGCCAGGTCGAGGATGGCAGCCCGGAGGTTCTGACGCTCCGCGATCCGCCGATCGACCTCGGCGCGAAGCGCCTTTGGCGAAAGGCCGCGAAGGTCTTTCGGCAGGTCGGACGCCGCTACGTCCTCGAGCTTCAGCTCGCCGTTCTCGATGGCCTGGAGGAAGTCACCCGCGTACGCCCCGGAGTTGACTGCCTTGTTGACGGCGCGGTCGGCCGCGACCGCGCGGGCATCGCGACCCGACGCACTGCGCTCGAAACCGGCCTGCCGCTCGTTCGCCGCCTCCTGCGCGGCCGATGTTCCGTACGGTGTGTAGGTGGCGCCGATACGGCGTCCGAGGTCCGCAAGGACCGAGTCGTATGGCGTCCGGAGGCTCACGGCGACGGTCGAGTCAGCCGGAATCGGAAAGTAGGTGCCCGCCCCTCTTGAAGCAATCTGCGTCCACGCAGACTGCGTCACGGCATCCTCGCCGCACT
>CAZQBW010000369.1:0-4162 GCA_964591515.1 uncultured Clostridia bacterium
GCGCCGGAACATCGAGGTCACGGGAGAGGCGCAGGACGTCGCGCTCGTCGACCTCTGTGAGTTCCCAGTGGGCGTGGCGGAAGGAGGTCATGTGTGGAGAGGAGAACAAGGCCTGTCTGTCTTTGTGCGCTCTGTGACTCTGTGCTCTCCGTATGCCAACGGCAATGGCGTTGCCATACGGAGAGCACAGAGTCACAGAGTGACACAGAGAACTACAGGTAGAGCGGGAAGCGAGAGCAGAGCGCCTCGACGTCGGCTCTCACCGATGCCGCCACGGCCTCGTCTTCCGGCGCGCTGAGCACCCGGTCGATGAAGCCCGCGATGACCCGCATGTCCTCTTCGTCCATTCCTCGCGTCGTCAGCGCCGGAGTCCCCAGCCGTACACCGCTCGCCACGAGCGGCGGCTGCGTGTCGAACGGGATCGTGTTCTTGTTGACGGTGATCGACGCGTGCTCGAGCGCCTTCTCGGCAACCTTGCCGGTCACGCCTTTCGAGAACACGTCCACGAGGACGAGATGGTTGTCGGTTCCGCCCGATACCAGTCGCCAGCCGTGTGCGATCAGCGCTTCGGCGAGCGCCGACGCGTTGCGGACGACCTGCTTCTGATACTCGCCGAACTGCAGCTCGAGGGCTTCCCTGAACGCAACCGCCTTCGCGGCGACGGCGTGCATGAGCGGTCCACCCTGCACGCCGGGGAAGAGCGCGCGGTCGATCTCCTTCGCGTGCGACTCGCGACACATGATCAACCCGCCGCGCGGTCCGCGCAGCGTCTTGTGCGTCGTCGTCGTGACGAAATCGACGTGCGGAACGGGGCTCGGATGCAGACCGGCAACGACGAGTCCCGCGATGTGCGCGATGTCGGCGAGGCAGAGAGCGTCGTTGTCGCGCGCGATCTGGCCGATGCGCTCGAAGTCGATGATCCGCGGATAGGCGCTGGCGCCGCAGATTATCATCCGCGGCTTGTGCTCGGCAGCGAGGGCGGCGAGGGCCTCGTAGTCGAGGGTCTCGTGCTCTTTTGTTACGCCGTACGAAACGACCTTGAAGGTCTTGCCCGAGTAGTTGAGCGGGTGGCCGTGCGTGAGGTGGCCGCCGTGCGAGAGGTCCATCCCGAGGATCGTTTCGCCGGGTTTGACCATGGCCATGAGGACGGCCATGTTCGCCTGGGCACCGGAGTGCGGCTGTACGTTGGCGTGCTCGGCTCCGAACAGCTGCTTCGCGCGGTCGCGGGCGAGGTTCTCGACGATGTCGTACTGCTCGCAGCCACCGTAGTAGCGCCGGCCTGGATAGCCCTCGGCGTACTTGTTCGTGAAGATCGAGCCGGCGGCGGCCATCACGGCCTTCGAGACGAAGTTCTCGGAGGCGATCATCTCGAGGTTGTTGTTTTGTCGAAGGCGCTCGTTTTCGAGGGCCGCGGCGACGTCGGGATCGACGTCGGCGATGGTGCGGGACATCCAGTCTGTGCTCATGGGGGGCGAGTGTAGTGGGCAGCGCGTGGTCTCGCAACGGTGCCAGGGCAGGGGACGCAGGCGCGATTCCCGTTCGCCTTCGCGGTCTTTGCGCCTTTGCGAGTGCCTGGCGTCTTTGCGAGAAACCTGACTCGCAAATTCGACTTTCACGCAAAGACGCCAAGCACTCGCAAAGGCGCAAAGGCGCAAAGGCTACCTGGAGTTCACGACTGCATGCAGGCTCCTCCACGACTCGTGCAGAAGGCCGTCGATGTTCGCCCAGTCCTCCTCGGTCACTCCCCCCGCTGCGGCCTTCGTATCCCGGATCGTCATCGCCTCCGCCCGCAGCCTCGCGTGGTCCATGAAGTCCCCAACCGGCTGCTGATAGACCTCTCCCGCCAGCTCCGCCAGCGCCACCACGAGGTCGTTCGGATCGTGCCGCTCCCGTTCACGGTGGATGATCCACCACTCCAGCTCGAGCCGCGCCGCCCTCTCCACGTCGAACGGCGTCGAGCTGACCGCACGGATCTCTCGATAGAACGAGACGAGATCCGGCAACGCCTTCTCGTAGTCGGCCCGCGACTTCCCGTCCTTGAACACGAACGCCGCCTTCGCGGCCTTCACCGCCACGACGTTCGATCGCACGTACGGCATCCCGTATTGGGTCCTGAGCACCTCGCCGAGCTCGAGGAACAACCGCAGCCGCTCGCGTCCGTAATACGACCGCCACATCGCCGTGTCGAGGCGCGCGACTTCATCCGGATCGAACTTCCGGATGTCCGTCTGCCGGGGCCCGTACACATCGACGGCCGCATACGCGACGACCGCCGCGACCACTACGGCCGCGGCGATCGCGATCTTCGTTCGTCGTCGGAGCGCCATCTCGGGCGGGTCTACGAGAAGGCGCTCCCGGACGGTTTTCTACTGTCGCAGGAAGACGAGCTCGACGCGGCGATTCGCACCGCGCCCGGCAAGCGTCTTGTTCGACGCGATCGGACTCGCCGAGCCGTAACCGGTCATCGAGAAACGGTCCTGCGCGACGCCGGCATTCGTCAGGAACGTCGAGACCGCCTGCGCACGATTCGTCGAGGCCTGCAGGATCGCATCCGGCTGTCCCCGGTCATCCATGTACCCCTCGATGAGGAAGGGAACCGCCGGATGGCCGAGCAGCACACCGGCGATCGGGTTCAGCTTCGCCGCCGCCGTGGCCTTCAGCGCACCCGTCCGCGGATCGAACATCGAGTCCGGCAGCACGACCTTGAAGCCGCGAGCGTCGGTCTGGACCTTGGCGACCGAGCCGAGCATCTGCTGCAGCGAGGTGAACGACTTTGCCCTTTCGGTGGCGATTCGCTCGGCGTCGCGCTCGCGCTCGACCGAGCCGACACGGTCCTGCGCCTGCCGAAGTTGAGCCTGAAGGTCGTCGATCTGCGTCTGCATGATTCGCAGCTGAGCCCGCAGGTCCGCGGCCTCGTCGTTCGCGCGCTCATAGCCTTCCTCGGCGCGCGTCCGCCCGCCTTCCGACACCTTCAGCTGTGCCTCGAGGTCGTCGATCTTGTCGAGGTATTCGGTGATCGTCTTCTCGTTGACGGCGATGGCTTCCTCGCGGGCCCGCATCTCGTCGCGGACTCGCTTGGCCTCGGCGCGTTCTTCCGAGATCTCGCGGGCGCGCTCGGCCTCGCGGATCGACTTCCTTCCGAGCAGCTCGGCGGTGGCGCGATCGCCGTTGAGGTACGCCGTTTCTGCCTTGGCCAGCGAGTCTTCGGCGCCGCCGACGTCGCGTCGCGCGAACTGGTCCGCGCCGGCGAGCTTTGCGATCTGGATTGCGCGGCGGGCGCCCAGGATCTGGATCGGCTGCTTGGCCCATTCCTTCGTAGTGGCTTCGGGAAGCTGGCTGTCAGAGAAGTACCTGCCAGAGTCGCCGGTGAAGTAGACGTCGGCAGACTGGAGAGCCGCGGGGCCCTTCGGCGGGACGTTCTCGAGGACGACGACGCGGCTCGGCTTAGAGACCGCGAAATGCGGTTCGGCGGTGACGAACATGGCGAAGGTCTCGTAGCGGGTCGTTGCGCGCAGCTTGCTGCGGCTGCCGGTCAGGAGGAACTCGCCCATGTTCTCGACCTGGCCCTCGGGCGTGACGGCCCAGAGGACGTAGGTCGTGTAGTCGGCGCCCAGCAGGTAGGCGGGCACCATGTCGTCGAGCTCGATTTCGACCTGCGTGAGCCCGCGGAGACGGAGTACCTGCGCGCCGGCGTTGGCGCGGGGAGTTCGGGTGGTCCCGGCGAGCTGCACTCGGAGCTTGCCCTTCGGCGGGTAGGTGATTGCCAGGGTCCGGCGCCGAGTGTCGCCGCCACCGGACTGCTGCGCGAATGCTGCGCCGACGAAGAGAGCGATGATGGCTAGAACTACCGCTGAACGTCGAATCATGCGTTCTTCACCTCTGCGTTTTGGGAGTGACCAGGTCGAAAGCCTACAGCGTCAACGCTCACAACGGCGAGACGGGGCCAGAAATTTCAGATAAATCCGATTTTTCGGATGTCTGATCCTGAGGTATGCGTTGCTGCAGGTTGAGCGGCTGGAATCAAGGGACGTCCTGCCTCTTGCGCGAAGCGCCTTGGAGTGCGGCGCGCAGCGCCGCTTTGGATCTGTAACCCGGGTCAGACGAGCAACGAATCCAAAGCGGCGCTGCGCGCCGCACTCGTGCGCCTGGGTGCGTACTCGGC
>CAZQBW010000370.1:0-4157 GCA_964591515.1 uncultured Clostridia bacterium
TCACCGACCAGGAGCGGCCGTTGTACGTCGCCAGTCCATCCTGCGTTGCCACCCACAGGTAGCCCCTGGCATCGATCGCCATGGCCATCGCGGAGTTCTGCGGAAGTCCGTCGCGGTCCGTGAACGATCGAACGGCCGGTCGGCCGTACTCGAGCGGATCCGACGCCGGCCTCGCATTCGGATGGTCCGGCACGGCCGAGCGAGGTGGTGCCATAGTCGGCGCGGCGATCGCCGCGAGACCGAACATCGCGAGCACTCCGGCAATGCGAGAAGCAGCGTGAAGGCGACCCATCATTTTTCAGGCAATTCCAGAGGCTGGACGCGGCGGAGATCCCGCGTGTGACGTCCCACGAGATTCGGCAAGAGTACCACGCGCGAAGAAGGCGTGACCGTATTGAGAGCATAGAGGCCCGAAGAACGCAGAGTCGTACGACTTTGCGCCCTCCTGTGCGAGTTTCGACCCCGTGCGCTCTGTGCCTTTGAGCTCTCTGTACGGCCACGCCTTTCCCCAGTGCTATTCTGGCGCCGTGGAGCTTCCGCAAACATTTCTCTATCTCGGAGTTGCCCTGGGCCTTGGCATGCTCGTCGGGCTTCAGCGGGAACGATCGGCGTCGATTCTCGCCGGATTCCGCACCTTTCCGCTGATTACGGTCCTCGGGACCATGGCATCGCTCGCATCGGTCGCGTTCGGTCCGTGGCTGGTAGTAGCGGGGCTGATCGCGCTCGTCGGGGTGGTCATCGTTGGCGACATCGCCGCGATGAAGCAACCGGACTACGACCCCGGCATTACGACGGAAGCAGCGATCCTGATGATGTACTGCGTCGGTGCGTACCTCCCGGTCGGACACATCGAGGTCGCCATCACCGTCGGGGCTGGCGTCGCGGTCCTGCTTCATGCGAAGGAGCGTCTGCACGGCCTGGCGTCGAAGCTCACCGACAGCGACCTCAGATCGATCATGCAGTTCGTCCTGCTGGCGCTCGTGATCCTGCCCACCTTGCCGAATCGGGCCTTCGACGAATACGGCGTTCTGAATCCGCACAAGATCTGGCTGATGGTCGTGCTCATCGTCGGCATCAGTTTCGGAGGTTACGTCGCCTACAAGTTCTTCGGCGGCGGCGCCGGCACGATTCTCGGCGGCGTGCTCGGTGGCCTTATCTCCAGCACGGCCACTACGGTGAGCTACTCTCGGCGGGCAGCCACCACGCCGGCAGCGAGCGGCGTGGCGGTGATCATCATCACGATTGCATCGGGGATGGTTTTCGCCCGATTGTTCGTCGAGCTGGCGATGACCGCGCCGGGATCCATCGCGGTCACCGGGCCCCCGATGCTCATCATGCTGGCGGCGATGGCAATCCTGTCGGCAATCGCCTGGTTCGTTTTCAGGGGGCCGTCTGATGAGCTCCCGGTTGGCGAAAGCCCGTCCGAATTGAAGTCGGCCATCGCGTTCGGACTGCTATATGCGGTGGTGCTCTACGCGGCGGCGGCTTCGAAGCAGCATTTCGGCGACAGCGGACTTTATGCAGTCGCGGCAATCTCGGGACTGACCGACGTCGACGCCATCACTCTCTCGTCGGCCGAGCTCGTCAATCTGGGCACGCTCGATGCCGGCACGGGCTGGCGTCTGGTGCTGCTTGCGGCGACGACGAATCTCGTCTTCAAGGCCGGCGCCGTGGCGCTGCTCGGTCCCCGGGCGCTGTTTCTGCGTGTGCTCGTGCTCTTCGCCGTGGCCATCGGCGTTGCGGCCCTACTGTTCTTTGTCTGGTAGTGCCTCCGTGCTCTTTGTGACTCTGTGCACTCTGTATGCCCACGGCAATGGCGTGCCGTACAGAGAGCACAGAGTCACGGAGAGCACTGAGAAACGGCGGGTCTCTCTCTAGTCAGTCCGCAGCAGCAGTTCCGCATCGGCCGGCGTGACCGGTCGCGAGTAGTAGTAGCCCTGACCGTAGCGGCAGCGCAGGCCCTGCAGCACGCGTACCTGGTCCAAGGTTTCGACGCCTTCGGCGATGACGTCCATCTCGAGGCCGTCCGCGAGCGCCAGGATTGCACGGACGATCTCGATCTCCTTGCCTCCCGCGTCGAGCCGGCTGATGAACGACCGGTCGATCTTCAAGGTGTCGATCGGAAACTGGTGCAGGTAGCCGAGCGACGAGTAGCCGGTGCCGAAGTCGTCGATGAGCAGCGACACACCGAGCGCCTTCAGCTGCGACAGCACACGCGCCGCCGACTCGGCGTCCTCCATCAGCACGTTCTCGGTGATCTCGAGCTTCACCTGCGAGCCGTCCGCGTTCGTATCGTGCAGGATCTGACCGATCGTCTCGACCAGATCACCCTGCGAGAACTGTTTGCTCGAGAAGTTGACGCTCATGGCAAACCGGGGATCGAGCCGGTACGACGACTTCCACTTTCGAAGCTGCTCGCACGCTTCCTGCAGCACCCAGCGGTCGATCGGCAGGATGAGGTTCGTTTCTTCCGCAATCGGTATGAAATCCTTCGGCTGGATGACGCCCTGCGTCGGATGCTGCCATCGCACGAGCGCCTCGAACCCGATCACCCTTCCGGAGCTCAGCTCCACCATCGGCTGGTACTCGACGAAGAACTCGCGCCGGTCGATGGCGCGACGGAGATCCGTCTCGTACCTCAGAAGCCGTGTGACGTGATCGTGTAGCATCGCGTCGTAGAGAACGTGGCCCGACTTGCCTGCGGCCTTCGCGCGGTACATCGCAATGTCGGCCTCGCGAAGGAGCGCGTCGGGAGTCTCGTGATGTCCGGAATTGACCGCGATTCCAATGCTCGCTGACGTGAATACCTCGCTCGCTTCGATCGAGAACGACTTGCCGAAAACGTCCTTGATTCGCGCGGCGACGTTAAGCGCATCCGAGACGTCCTCGATCTCCATCAGCACCGCAAACTCGTCGCCTCCGAGGCGGGCGAGCGTATCGGACTCGCGCAGGCAGGTTCGCAGCCGGGAGGCGATCGCTGCGATGAGCCGATCGCCAGCCTGATGACCCAGACTGTCGTTGATGACCTTGAACCGGTCGAGATCGAGAAAGAGAATGGCAAACCGGAAGTCCCGCTTGCGCTTTGCCCGCTCGACCGCCCGCCAGAGCCGTTCGAGGAACAGGTCGCGGTTCGGTAGCTCCGTGAGCGCGTCGTAGAACGCCCTCTGCACGAGTTGCGCCTCGGCCTGCCGCCGTTCGGTGATGTCCGTCTGCGACCCGGCCATCCGATACGCGATCCCGTCGTTTCCGCGAACCGCCAGACCGCGCGCCAGCATCCATCGAACCGACCCGTCCTTGTGACGCAACCGGTACTCGCTTTCGAAATGCGGCGACTTGCCCTCGAGGTGCTTCGCGATCGCATCGTCGAGTTGCGGGCGGTCTTCATCGATGACCCTCACGAACCACTCGTTCGGCGAATCGGCCAGGTCCTCTTCACGGTATCCGAGCATCTGCTTCCATCGGGGCGAGAAGTAGACGACGTTGGTCTCGAGGTTCCAGTCCCAGAGCCCGTCGTTAGCGCCTCGCGCGGCCAGCGCGTACCGCTCTTCGCTCACGCGCAGCGCATCTTCGGCCTTCTTGCGCTCGGTGATGTCGCGCTGCGTGCCCCAGCTGCCGACGAAGTATCCGTTTTCCACGATACCGACAGAGTTGTTCAGAAAGATCTTTCGCTGCCCGTGGCGATCCAGCTCGTGAGACTCGTCGTCGAGGAAGCGGTATCCGGACTCGACGTACTTGCGCATTACGACCCAGTTGTCCGGGTCCGTCGGATCGAGAAGATCATCGAGGTTCTTCCCGATGAGCTCAGCGGAGGTCTCGTAGCCGTACATCTGCGCCATGGCGTCATTGCATTCCGCAATGTGGCTGCTCCGGAAAAGCCTTTCGACCTGCTCTTCGACCGGCGTTGTCACCGGCATCGGCGAGTCCATCTCCATGCGCCAGATGCCCTCGGAGCTCTGCGTAAGGACGTTGCGGTAGCGCTCTTCGCTGTTACGCAGCGCCAGTTCGGCCAGGCGGTATTCAGTGATGTCATCGATCACCGTGACGCCCGCGACGATCTGGCCTTCAGAGTCACGGATCGGCGCGGCATTGATCCGAACGCGGCCAATCGAATCGTCGCCGCGAACGACGTCGACTTCCTCGTTCGTCACTATTTCGCC
>CAZQBW010000371.1:0-4155 GCA_964591515.1 uncultured Clostridia bacterium
ATCTAGAACGAAATCCGCACGGCAAGCTGGATGACGCGGGATTCAGCGGCACCCGTGTACTTCCCGAACGAGCTCTTCAGGGGGTCCGCCTTTCCCGTGACAGGGTCGAGTTCGACGTTGTTGAGGTTCAAGTCGATCGCGTTGAACTGCGTGTGATTGAAGGCATTGAACGCCTCGAATCGAAGCTCGAGGTTCGACGAGTCGCCCCACAGCCGCGTCTTCTTCGACACGATGATGTCCCAGTTGTTGACGCCGTTGTTGAGACGGTACTGATTCGCAGCCTGCGAACCGCGTCGGAAGTCAGTCGCCAGAACGAAGCCGCTGGCGGGATCGCCGAACGACCGGAACGCGTCCACGTTGAAGGCGCGCGAGTCATTGCTCCGCGGGTCCATCTGCACGTAAGCCGCGCCGATGTCCGCAAAGCTGAACACCCCGCCGCCAGTTCCGACCGTGTCGAACAGGTTGCCGACGGTGAACGGCGTTCCCGACTGGAACGTCGCGATTGCGCCGACGTTCCAACCGTCGGCCAACCGGTTCACGACTCCCGTCGTGCCCTTCCAGAAGGGAAGCTCCCAGAGAAAGCTGCCCACGAATCTGTGCGGTGCGTCGAAGGACGACAGACTGCGGCCGAAGTCCCGATCGAGCAGGTCGAGAGCACCGCGCTGCGAGTCCGCATCACTGATGGCCTTCGACCAGGTGTAAGCGAGCTGGAACAGGAGTCCGTCCGCAAACCGCCGCTGCACCTGGGCCTCGAATGCATGGAAATCCGACGTGCCCGCCGATCCGAGTTGCTGGATGCCTCCCCGAACGTCGTCGTTGAGCCGTCGAGTGTTGGCGTTCGTCGCGGTAGGCACCGCGATCGGACGCTGCGTAGTGAAGAAGGTTCCGAGCGCCGGGTTGACCTCTTCACGCACGTAGAGCTTGAGCCCGCGAGAGCCCACATAGCTAACCGTCGCGACGTAGTTCTCGAGGAAGCCACGCTCGATCGTGAAGTTCCACTGGTAGGTGTACGGAGTCCGGATGTTCGGATCGATCGGCTGAGCCGTGTTCGTGATCGGCGCGGTCACGTAGACCTGGGTCGTGGCGAACGGATTCGGAAGCGTGCCTTGGTCGCCGCGATACTCCGGGAACGGGTCCGGAGCGAACGGATCCGCCAGCGTCCCGCTGCCGGGGAAGAAGAACGCGCCGGTTGCGTTGAATCCGGGAGCGCTAAGCTGCTGGAGTGCCGTGTCACCGATGATGTAGCCGTAGTAGACGCCAAAGCCCGCTCGAATCGCGGTCTCGCGATCGCCGAGGATCTTGCGCCACAGTCCGCCCTGCGCGTATGGCGCGTAGGCGATGCCCACTCGAGGCGCGAAGTTGTTGAAGTCCTTCGCCACACCTCCCGACGGTACAGTACCTCCGAGCACGTTGTCCGGATCGCCCACGAAGACGATGCCGTTCGGCGGACGCCCGCCCGGCGCGACGCCGATGACGGCGCCTGTCTGCGGCTCGATGAGCTGTCCGCTGACGAGAAGCTCGGACGTCGAGCCCGGCCGGTAGAACGACACGCGATTCCGATCGTCCGTGATCGGCGACGTGTACTCGTAACGCAGGCCTGCCGAAATAGTCAGGTCGTCGCGGATGCGCCACGCGTCCTGAGCAAACAGCGCGAAGTACTTCTGCGCATAGTCACGCTCGCCGGAATTTCCGGACTGGAACGCGATCGGCGAGTTGCCGATGAGAAGGTCAGCCAGATCGTCACCCGTCGTGTTGCCGCCGAACCGGCCTGAGTAGGTGAAGATCCCCTGATTGATGAACAGGAATGCCTGATCCTGGAGGTACTGCGTCCCGTCGAAACCGAACTTCATGCGATGGTCGCCCTTCGACCAGCTCAGCGACTCCTGAATCTGGAAATTCTCGGTCACGCGGATTTGCGGGCCCTGGATCGTGTTTCCCAGGACCAGGCCGCGATCGAGGAGCGAAATGCGCGGCGCGCCGGCCAGGGCTTCGTTGATGATGAAGTTGCCCGTGAAGCCAATCTCGCGCGGCGAGATCGTGGTAATTGGCAGGACAGCCGGGAAGTCGTTTCGCGAGTAGCTGACCATGAATCCATTCACGAGTGAGGGAGAGAGCGTCCACGTGTGACGGATGACGTGATTCTGTCGCGTCGACTTGTCGGTCGATCCAAAACCGGGCACCGACGATCCGCCGAATGCGAACGCGTTCGAGCCGCTCTGGTCAAAGTAGTTGAACGTGTAGTTGATCGTCTGATCCTGACTGATGTAGTGATCGGCGCGCATCGTCACCTGATCAGAGTTCGTGATGTCGTCGCCGCCGACCGTCGCGCGACCCGTTGCATCACCCGTCGGCAGGAACTGCAGGTAGTAGGCCGCAATGGGCGAGAACCGTTCCGTCGGAATCTGGTTTCCGGGAAACGGTGCGCCGGTCGCCGGGTCGCGAATGACTCGACCCAGACCGCTGAAATCGCCGAGTCGCTCGGCGGCAAGCGGCAGGCCGGTCAGGGTCGCCGTCGCGCCGATCTTCTGCCGGCGGCCTTCATAGTCGAAGAAGAAGAACGTCTTCTCGCGGCCATCGTAGAGCTTCGGGATCCAGATGGGCCCGCCTATGTTGCCGCCGAACTCCTTGCGCTCGAACGCGCGCCGGAAGTCGTTGTCGTTCGCCTCTCGCTGCGCATCGGTCGCGAGCGCCTTGTCGAAGTATCGCGCTGCCGAAAGGAAAGTCGGCCTGTAGAACAGTCGAAGGTTCCCGTGGTACTCGCTCGAGCCGCTGCGCGTCACGACATTGACGATGGCGCCGGAGTTTCGGCCGAACTCTGCGTCGTAGTTCGACGTCAGGAGCCGGAACTCCTGCACGGCGTCCGGACGCGGCTGGAAGCCGACCGTGCCACCGACGGCGACTTCGTTGTTGTTGGCGCCGTCGAGCGTGATGTTGTTCTCGACCGGTCGTGCGCCGTTGACGCTGAAGCCCGAACCATTGCCGAAGCCGGCACCCGTGGGAATGACGCCGGGCTGAAGAGTGGCTAGTTGGAGGACGTTGCGGCCATTGAGCGGCAGGCCCTGAACGCGTTGACGGTCGACCGTGGTTCCGAGCGTCGCCGAGTCCTTCTCGATCAGCTCGGTCGCGGCCGTGACCTCGACAACTTCGGTCGACCCCACGACATTCATGGTCGCGTCGAGCCGCACGTTGCGGTTCGGTTCGACGCCGACGCCGAGGATCCGATTTTCGGCAAAGCCAATCGCCGTAATGACGATGTTGTAGGTTCCCGGCTCGATCTCGAGGAACGTGTAGCTCCCGGTGTCGCCGGTCTGCAGCGTCTGGAGAATCTTCCCCGTTGCGACGTTCTCGATCTGGACGCTCGCTCCGGCGATTACGGCGCCGCTCGGATCGGTCACGGTGCCGCTGATCGTGCCGCGGACGCCCTGCGCGAAGACAGCGGCGTTGGCGACGAGCATGCAGACAATTGCAAGTGTGAGGTGCGAAAGCGTGGTGCCGCGGCGGTTCGCTGCCGGTCGAAGTTGGCTGGGTATGCGTTTCAAGGCCAAGTCCTCCCCTTGGTGATGGTCGTTTTCGCGGCCGAACCCGAAAAGACGCCGCGAGGTGCTGGCTCGGGTAAGCAGCGGGCAAGTTGCATTCCACGTCTCGAAGGAAACGAAAACACGGAAAACCGGCGAGATATCACTGGAAGTGTTTACAAGTGGACGTGATCGGAATCGGAAATGTGGAAAAGCTTTCCGAGAATATGGTCTGGCGGGGCCGCTCGTCGAGTGAGTTCCGGCGATTCGGACCGGATGCACGGCTGACCGGGTTCTCGGCAGACGAACCGTCCGCGCGCCCGTACCCAATGAGCCGGATGTATCTCGGAGGGCTACGGAGCACTCTTCTCAAGTCGATCCGTGGACGGGCGCGGAGCCCATCAACTATAGTTCTCGCTTGCGCTTCCTGCCCCCGGACGCTGTTGTAGCAGACCAATGGAGGTCACACCCTGGGTATCCAGACATTCGACGGACCGGTCGGACCGAGCTTGCGTCTTTCAGTCGTCATACCGGTCTACAACGGCGAATCGACGATCGCGGCGTGTCTGGGATCGATCGTCTCTCAGGACACGCCGTTCGACTTTGAAGTCATCGTCGCCGACAGCTCGGAGGACGGGAC
>CAZQBW010000372.1:0-4125 GCA_964591515.1 uncultured Clostridia bacterium
CTGGCGCGATCTCGAGATCGCAAGCTGGATGAGCGAAGCTGTGATCGGCGCGACGATCATCCCGAGCAGTCCGCCGGCAGGCGATTCCTCCTCATCATCGTTCGAGCCGCCAAACAGCGCGCCGAACATGGCCATATTGGCAACGGCGCTCATCGCCCCCGAGAACGCGGCGCTGACAGTCATGATCAACGTGTCCCTGTTCCTGACATGTGCCAGCTCGTGTGCGAGCACACCCCGAAGTTCCCGCGCCGAGAGCAGTCGCATGAGCCCAGCCGTGACCGCAACGGCCGCGTGCTTCGGACTCCGCCCTGTCGCGAAGGCGTTAGGCGACTCTTCATCCATCACGTAGACCTTCGGCATTGGCATTCCCTGGGACGTCGCAAGGTCTCGAACCATTGCGAACAGCTCCGGCTCTTCCGACTCGCCGATCTGCCGCGCTCCGTGCATTCGCAGCACGATCCTGTCCGAGAACCAGTACGCGCCAAAGTTCATTGCCCCTGCCAGCACAAGCGCCAACACCAGCCCAGCCTGACCCGCAAGCGCCTGCCCGATCACGAGCACCAGCGCCGTCAGCGCCGCCAGCAACATCGCGGTCTTGACCCGATTCATCGTAAAGCCTCCCATTCGTCCAATCTCACATTCGCCGCCCGCGCGGCGCGTAAGAGAATCTCGGGAGAGGCGGTACTTCGACAAGAAGAAAGTTTGGTACTTACTCTTCGTGTTTTCCGATGTTCAGCAAATGGAGCGGCCGCCACCGGAACCGGCCTTCGATGGTCGAAGTCCGGACTGTGGTGGCGGCCGAGTTGCCCTCCGCGAACCCCCGAACGCGGCTGGCGTCGTTTCCGCTAGAACGGCGTCGTCGAGTCGTCGATCGAGCGGATGAACTGGATCAGCGCTTCGCGCTTCTTCGGCTTCTGGAGAAGCGGCGACGTGCCGACGTGGGTCGGGTTGTTGAGGACTTCGTCGAGCGTGACGGCGGTCCCGTTGTGAAGGTAGGGCGAGAAAGCGAACACGCCGAGCAGCGACGGCACGTTGAAACCGAGCGTCCCGAGCGCCTGCTTGCTGATGTTCGCGCCCGTGCCGATGAGCTCGAACTGATTGCCCGCGTTGAACGTGCCAACCGGCTTGAGCTGCCTCGTGAGCTGGTTCACGCCCTGTTCGACGGTGAGCTCTGTCGCCGGCGGCGCCGGCGTGAACTCGACGGTGCTCGTCGTCCACTGGGCTCCGCTGTGACACTGAATGCAGCCGGCCTTCTGGAACACCTTGCGGCCTTTCGACGCCAGCGAGTCCGAATCCTCGATGGCCGAGACCGGACTCCGGATCCCGCGCTGGACGTAGGTCGTGATCGAATCACGGTCGGCGCTCCGGCCGCCCGATGCCGGATCGAACGCCTTCACGTTCGGATCCGGAGTGCCATTCGGCAGCAGGATCAGTCCGCGGCCCCCCGCGACTCCCCGAGTGTTGAGCTCGAAGTCCGCGACTTCGTCGAAGATCGCCGACCAGTTCAGCGCTCGCTGGACGGTCGGATTCGCCTTGCTGAAGGTGCCGTTGAGCGGCGTCGAGAATCGCGGCCCGGATGGAAACATCCAGACGACGGCGTCCGTCAGGCCGTTCGGATGGCAGCTCGCGCACGCGCACCAGCCGCGGTCGGCCATGAGGCCTTCGTTCGCGTCGATGTCGTCGTTGAACGTGACGGGCCCGATCGACGAGTTGAACAGCTCCTTGCCTCGCTGGATCTCACGCCCGAGCGTGTCGGACGGCTGCGCCGCCGTTACGATCGTGTCGAGCGTCACGTCGTTCACCAGGTTCACGACCGTCACGTCGCGCGAGACGTAGTTCCAGATGTAGCCGCGCGTATCGTTCTGGTTGATCACCATTGCGCGCGGGTTCTTGCCTGTAATGATCCGCACGATGCCGTCGGCACCGCCCGGCGCGGTCGGAGCGTTGATCGTCGGCTTGCCCGAGCCGTCGAGCTCGAGCTTGACGGCCTGGTCGGACGCCGCCGAGATCACGTAACCCGAGTTCGAATTGTGCCGGAACGCGATGAAGTACGGATTCGTGACGAATCGCTTCAGCGGCCGGCCGAGGTTGTCGTCGAAGTCGGGCTCGAACTGGATGCCCTTGTTGAGGTTGGCCGTGAGTCCCAGATCGCGGTCCGTCGTAGTGTCGACGACCGAGACGAGCCCCTGGACGTTGACGTTGAACTTGACCGGTCCGTTCGGCGACGAGCCCGTCGATGGAACGTAGAGCCGGTCGCCGAGTATCGCAAGGCCGGCGAGAATGTTCGGGAACGCTCCCGTCGTGACCGTGGCCGAGCCGCTCGGCGCGACCTTGTTGAGCGCGTCGCCGTCGGACTTGAAGCCGGTGTCGGCGAGCGGATCGAGGTTGATCGTCGTGAAAACGGCATCGCGGTCGGTGCGGATCACGTAGACGAGTCCGACCTTGCCGCCGTCCTCACCAGGCCTCACCTGTCCGAACCGGTACTGTGCGAGGAAGTTCGTGACGAAGACCTTCTCGTCGTCGTCCTGAAAGTCGCCGTCGTTCGTTATCGCGATCGCCCGCGGGCAGACACCCACGCTCTCGATCGTCTTCACGACCGTGTCGTTCGTCGTGTCGATGACCGAAACGCTGTTCGATGACGAGTTCGCGACGTAGAGCTTCGTGCCGTTGGGGCTCAGGGCGCAGGCCCACGGCTCGGCGCCGACCTTGATCGTCTTGACGACCGAGAACGACGACGTGGCGATGACCGAGATCGTGCCCGAGATCGCGTTGGCAACGTAGGCCTTCGAGTTGTCGGCGCTCAGTGAGACCGACTGGGGCTCGTTGCCGACGTTGATCTCGGCGACCTTGCGGTTCAGGTCGCTTCCGACGTCGACCACCGTGACGGTGTCGTTGTCGGGATTGCAGACCCACAGAAACCGGTCGGCGCTGTTGAGCACGATGGGGCTCGAGCTGATCGGCGACGGCGACAGCGCGTGGACGTGCGAGAACTCGAGCTCGGGTAGCGAGACGACGGAAACGCTGGCGACGACGATCAGGATGACCGCCAGTCGCAGGTTCCGCCGCAAATGGGTGCGCGGTGGGGTCTGAAGAGTGTGCATGCTTCCTCCCGGGAGCTGGCGATCTGTCGACGGCGCCTGCGGCCGTCGATCGGGTGGTCTGCCCGGCGCATTCGTGCTCCGGACATCCGCCCACGCTGCACACTAGGTCCCGCCGCGCGTTTAAGTCCTTTGCGACTTCTAAAGTTCTTCTAAGGGAGTTCCGTCGCCGGGCAGCTCGAGGCTCCGCTGCTGCTCCGTGTCTCGGTGTCTCTGTGGGCGAAGCTCATTCAGACGCTTCGCACACAGAGACCCCGAGATACGGAAGCACGGAGACAGAAGCGGCGCTTCGCGCTGCACTCCGATAGACTCGCAGTCGTGCCGCCACCGATCGTCACAGTTTCGTTGTTCGGCTTCGAGAAGTCCGAGCGTCTGTGGGCCTTCGCACAGATGGGCTTTGCGCGGCCGGCAATCGCCATCGCACGTGGCCTGCGCTTCTGGAAGCTGCTCGGGAGCGGCCACGGCGGCGGATTCAGCCTTCGACCGAACTGGAACCGTTACGGACTGCTGGCGGTCTGGGAGTCGGCCGACGCCGCAGACGCGTTCCACGCCGGCTCCGCGGTCCTTCAGGACTACCGCGCCCACGCCGCCGAAACATGGACGGTCCGGCTGGCGCCGACGAGCGCGCACGGAATGTGGTCGGGAACGAACCCGTTCACGCCGGTCGAGCGCGCGACCAACGACGCGCCGTCGGACGCGCCCGTCGCCGTGTTGACGCGGGCGACCCTGCGACTTTCTCGAGCCCGCGCGTTCTGGAGCGCCGTACCTGCGACGGGGGAGGCCCTGAACTCGGCCGAAGGACTGATCAAGTCGATTGGCGTCGGCGAAGCGCCCCTCATCCGGCAGGCGACGCTGAGCTTCTGGCGAAGCGAAGCCGACGTAAGGGCCTTCGCGTACGATTCGTCTCCGCATCGCGAGGTCGTCCGGCGAACGCGCGACGAGGGCTGGTACGCCGAAGAGCTCTTCGCGCGCTTTCGTCCGATCGCGTCCGAGGGAACCTGGGACGGCCGTGACCCGCTCGAGGGAC
>CAZQBW010000373.1:0-4088 GCA_964591515.1 uncultured Clostridia bacterium
GGCGGCCTTTCGGTTTCCCTCAGCCGCTTTTGCGCCGTCGGTTTGCACCGTACGCATTTCTCTATGTGACCTCGCAGAAGTCGGACGGCTCGCTTGCGGATGAAAGTCGCAGGCGTTCCGAGGAAGAGCGTTCGGGTTGATCCCAGGCGTGCGATCGCGTGGTTTGGCAGCAGCCCAACTTGCGCATGCAGCGGAGCGCGCGCAGCGAGATCGTTCCGTTGCCCTTGACGCCGTTGCGCGCGCCCGCTGATGCTGGCGTTCGGCGTCTTCGCGCTTCGGGCTGAGTGAGCCGATGAGGTACGTCCTGCTTATTGCCGTCGGACTCGCCCTGGTCGGCTCCCCTGCGTCGGCCTCGCCGAGGGTCCCAACGCTTAACATGGAGCTCGAGATCGGGCTCGGTTCGACACCCAAGCTCCAGCGCGCGTTCCGGTTCATCTGGACGCACTGGCAGGCTCGCCGCCCCGCTCAGGTCAATCTCACCTTCTTCGGGAAAGACGCTGGTGTGATCTACACCGTGACTGTTCGCCGCAACCGCGCGGGCCGCTGGCAGGTCGACGAGTACCGACGTGCTTACCATGCTCCCGAGGACCGACCGCAGCCGCTCGAGTGGGTACAGACTGGCTATCGGTGGTTTCGATACTCTGAATTGGCCCACTTTGATGGCTTGAATTGGCCCACCTGAACGCACCCGTGGGTACTCTGGCGCGGTCGTCATCCCGACCGCGGCGGAGGTGCCCGAGGTGGACAGGAGAGCCAAAGTGGAGCTGTTCGAGTTGATACGCCAGGAGTACGAGTTCGGGGCCGGCACGATCAAGGGAGTTGCCGAGAAGCTCGGTGTTCATCGTCGGGCCGTGCGACAGGCGCTTTACGGCGCCGATCCACCCGATCGCAAGCGTCCGGTCCGCGTCCGCGCTGTCCTCGGTCCGGCCGTCGAGTTCATCGATCGCATCCTCGAAGACGACCGGCGTGCACCGCGCAAGCAGCGGCACACCGCGAAGCGCATCTGGGTGCGCATTCTGGAGGAATTGCCCGACTGCCGTCCGGCCGCGTCCACCGTGCGCGAGTACATCCGCGACCGCAAGCGCGAGTTCGCCCAGTCGCGTCGCGACGTCACCATCCCGCAAGCCTATGCGCCGGGCGAGCAGGCACAGGTCGACTGGTACGAAGCCGAGGCCGAGATGTCAGGTGTGCGGCGCAAGGTCTTCATCTTCTCGATGCGCTCGATGTACTCGGGCGCCGCGTTCCATCGCGCTTACCCGTCGGCCACTCAGCAGGCGTTTCTCGAGGCTCACGAGTTCGGGTTCATCTACCACGGCGGTGTCTTCGCGACGCTTCGCTACGATAACTTGACGAGCGCCGTTCGGCGGGTGCTGCGCGGGTCGCGCCGCGAGGAGACCACGCGCTTCATCGCCTTCCGATCGCACTGGCAGTACGACGCCAGCTTCTGTACGCCGGGCGAAGGCCACGAGAAGGGCGGCGTCGAAGGCGAGGTCGGGTACTTCCGGCGCAATCATCTGGTGCCGGTGCCGAAAGTGGCGGACTTCGACGAGCTCAATGCCCTCCTGCTCGAAGGCTGTGTCGCCGATCGGCGTCGTCTCATCGGCGATCGCACGTCGAGCGTGGGCGAGATGATGGCCGGAGAGCGCGAATGGATGCGGCCGCTTCAGTCCGAGGACTTCGCGATCGGCGAGGACTGCTACCCGCGCGTCGATACGAAGGGGTGCGTCCGGGTCCGCGTCAATCACTACTCGACTCCGCTTGCACCTGGCACGCAGCCGCACGTGTGCGTCTTGCCGCTGACGGTCGAGATCCGCTGGCAGGGACAGGTCGTCGCGCGTCACGAGCGCAGTTACGACCGCCATCAGTACGTCCTCGACCTCGAGCACTACCTCGACGTGCTGGCGCGCAAGCCCGGAGCGCTGCGAGGCGCCCGCGCCCTCGCGCAGTGGCGTGAGAATGGGCGATGGCCCCCTTGCTACGACCAGCTCTGGGAGCGGCTTTCGGAGAGGCTGGGCCGGTCCGAGGGCTCGCGGGCGATGATCGACCTGCTTGGCCACGGCCGCCGGTTGGGGTACGACCGATTGACGGCGGCGATCGAGGCCGCGATCGAATACGGCTGCGCGGACGCGTCCGCGGTTACCTACCTTCTCGAGGTCGCGAGCCTCGAGCGGCCGAAGCCGCCGGCGCTCGACGTCGGCGAGCTCGAGCGCTTCACGTGTCCGGCACCGGAGATGTCGGCATACGACGGTCTGCTCGAAAGGAGGGCGCGATGACGCGACGCAAGACGGCATCGATCGGGGAGTCGATCGTCCGCGAGCAGTGCAAGCTGCTGAGGCTGCCGACGGTCGCGGCGCAGTTCGAGGTGATGGCCGCCGACGCGGCCCGCCAGGACCAGACGCACACCAGATACCTCGAGGCGCTGTTCGGCGCCGAGCTCGACGAGCGCGAGCAGCGGGCCATTGAGCGGCGCGTGCGCGACGCGCGCTTCCCACGCTTCAAGACACTCGAGGAGTTCGACTTCGCAGAGTCGGAGTACGTCTCGGCGCAGCGACTCGGCGAGCTGTCGGCCGGCGGCTACATCGATCGCGGCGAGCCGGTGGTCCTGATCGGCGATTGCGGGACCGGAAAGACGCACCTGGCAACGGGCCTGTGCGTGGCAGCGGCACGGCAGAAGCGCAAGGTGCGGTTCACGACCGCGACCGCCCTGATCAACGAGATGGTCGAGGCACAGCATCGACAGGTACTCGGGCGCGCGCTGCAGCGCTGGGCGAGCTTTGACGTCATCGCCATCGACGAGGTGGGTTACATCCCATTTGCCGAGATCGGCGCGGAACTGCTCTACCAGGTGATCTCGGATCGGGCGGAGAAGGCCGCGCTCATCGTGACGACGAACCTGCCGTTCTCGGAGTGGACACAGGTGTTTCCAAACCCGCGATTGTGCAAGGCGGTGCTCGATCGGGTGACCGACCGCGCGCACATCATCGAGACCGGCACCGAGAGCCACCGGTTCAAGCGGACGATGAACCGCAAGGAGCCGAGAAAGCGATGATTCGCGATGTCACTGGTTCGACAGGGGTTACGGCGACTATTGACACATTCGCGCGAAGCCACACGTCAGCCATGTTACTGCACCCAGGCGCCTTACGGGCGACGCGGCCAGTTCCGATACTGTCAAGCATTTCGCCAAATGTATGTTCTATATAAAGGATAGAGAAGGAGAGAAAGAGAAGAGGAGCGGAGAGGAGGTCGGTACTTCTAATTGTCGCGGCCCAAGAACACGCGTAAGTGGGCCAATTCAAGCCATCATTGGTGGGCCAAATCAAGGCATCAAAGTGGGCCAAATCGAGTTGTCATTTCCAGCTATCGGGTGCAGCCTGTTCGCGCAAGGCGCTCAGGCTTCTCGATTGAACTCGTGAGCACGTCGGGTCGCCGCTCTAGGCTCTTCGGCCTTGACGACTCGCCCTGATGGCGACGCCGAACTAGCGCATGCAGCGGAGCGCGCGCAGCGAGATCGTTCCGATGCCCTTGACGCCGTTGCGCGCGCCCGCTGATGCTTGTCGTTGGGCGGCCTCACCTGTTGCGCGGTCCGTGTCTCAGCGAGTGATTTCGCGCGGTCGCCGAGTCTGTCTCAACCTCATCATCCCTATGCCCCAGATTCGACCGTCATTCGCAGCGAGCCTCCTATTTGGCTCGACGGCGCTCGCCCAACTGTTCTCAGGCGTGTTCGCGACTCTCGACCCCGAGGTCGGTCATCGATTTGGCCTGCTTGCTTCGCTTCTTCTCTTCTCGCTGACTTCTTCGTGGTGGGTTCACGATCGGCGCCGAGTCGGGCTCTGGGCCGGCCTGGACGCGGGCCTCTTCCTCGGGTGGTCCTGGCCACTGCTCCTCCCCTACCATCTGATTCGCACCCGACGTTGGCGAGGCGTGGGTATCATGGCAGCCTTCGTCGCCGTCTACTGCGGGTGCTTCTACATCGCGAACGTAGCGACTTATGCCTTGTACTCACGCAGGCGATAGGCCTGACTTTCAACGGGCCGCCCAACTAGCGCATGCAGCGGAGCGCGCGCAGCGAGATCGCTCTTTTGCCC
>CAZQBW010000374.1:0-4065 GCA_964591515.1 uncultured Clostridia bacterium
CCGTGTCAGCGGCTCGAGTCTGCGGTGATCACGATGACGCCACCTCAATGATCGAGATCACGTCAACAAGTGAGACAGGTACGAGAATTCCGACGATCAACGCGTCGGTACTGTGCGCGGCAGCGCAGGGGTCGCACTTCCGGCGTCGACGATCCAGGTTGTCGCCGCGCGGTCTGTTGGCACGGATCGACCCGCTCGCTACCGATCGCGGTACTGATCTCTCGTGGACCGACTGACAGGCTCAGCCTGCGCCCAACAAGTCAACAAGCCGGACTCATCAGGATCAGTACCGCGCACGGTAACAATCCGGACCGATTAGGATCAGTACCGCGAGCGGTAGCGAGCGGGTCCCGTCGCAATTGATGGAGACCTCGTCAATACAGGGCACGTTACCGATACATAGAGTGTGAGAGCCAAGGAGCAAGAGTGCGAAACAGATCGGTAGTGATGGTCTTCGCGATGATCGTGGCGATTCAGTTGTTCGCCTCGACCCCAACGGCATCCGCTCAGTCGAAAGATGACAGGCCGGCAACCGGTTCGATCTCCGGCGTCGTCACGAAAGATGGCAAACCGGCGGCCGGCGTTGGAGTGCTGCTCGTCGAGCGCAGCGACCGCGGCTGGGGGGCCGGCGACACTGTGGAACGGGTGAGGTCCGACAAGGAAGGGAAGTTCACGTTCGAGGGCCTGGAGCGCGGGTCGTACGGCCTCGATGCTTTTCTGCCCGGCGCTTTCATTCAGGATTCGACGCCGTGGGATGGCCCGGTACAGATCACACTCGGTGACGGCGAAAGCGTGACCGGCGTGAAACTCGAGCTCGAGCGAGGCGGCGTCATCACCGGCAAGCTCGTCGACGGCGAGGGCCGCCCGGTCGCCGGCGAGACCATCCACGTCTGTGTCGAGAAGCCGGCCGAGGATGGATCGCCGACGATCACGTATCTCTCGAAGCGTTGGCGCACGGATGACAGGGGGATCTACCGGATCTTCGGCCTTTCGCCTGGAAGTTACGCGGTTGGCGCCGGCTCGAGACCCGACGGGTCAACATACTGGTCCGATTCGAAGACGGGTTACGCCCTGTCGTTCCACGGGGGATCGTCGACCCCCGACGCAGCGAAACTCGTTGCAGTTGGATCCGGCACCGAGGCGCGAGACATCGACATCGTCGTACGACGAGATAGCCCCGGATTCACGATCACCGGACGCGTCGTCGATTCAGAGACGAAAAATCCGGTAACGAATGTATGGATCGCCCGTGGGCCGATGGTAGGGGGCCGATTGACGGATGTGATCGGCGGCGGCACCGCGAGCGAAGACGGTAGTTTCGCAATAGTCGGGGTAGATCCCGGATCCTATGGAGTTGTCGCAACGGCAGGGGAAGGGCAACGCAATTCTTACACTTGCGATCCCGTACCCGTAACCGTGAGCGACGGTGACGTAAAGGACGTCGTCATCGAGATGCAAAAGGCCGCCACTCTCAGCGGACGCATAGTGGCGCTCGAGACGGATCGAAACCTCGACGTATCGGCCGTTCGTAACAGCCACCTGTACCTGCATCCCGTTCAGGACCCTGGCTCGACGGCGGCACTGGCGGGATACGAATACCTGCTGGTGCGGACAAGGCCTGACCTCACGTTCGAGTGTTTAGGCTTGCGCGAAGGAGCGTATCGGCCCTTCTTTGCACAGTATTCACCCGCGAAGGGTTTCTATGTGGCACGCGTCGAGATCGACGGCACACCACTGTCCGGACCGATCCGTATCGATGAAATCGGCAACGTAGCAAACGTGTCGATTGTGGTCGGCCGGACGACTTCGATCGTTCAGGGACGCGTCAAGCTCATCAACGGTTCGGTTCCGTTCGACCGCGTGACGGTGACGCTTCGTCGGGCCGAGTCTGGCAATCCGAATCTCTGGCCCCAGATCGACTCGACCGGAGCGTTCCAGCTGGAATCGGTGCCGCCTGGCGAATACTCAGCCGTTGCCGGGGCAATAGTGAATGGCCGCGGAAAGTCCGCCGATTCCAAAGCGGTGACAATCAGCGTCGGTCGTGAAGGAACCACGCACGTCGATCTCGAAATCGACCTCGGCTCCGGTTCTGGAGGAAATCCGTGATGACTTTGCACAGGGCTCGTCCGGGAGCCATCGCAGCGGCGCTTCTGCTTGTCGTGTGCATGGCGGCGACCCAGTACGTGGCAGCGCAGGGCGGCCACGGGTCATCACCGGGGACTTCCCGCAAGCAGCCGCTTGTCGGGCGTGTCATCGACGAGACCGGAAGGCCTGTCGAAGGCGCCACTGTTTCTTCGGAGTTGTATGACTCGGACGGTGCTTACGCCGGTACCGTAACCGGCACGACCAACAAGGAAGGCGAATTTGCCACGACCGAGCTCGCACCGGGACTCTACGTGCTCTGGGTTCAGGCGCCCCCTCTCATCGTGGTCGGCGGAATCCCCGACAGAGGCGCCAGTCCGGGTGTTCCGGTTACGATCCGGATGGCCAGAGGCGCCGCGATATCGGGAAAGGTAGTCGATCGTGACGGTCAGCCGCTCACCGGACTGCTCGTCGAGCCGGTTCGGGTTCGGGATGAGCAGGGGACACGGTTTACGGGCGACTTCTCGGGATATTCTGCCGGGTGGACCGATGACCGGGGTGTATATCGGATCTGGGGACTGAAGCCTGGAACTTATGTGGTCGCTGCGGGGCATTCGGCTTCGTTTGACGAAGAGCCCAGGTTCCTATCCGATCGAACCCGTACGTACCACCCGAGCGCCAATCGAGCTGGTGCGACTGAGGTGACGGTTCGTACGGGCGACGATCTGGGCAACGTCGACATTGCTTTCCGGGGAGACAAGGGATCCAGGTTGAGTGGCGTGATTGTGAGTGCACCGAGTGTTCGCGGCTCGCCGAATGCCTGGGTCCGGGTATTCCGTGCAGGATCGATGGCAACCGAAGCGGAAGCGACTGCCAACGTCAAAGGCGACGCACTGGTGTTTCGTTTCGAGTCGGTGGAGGACGGCGATTATGAGTTGGTTGCACAATCGTGGGACGACGGGGTGCAGGTAACCTCGGACAGAGTTCCGGTCCGGATCAGGGGTGCCGACATATCCGGTATCCGGATCGAGTTGCTGCCTTCTTCCACTCTTGCAGGCCGAATCGAGGTTCAGCCGGCGAAGTCTGACGACGCGTGCAACTCGACAGCTGAGGGCAAGGCGCCGCCGCCTCTTCATCCTGGTGAGTTCAAGATCCGGGTCCGTCGCGTAGACGCGTCCTTTTTTCCCTCGTGGACAGTGCGCCCAACTCCGGACGGCGAATTCAAGGTGAAGGGGATGGGCGGGCCGCGATACCGCCTCTCGCTGGAGTTCGCGGACGATGACGCCTGGGTTGTCACTCTCGATCGCCCCGGCGGGGCCGGCGTGACGTCGCCCGTGACGGGCGCGAAGGGGATCGCCGGCGCGTCGGGCGGCTCGAAAGTCGCAGGCTCAAGGCCGGTAGCGTCAGATGGTGTTCGTGTGGAGCGCGGCAAACACGTTGACGGCGTCCGCTTCGTCGTCGCCCGTGGGGCCGCGCGCGTGCGGGGGCGCATCGTGCCTGCCAATGCAGGCGAGCCGCTGCCGTCGCGTGCGCGGGTGTGCCTCGTGCCGGCGGATGCGAAACAGAAAGACGACGTGATCCATTACTACGAAGTGTTAGTGGAACGGGACGGGACGTTCGACGTTCGAAACGTCGCGCCGGGCGAATACTTCGTCGCGACGCGTACGTTTCCCGGGGACGATCGTCCCGACCTCGAGATTTTTCCAGCGGCGTGGGACGCGGCAGAACGAGTGAAGCTTCGTCTGGCGGCCGAGAAGGCCGGAATCCGCATCACGCTATCGCCCTGTCAGCGTCTCGAGTCGGCGGTCATTACGATGAAGCAGAGCTAATGTTGAATTGCCCGACTCACGCATCGGTACCGTGCGCGGTAGCGCAAGGGTCAGACTTCCGCACGGACTATCACGGTCGTCACGGCGCGACCTCCGGGAACGGATCGACCCGCTAGCTGCCGCTCGCGGTACTGATCTCTCGCGGACCGACTGT
>CAZQBW010000375.1:0-4060 GCA_964591515.1 uncultured Clostridia bacterium
AAGGATCAATTCATGCTCGGTCGTCATAAGCGGCGGATTATAAGCGAGCGTTTCACCTTTCCGAAACATCTCCCCATGTGAAGCGTGTTGCCTCTCGTTCGAACGGCCCCTAGAATCCTCGCGGTCGGCCGGAGAGTCTTCGCCTCGACGCATATGAACCTGCTCCTCATTCTCGTGCTTCTGCTCGCGCCGCAAGGTGGCGGTGCCCGGAAGAAAGCCGCGGCCTTGGCCGGCGCTCCACAACCTTTCGAGCGAGTGTGGCGCTATGAAACGAATGCCCTGAGTGGTCTCAGGCCCGGCGGCGACTCGACTCTCGTGGTCGTGCCTCTCGTCGACGGCAAGCTCGTTGCGCTCAATCCGATCGACGGGAACCTTCTGTGGACGGCGGATCCCGGTGGAGAGATCAGCGCGTCGCCGCTCGTCACGGCTGAGAGCGTCGTCGTCGCCACGGTCAGATCCGGTTCGGACTCGCAGGGAGTACTTCGCGCTCTGGATCGCGGGACCGGTCTCGCCCTCTGGGTTCGTGAACTCGCAAAGCCCGCGGTCTCCGATATCGTAGTCGCCAACGGAATGATCTACTTTGGTTCGTCCGACGGATCGATTTACGCGGTTCGAGCCGATTCCGGTGCCGTCGTATGGGCGTTCGCCACACGAGGCCCCGTTCGCGGACAGATACTCGTTCACGAAGATGACATTCTCGTCGGCAGCGATGACGGCGCCCTTTACGCGCTCGACCGGCAGTCCGGCGTGGAACGGTGGCGGATTCAGACCGGAGGAGCGATCGTCGGCCGGCCTGCGCTGACGGCAAAACGCCTCTACGTCACTTCCGGCGACGGTGTGACGACAGCTGCCGACGCCGCGAGCAGGAAGGTGCTGTGGCGATCGCGAACCGGAGCGGCGATCGAGGCCGGCCCCGTGCTCGTCGGCGACGATGCATTGCTTGTCGCGTCCTTCGACAACTTCGTCTACCTGCTCGATGCGCGGACCGGAGACAGGGTCTGGAAGCGCCGCCTTCGGGGACGCATCGTGTCCGAGCCGATTCTCGGCGGACCGGACCGAGCCATCGTCGCGCCTCTTCGCGACGATCGGCTCACTGTTCTGGCTGTCCGAGACGGGAATCGCGTCGGAGCGTTCGCGCTCGAACCGGGCGACGAGCTGGTCGCGCCTCCGCTCGTTACCGGCGGAATGCTGTTGCTTTCAACGGACACCGGACTACTGGCGGCTCGGGCAGTGCCACAGGCGAAGCCGGCCACACCCGCCGTCGGGCCGTAGACTGCTGGATGGAAATGTCGGGTCCGTTGCTACGACGATCGGACACGACTCACGGACGGGGTGGCATCTTCCGGGCGGACGCACACCCGTGGTAGTCTTGCCGATTGTCGCAACGAGAGTTTTTTCGGGAGGACTGACCAGGGATGCCGATCTACGAGTATGTCTGCAGCAAGTGCGGTGATCATCTCGAAGTCATTCAGAAGATGGACGACAAGCCGCTGACCCGTTGCAAGAAGTGCAAGGGGAGACTCGAAAAGGCGGTTTCGCGCAGCAGTTTTGCGTTCAAGGGAAGCGGCTGGTACGTGACCGACTACGCCAAGAGCGGATCGGCGGCAGCCGAGTCCAAATCGAAGGGTGAGTCACTGTCAAAGGGCGAATCGACGTCGAAGAGCGAGACCTCCACGAAGAGCGATTCGTCGTCGAAGTCAGATTCGGCGCCGGCTAAGTCCGACACGCCGGCACCCGCGGCGTCGACCTCTGGCAAGACCAAGTCCGACTAGCGAGCCTTCGTCACGGCAGTGTAAGGTTGAGGACAGCTCCATCGGGAGCTGTCCTTTCGTTTTCTGAGATCAAGCAGGGGGAGCGATGACCAAACCGCAGACCGTCGGACGCGTCGCGAAAATGGTCCTGACGATTGCCGGAATCGTCCTAGTCGCGGGCGGCACTTTCGGACAGTCTGGCCGTCAGACGGCTTCCGAGCGCGGGAAGCAGGTTCTGCACGTCATTGCAGAAAGCGATGGCTCGGGCACGAGCCGTACGGTGCGAAAGGACGACTTCGACTACTTCGAGGGCGGGGCGCCGCAAACGATCGAGTCGCTCGAGCTGGATCCGTCGGCGGCATCGATCGCGCTGGTCGTCGACAACACAAAGACCCTCAAGCTCGGACTCGATCAGCTGAAAGAGGCGGCACGCGCGATCGTCAACGAGCTGTACGAGGGCGACAAGATGATGGTGGTCGGATACGACGAGTCACCGTACATCCTCCAGGAGTTCACGACGAACCTCGACGCTCTCGATGCGACGGCTGAATCGAAGTTTCAGAAGACCGGGGCTCCGCACCTCTTCGACGCGCTGGCGGCGATCGTGACGGACGCGTTCTCGGGAATCGCGACGGAGAAGCGAATCATCGTCCTGGTCAGCGATGGTTACGACAGCGGCAGCAAGACGAAGTTCGACGAGATCGTCACGACGCTTCAGCGTGAGAACATCGTCGTTTACGTCCTCGAGGCGCCGGATCGGACCCGAAATGCGTCGAGGCTCGAAGGACCGAAACCGAAGCAGGCGGTTGCGCGGCTGACCGAGGCGACCGGCGGGCGGGTGTTCCCCCTTGCCGAATCGGCTCGCGCGGCAAAGCTGATCACCGAGGAGCTTCGGCTCAACTGGTTCCGCGCGGTGTATACGCCTCGAGGAGTGGACCGGCTCCAGGACCGGAACCTTCTCATCATCCGTCACGAGACCTCTGGACCGACCCTTCGAATCAAGAGCGCGCTCCCGGGACGTCGCGCAAATTCCTGATATTTCTCGCGGTCCCGGAGTGCAACGCGCGAGCGAGCCCGTGACATCCCATCGCCGACCCCACAACTGTGGAAACACCAAGATTCGGCAAGGGAGTATCGAGCAATGTCGAAGGGAAGCGTCCTGTGTGTGGCCGTCCTCGGCCTCATGATCGCCTCGGCGGCAGCGCCTGTCGCTGTCTCGGCCCAGCAACGAAACGAACGACCCCGGCGCACTGCAAATTCGGCAGATGCCGGTTACCAGGTCGCATTCGACCAGGGCTATACCAAAGGCTTCGACAAGGGTGGCGAGGACGCACAGTCCAATCGCTCACGACCGCTCGAGGACTTCAGGGAATACCGCAATGCCGATGACGGCTTTAGAGCGGGATTCTCAAAGGGCTACCAGGATGCGGTGAATCGCCAGCAATACGGCGCAGGTCCGGGCCAGTCGACGGTGCTCGTTCCTGGGCGAGATGCCAACGGGAAGCCAGTGCTCGGACGCGGCAATGGGCGCGGACGCGGTCGAGGTCCTGCTGATGCGGCTCCGCCGAATACGTCTTCCAATCGCAAGGGCAGGGATCCATTCGGCGGCCCGGTCGTGCTCGATCGCAGCGGACGAAGCGCGAATCGCGGCTACGGCTACCCCGGCGGGTCGCCTGGCGGCTACCCCGGCGGCTACCCGGGCGGTTATCCCGGCGGATATCCGACGGGCAGCGCAAACGGCTACCCCGGCGGCTATCCCGGCGGCGGTTACGGATATCCTGGCGACCGGCGAGTCGGTTACAGCACGATGATGGTCGTCGAGCTCGAGACTCCGATCTCGACGAAATACTCGCGCGAGGGCGAACGATTCACGGCACGCGTGGTTGATCCCGGGCAGTATGCGGGCTCGCGAGTCGAGGGCTACATCGGACGGATCGACAAGGCCGGCCGGGTTCACGGCAAGGCCGAGATCGTGCTCGTATTCGAAGGCATCATCTTCCCGGATGGATACGCCGAGCGGATGCCGGCACAGGTCGAAGAAGTGCTGGGCTACGGATATGGCTACGGTGGTTATGGCGGCTACGGCGGCCGCAACGGACGGAACAGCCGCGACGACATAAACGCGAAGGCCGGTGACGAGGGTCAGATCGTCGGCGAAGGCTCGAAGGGTCGTGACACTGCGATCATCGGAGGCAGCGCGGGCGTAGGCGCAGCGGTCGGCGGGATACTCGGCGGCGCGAAAGGCGCGGTCATCGGCGCCGCGATCGGTGCCGTGACCGGAGGAACCGTGGTCGCGACCAATCGAGGTC
>CAZQBW010000376.1:0-4024 GCA_964591515.1 uncultured Clostridia bacterium
CGGCAAGAACGTCCGAGCCGCACACCCCGGCGTCGGCGACACCGTACTCCACGTACACCGGAACGTCGGCCGGTTTGACCAGCAGGAGCTCGAAGCGTCCGGAGACATCCGCCACCCGAAGTCGACGGCTCTCTAGATCCTCGGACGCGACGTGTACTCCTGCAGTCTCGAGTCGTGCAAGCGTCTCGTCCTGTAACCTTCCCTTCGCCAAAGCGATAGTGAGACTCACGGCACGGACTCCTCGGCGACCGCGGGGACTATCGTGACCGTCGAGCCCTCGGAACGAATTCGCTTTGCCTCGCCGAAAAGCGAACCGAGGTCGGCGCCGGCCTGAAGCCGCGTGCAAGAAGGTGTCGAGCGACGCTCGACGTCGAGTCCCCGGGCCGCCAATGCCCCGGCCAGCCAGTCGAGCGAGAGCGAGAACCCGACTGCCGGCTCGTCGGTGCCAAAGTGGGCCAGCAGGGCGTCGTAACGGCCGCCTCCACCGATCGGCAGGCCCCAACCCGGCGCATAGATCGAAAACGTCATTCCTGTGTAGTAGTCGAAGCCCGCAACCTCGCCGAGATCGATCGACACGAGGTGGTCGAGCCCGAGGCTCTCGAGTGTAGAGAGCACCACCGCGAGTTGTCCTAGTGCCGAAACCGACCGCGGGTTCGAGACGAGCGCACGGGCCTCGTCGAGAACGGTTCGGCTCCCCGCAAGCCCGATCAGGCGAGCGAAAGCCGAACAGTCGGCAGCCGGCGCGTGCGGCGCCAGGAACGTCTCGACGGCGGTCGCCTGTCGGCGGTCGACGAGCGTGCGAAGCGCCGTGACGGCGTCGGGTTCGAGATCGAGTCTTTCGACGATCCCACCGAAGAAGCCGGCATGACCGAGCACGACGCGGGCGTCATCGAGGCCGAGAACGGAGAGCGCTTCGAGCGCGACGAGCAGGACCTCGACGTCGGATTCGGGGCTTGCCCATCCAACGTGCTCGATCCCCAGTTGATGGAACTCGTGCTGTCGACCTCGGCGGGGTTCATCGGCTCGGAAGACCTCACCGGTATAGCAGAGTCGGAGCGGCCGTTGACGTTCGCGAAGACGAGTTGCAACTGTGCGGGCGACGAGGGATGTGAGGTCGGGTCTGAGCGCAACGGTTGTCCCGTCGCGGGCCGTGAAGCGGTACGTTCGGGCGGCCTGGTCCTCGCCCATGCCGAGGGTGAAGAGGTCATAGGCGTCAAAGATGGGAAGGTCGATCTCGCCGTAGCCCCAGCCGGCGAATACTGACATGACGTCGCGCTCGATGGATCGGCGGAGGGCGACTTCGTCGTCGAGAAAGTACTGGACGCCGGGTGGGACGGACGAGAGATCGATGGGACGGCTCGGTTTCATGGTGGACCGAGGAGTCAATCACAGGGCTCGAGGGCGAGGCAATCGGGGACACGAGAGCGACGCACTTGAGGAATGGAGGCGTGGCCGTACAGAGAGCACAGAGTCACAGAGCACACAAAGAGCTGCGTTCGGTCCTTTGTGCTCTCTGTGACTCTGTGCTCTCTGTATGCGAAGCCCATTCCCTTCTTACCCGGGCTTTTCGAAGTCCACGACCCTCTTGATGCCTTCCTTCATCAGTCGCACCCTGAAGTTCAGGATCAATCCAATCCTCAAGTCACTGAGTCTCAAATAGGTAAGCACCTGCTTCACGTGAACATCGTGAATTGCGCCGATGCACTTGACCTCCACGACGACTCGTTTCCCAACGAGCATGTCAAGCCGATAGCCCTTCTCAAGCCGAAGGCCCCTGTAGACGAGTGGCAAAGCAACCTGGCGGTCAACCTGGAGGCCTCGTGACGTCAACTCGTGCGCGAGCGCTGCTTCGTAGGCCGACTCCAGAAGTCCGGGTCCAAGAGCCGAGTGAATGGCGATTGCGGAATCCACGATTTCTCGACTGATGATGTTGTCGTTCTCCATACCCCATGATCGAGCTCGACAACCGGAAGTTGCCCTCCGTCTGCTAGACTGCCGCCCTCCTATGTACGAACACGAGTACGAGGCCATGTTCGGCCTCGAAGACGTCTACTGGTGGTTCATCGCGCGACGCCAGCTCGCCGTCGAAATCCTCCGCCGCGAACTGGCCTCCCGCCCCGACGCCCGCATCCTGGACGTCGGCTGCGGCACCGGCTCGAATCTCTCGGCATTCGCCGAGCTCGGACGCGCCACAGGCATCGATGCCTCCCCCGACGCCCTGGCCTACTGCCGGAAACGCGGCGTCGAAACCGTCTCGCTTGCCGAGATCGAGCGCCTCCCCTTCGCTGACGCGACGTTCGACGTCGTTACGGCCATGGACGTGCTCGAGCACACGGACGACGACCTCAGGGCCCTCGAGGAACTGAGGCGCGTCTGCAAGCCCGGCGGCCTGCTTCTCGCGACGGTTCCGGCCTACGGCTTCCTCTGGAGCGAGCACGATGAGGCACTGAAGCACCGCCGCCGCTACACGGCCCACGAGTTACGCAACAAGCTGACGGTGACCGACTTCGCCGTCGAACGAACGTCCTACTTCATCACGACGCTTTTCGTGCCAATACTTCTCATGCGGATTCACCAGGGCCTGTTCAAGAAGTCCACGCATCCGCAGACGTCGATCCAGGTGCTGCCCACGTGGCTCAACCGCACGCTCGTCGGGCTGCTTTCCATCGAGCGTCGCGTCTTCCGCTCAATCAATCTTCCGTTCGGCGTCTCTATTGTGGCGCAAGCGCGTCCGGCGGAGCGACGACGCCTTCCCGCGACGTCAGCCGCCGGACTTCTCGCCGGCTAGCGGACGGGTCCCGGAGATCGCACGGGCGGTGTCGAACTGACCTGAGACCAGGCCGTCTGATCGCGCCGAAGAACGGCGTAGCGGGACGCGTCGCCTTCGTCGAGCCGGAGGACTACCTCGTCGAAACTCGCAGAGGTGAGATCGGCCTGGTCGATGAACACGATGTCGGCGTGGGGTCCGTTGTCCGAAAAGACCTGTAGGGCGGCAAAGGCGACGCGGTAAGCCGATTCCTCGACGGTTGGCAGTCGCTCCGGTTCCGCGATGAGAAAGAGGACGACGTTCTCGAGGATTCCGGACTGGTCGCGCAAACGCACCACTCGCGAAGCGAGTACTTCGGCTCGGCCGTCGCGGTCCAGGTCCGCGACGCGCACTCTGGCAAGTCCCTCGTCGACGACAGTGCGCCCAGGATACCTGTCCCGCAATATCTGTCGCGAGGCGACGTCGACTGCCGTTCGGTGCTCATCCCTCATCGCTCTGGTCCCGGTTGGCCTGCCGGCAAAACGCAGATCGCTGATCGCCAGCAGCGTCGTTGCGTCGGGATCCAGCGGCCCGAGATCAACGGGTCCAGAGCCTTCGACCTGAGCGACCGGAAGGAGTCCGAGCATCATCACGTCGCTCACGACCTGAACGTCTCCTGCCGCGGCTCCACCACGAAGGAGAAGCAACTCGGACGTAGGCTTGTAGTAGATGGCAGCAAAGGCGCGCCCTTCCGCCTGGGCGGCATCATCGGACCGAGCCGCAATCGGCGGGACGATAGCGCCACCAGGTTCGATCAGGGCTATCGGCACGGCAACGCCGATCGTGCCAGGTCCGGCGTTTGAGCCCGATCGATCCCACGTGATGGCAAACAGCGCCGGGCGCCTCTCCATCCGCGCCGACGGAGAAGTCTGGAAAGAGATGCCGCCGACATCCGGGCGTGTCCGGCCGACTAGACCGAGACCCAGGGCCCAAACGGCAAGCATCGCGGCGACGAGCGCGGCGGTCTTCCAGGCGAGCCATGATTTCTCGGCCGAATCGGCTCCAGGCACGGAACGCACGTCCGGCTCGTCGGATGACATCGTCAGGTGCTTACCTCAGGAACTTCATCGGCTCGCCGTGATAGAGGCGGTAGCACTTAGTGCAGCGAAAGAGGATCTCTCCCGGGGGCAGCGTCGCCACGATCTCGCTCGGAGCCGTATCGAATCGCTTGAGGTGCCCGAAGCAGGGGTTGTCCTTTTCGCCGGGCTCGTCACAGAC
>CAZQBW010000377.1:0-1040 GCA_964591515.1 uncultured Clostridia bacterium
AGCTGCAGCTCGGCAAAAATTCCCGCCGGGCCGCGGTCCGGACAGCCGTCCATGCTGAGGAAGAGCACGTCGCCGGCGTTGGCCCGGAAGGCGAAGTGGTCGGCGTCGCCCGTTGTCAGCTGTCCCGTGAAGTAGTTCGACGCTGCGGCGTTCGATGTGTTGATGGTGTCGTTCGGCTCCGCCTCGGCGACGCTGTTGGCGTGGTTCTGGGCGACGGCGTAGAGACGGTACGGACCTCCGGTCTCGACGGCCGTGCCTCCGCCCTGCGACTGACGGATGTCGACCTGGAGGAACGTAGTCGTTCCGGCCGGGATGCGGGTGCCAGCGACGTTAGGCGCCAGTCCGCCGTTCGGACCTATCGAATTGTCTCGATGGTCGAACTCGAGCGTGTGCGTCGCCGTGTTCACGCGCAGATCGAAGTCGTTTTCGGGCATCGACGTCGACGCATCGACCAGCGCGTACAGCCGGACGTCCGACGAGGGCGTTCCGAACGAATAGAAATCGCGGTCGGTGATGGTCGGTCCGAGAGATCCGATCACCCCGCAGCCGAGCGGATCGGCGGTCGCCGGTGTGTCGTTAGCCTCTGACTCGAGGCTCTCGCAGCGCTCGACGACAACGCCGAAGTTGCCCGATTGAAAGATCCCGGTAGTCGTCGGCGAGTCGACGAAGAAGTACACCTGCTGACCGGCCGCAAGTGTCACGCACGAGATTTCGCCGCCCGTGAACTGTCCCGTCCGCGCCGCGGCAAAGCAGTCCACAACGACGGGTCCCTCCTTGTCCGGTGAGGGACACGAGGACGAGAGGTACAGCACGTAGTCGACGAATGCCGAAGTCTTGTTGATGAGCCGGAACGCATAGTTGCCGGCGGTTGGCGCCGTGAAGCTGTAGACGACGTCGCTGCCGGGTGCGGTCGTAGGCACCTGTGGAGACGGAAAACAGGCGCCTCCGGCCGCAAGCTCATAATCGTTGCGGGTGTTGAGGTTCGTTCCGTTTGTCGGGACATTGAGGAGGAGCGGAAAGGCGACGTCGCACGTCTCGGG
>CAZQBW010000377.1:1050-3987 GCA_964591515.1 uncultured Clostridia bacterium
CCGACAGTCCTCCATCATCTACTCGGTGCAGGAGCACGTCTCGGGAGGCGACGTCTCGCGTGTCGTGCGGATCTGGACGTTGGCTTGAGAAGCGTTCTGCGGATGGTTGAGCGAGCTCCAGATCACGATGTAGTAGGTCGTTCCGGCTGCCAGATCGAGCGAGAGCTCAGAGCCTTGCGTCGTGAACGTGCAGCCCTGGTCGGCATTGGCTACGTGGGTGAACGGACCGGAGCAGCCGCCGGCCGAGGTGTACGCCGCCATGAGCGAGTCGTTGAGCGTCGTGGCGGTATCGAAATTCGTGCACGCGGAGAATACGTACCGACCATCCTGCGCCGGGGTGAACGTGTACCAGGCCGATCTCAACAGGGTGATTGCGGGAGTGATTGGCGGTCGCGGCGGATCGCCGGCCGTTCCGGCTTCGAAGACATTCACCGGCGTCGTGTAGTTCGGGAACGGTCCATCGCCGGGGATGGTGAGCGCACCCGAACAGAGGTCGTTTATCGGCGGGGCGGTAACGGCGTCGGGCTCTTGCTGCCGGACGGGTCGCAGACGCGTCGGCGCAGCTTGGACGACGGTTGCCAGAGCTAGAGCCAGGATAAGGAGAACGGCCGGAGCCGCGCCGACAGTCTTCGGGATTGCGGCGGCGTGTCTTCTGCGAATCATCGTTCTGCCCATTGATGCCTCCTGCGGGGGTTGATCAGGTCGGCACCACATTCGGGCAGGACGGGCAATTAGGTCTTAAGTGGGTTCTAAGGAATGGGTAAAGGAGTTCTTGCGGCCCGAAGGTACACAGATGAGGCGCGGCTCTGCTTTGCCCGATCAACGGCCTTTCCCTATACTGCCCGGCGTCACGCCTGCACATTCCCCACCAGGAGATTTCGCTATGAGTTACGAGCGGCAGATGGAGCACGACCTCGCGCTCGACTTTCTTCGAGTCGTCGAAGCGGCGGCAATCGACTCGGCCCGAACCATGGGTCAGGGCAAGCGGAAATACTCCGACCACGTCGCCGTTGAAGCAATGCGCGCGGTGATGGACACGGTCCCGATGCGCGGCACGATCGTCATCGGCGAGGGCGAGCGCGACGAAGCGCCCATGCTCTACATCGGCGAGCGCGTGGGTCTCGGCTGGAAGGACGAGAACAGCAACCATCACGAGGTCGACATCGCGGTCGACCCGCTCGAAGGCACGAATCTCTGCGCGACGGGGTCCGCGAATGCGATCGCCGTGCTTGCCGCTGCCGAGAAGGGCGGATTGCTTCACGCGCCCGACGTCTACATGAACAAGATCGTCGTCGGTCCGGCGGCCAGGGGCTGCGTCGACCTCGATGCGCCGGTGAAGGACAACCTGAAGGCCATCGCGCGGCGCCTCCAACGCGACGTCGAAGACCTGACCGTCATCGTTCTAGATCGGCCCCGCCACCAGTCGCTCATTTCCGACATCCGCGACGCCGGCGCCAGGATCAGGCTCATCACTGACGGCGACCTTTCGGCCGGCATCTCGGCTGCAGTTGCCGGATCCGGAGTTCACGCCGTGATGGGAATCGGCGGAGCCCCGGAGGGCGTCATTACCGCTGCGGCGATGAAGTGTCTGAACGGCGAGATCCTCGCGCGTTTCTGCGTCAAGGAAGACCTGATGGACATCGACGACGCGAGCCGCATCCCCGACGACGCCCGCGACCGGATGATCTCGATGGGCGTCAGCGACCCGACCAAGATCCACGACACCGACGATCTGGCACCTGGAAAGCGCATAATCTTTGCAGCCGCTGGAGTTACTGACGGCACGATCCTCAAGGGCGTCCGTTTCTTCGGAACCGGGAAGCGAACCCAGTCCCTCATCATGACGACCGAAACGCACCACGTGCGCTTCGTGGACACGGTTCACGTAGAGGGCGGACCCGACACGGTCGTCCGGTTCTAGGTTGAGAGTGGACAGGATTTACTGGAAATCCTGTCCACTCTCCCGCCGCGACGCCTGAGGCAGTTGATTCGTTGCCCGCCGCGGTTTTTTCGTGCACCAAATCGTATGGCTGCGCTCCAGATCGGCAGTCTGGCGGCCCGACCTGCCGACTGTTAGCTACCCTGTAAGTCCTTTTGTTTCTGCCTTTTCCCATTAGTGCGGCTCTTCGGCACGGCAAATGCACAAGCATCGTCGGCGAAGGAAAACGCTTTCGCGTTGGTCGAGAGCAAACCGATCGCGCAGCACAGGGAAAGGGTGGAGGACGAAATGGCCACGAACGCAACTTCGATCAAGCAGCAAGCCGGTGTCATTCGCGCGCTCGATGTCGATGACATGAGCGGTTTCGACGAGATCTACTCGAAGCATTACCGCCGGGTCTATTCGATCTGCCTCCGGATGACTGGCAACGTGGCCGAGGCCGAAGACCTCACGCAGGAGGTCTTTCTCCAGCTCCACCGCAAGCTCAAGTCGTTCCGTGGCGAATCGGCCTTTACGACCTGGCTGCATCGACTGACCGTCAATCACGTTCTAATGCACTTCCGGAAGCGCCGCGTGCGCTCGGAAGTCGGCACCGACGACGGCGAGATGCCTGATCAGGTCGATCCGGTCAGTGACAACCCTCGGGCGATGCCGATTGTCGACCAGATCGCGCTCGACTCCGCGATCTCCAAGCTGCCGAAGGGCTATCGCGCCGTGTTCATCCTTCATGATGTGGAAGGCTACGAACACGAGGAAGTCGCCAAGATCCTGGGATGCAGCTCGGGGACCTCGAAATCGCAGCTTCACAAGGCCCGTCTGCGCCTTCGCAAGTTCCTTCTCGAAGTGGCGGTGGAACAGGAAGCCGCCTGAGCGCTGGTCGCGCAGAAAAGTTGAATGAAGGCCCCGCCCGGCGAAAGTCGAGCGGGGCTTTTGCGTTCCACGATCAAGCATTGCTAAACCCGGCAGAGATTCTGCCGTACAATGCCTTTTGATCTTCG
>CAZQBW010000378.1:0-3948 GCA_964591515.1 uncultured Clostridia bacterium
TACGACGCCTCGTTCTCCCGCAGTCGCCGGGACTTCTTCGCCCTCTGCTCGACCGTCATGCGCCACGTCCTCGCCGACCACGCCCGCCAGCGCCGGCGCACCAAACGCGGAGACGGCCTCGAGCGCGTCGAATTCGAAGACCTTGCGCTCGAAATCGACCCTCGCCTCACGAACTCGCACGGCTACGAAGCCTGCGACGTCGCCGAGGCGATCTTCGACCTCGAGCGCAGGGACCCGCGTGGCGCGTCGATCGTCGAGCTCAAGGTCTTCGGCGGAATGACCACCCCCGAAGTAGCCGAACACCTCGGTGTTTCAGCGTCGACCGTCGCCCGCGACTACAAGGCGTGCCTCACGTGGTGCTACACGACGCTCTCGAGCCAGGGAAGAGGACCCCGGTGAGCGATCCCGACGGCGTTCAGGACGCGGGCAATTCCGACAACTGGGCCCGCGTCAAGGAGATCTTCGGCGAGGCGCTCGAGCTGCCCGTCGCCGACCGCGAGCTCTTTGTCTGGACCCGCGCCGAATCCGCCCCGATCGCCGAAGAGGTCCTCGCCCTGCTCGCGAACTACGAGACGTCGGCGTCGAAGGGCACCGCGGGTTTCGACATCGGACAACTCGGTACGGCGCTCGGCGCGGCTCCATCGTCGACGACGTTCGAGAACTTCGAAGCGGCCGGTGCTTCGGCCCGGGACCTGGTCGGCCGCGTCGTCGGCGACAAGTACCGTATCGACCGCGTGCTCGGATCGGGCGGCATGGGCGCGGTCTTCGCCGCCACCCACGTCCACAATGGAAAGCGCGTCGCGGTGAAGGTCCTGCACGGCGGGCTCTCCTACAACCCGACCATGCGCGACCGCTTCGTGCGCGAGGCCCACGTGCTGGCAGCGCTCGAACACCCGAACATCGTCGAGATCTACGACTCGGGCTCGGGCGACGACGGTTCGGTGTTCATCGCGATGGCGCTGCTCGAGGGACGGACGCTGCGCGACCGGCTCACCAGCGGAGGAGCGCTCCCGCCCGACGTCGCAGTCGACGTCGCGCGACAGACGCTGGACGCTCTGGGCGCGGCGCACGAGCGAGGCGTCATCCACCGCGACGTAAAGCCGCCTAACATTTTCCTGCTCGGTGACGACGAGGCCGTCCGCGTGAAGGTCCTCGACTTCGGCATCGCGAAGTTCGAGAACGTCCAGGACGGAGGCGGCGAGATCACGCGAGAGGGTCAGGTCCCTGGCACCCCGCAGTACATGTCGCCCGAGCAGTTGCGGACCGAGCCGATAGACGCCCGCAGCGACCTCTACAGCGTCGGCACGGTGCTCTACGAGATGCTCGCCGGCCATCCTCCGTTCGAGAGCGGCGACTTTCTCGCGTTCGCGGCGAAGGTGTCGCGCGAGATGCCGGCGACACTCGCAGGGCGCGTGCCGGGCGTGTCGCGCGAGTTGTCGGACGCCTGTCTGCGCCTGCTCGAGAAGCAGCCCGACCACCGATACCAGACGGCGCTCGACGCGGCGCATGCGCTCGCTCGCGCGGTCGGCCGACGCGACGGTTTCGGCGGAGACTGGGACGAAGCGGCCGACGACGGACCGTCGCCCGCCCGGCGGCGAATTCGTCGGCGTCGTGCTCTGGTCGCCGGCGCGACGCTTGGAATCGGCCTCGCGGCTTGGGCCGGAATGTCCGTCGCGCTTCGACCCGGAGTCCCGAACGACACGTCGGTCGCGCAGGACCCTCAGCCGCAGATTGACCCGAAGGCGGCCGCGCTCGCGCGGTTCCGTCGCGATTTCATCATCGTGCCGGGGGGCACGGCGACGATCGGACTCGATCCTGCCCGTGCCGTTGTTGCCGGGATCGCGCCGGAACCGGACGAGAGTCCCGCCCACGCCCTCGAGCTTGTCGAGTACGCGATCGCCCGTCGAGAGGTCACGCGCGCCGAATATGCCGAGTTCGTCGACGCTACGGGCCGCGTGTCGCCCGAGTCCTGGGGCGGCCCTCGCCCAGCCGCCGGCACCGAAAACCTCCCCGTCAGCGAGGTGTCGTGGCACGACGCCGTCGAATACGCAGAATGGAGATCCGGGCGCGATGGCATTCGCTATCGACTGCCGACGGAGCCGGAGTGGGAGTTCGCCGCCCGCGGTTCGGATGGCAGGATCTATCCGTGGGGCGATGTGTGGGACGCCACACGGGCCTACGCCGACCGGACGGTGGACGCGCCGATGCCCGTCGATGGCGACCCGACCGGAACCAGCGACCTCTCGTCGGTCGGCGTGACCGGAATGGCCGGAAATGTGTCGGAATGGACGGCCGATCAGTTCAGCCTGTATCCTCGCTCGCAGTACAAGGCAAAGGCAGGAGACCGCGACGCGATGATCGTGCGCGGCGGCCGATTCAACGCGCGGCCGACCACCTGTCGAACGACGTATCGGCAATGGCTTCCTCCCACGACGAAGGACAGGCGCGTCGGCTTCCGGCTCGCCGCGGATCCGCCGGGCTCCTGACGCCGTCCGTCGGGGCGCTCGGGATCCTCGCGTTCACGGCGCTGTGGACCGTGACTGCCGTCTCGCAGACGAAACTCGGTCCCGAGCGGGCTCCGACGCCAAGGGCACCTCGAGAGGTTGTCGTCGCCCCGCAGTACGCCGTCGTCGTCGTCCTGACGGGCGTTCCCGGCGCGGAAGTTCGTCTCGAACGGATTGGAGGGCGCCGTCGCGTCGTGGTGTCGGCGAGTGCGGCCGCAGATGGCGGCGCGACGTTCGAACATCTGGCGCCGGGCCGCTATCGCGTCATTGCGCGCGCTTCGGATCACGTCGACTTTTCGGCCGAAACCGTGGCAAGGGCCGGGCACAGCGAGCGTGTCGACGCGCGGCTCGTGTCAGTGTTCGGCACACTCGTTCTGGGCGGTACGGGACTTGACGCAGACGCGCGAATCCTCGTCGACAGCGTCGAGGTGGCTGGCTCGCGAATCGAGCGAACGAGCGACGGACGGATCCGGATCCGGCTCGAGCCCGGCGAGCGCGAGCTCGTCGTCGAGTCGCCACGGCGCGTCGCCCATCGCGAGCGGATTCGTGTCACCGCCGGGCTGGACTCGGTCGTCGCCGTGGTATTGCCGCTCGTGCCCGGACGCGTTCGCGTGCAAACCGTTCCGGGCGCAACGATCTACGTCGACGACGCCACTGCCGGCCGGATCCCGTCGTCCGGCGAGCTGTCGATTCCGGTCGATGCAGACGTCAAACACCGAATTCGCGTCGAAGCCGACGACTTCGAGCCGTTTGCAGCGGACGTCGAGGCGTCGCCTGGAGCAGAAACTCCGCTTGCAGCCGAGTTGAAGCGCATTCCGACATCCGGTCCGTTCGGCGACGTGTTCCTCAGCGAGGCGCTCGAGTTATGGGACGCTCCGAAGGGATGGACGGCGGTGCCGTCGCGTCAGACGCTCGTGGTCACGGGCGATGGCGTGGGGCTCGCGAGGGAAGTTCATTACGAGGACTTCGTTCTCGACTTCAATCTGAAGATCGTCGAGGGAGCGGGCGCGGCGTGGGTCGTGCGGGGATCTTCGCGAGGTACGGGCTACGTCTTCGTGCTCGCTGGGCCGGAGTCGACGTGGCCGAATCAGCTTCGTGTTCACGAGATGCGGGACGGTCGATTCGATCTCGCGAAGTTGATCTGCGCGCCGCTGCCCGTAATCCCGGACGTCGTCGTCGGCGAAAGTTACTCGGTGCGGGTGCGGGTGGAAGGCAACACCGTGCGGACGTGGCTGCGGTCGGGCGCGACGGGCCGGGAGGTGTCGATCGGGAACTTCGTCGACGCTGACCGAAGATTCCGTACGGGCGGGATCGGGTTTGCCGGTCTCGGCGGACGGTTCGAGGTGAACGGCGTCGAGGCGCGACCGCTCGGGCCGAATGACTAGTCCACTCTTGCGCGAAGCGCCTTGGAGTGCGGCGCGCAGCGCCGCTTTGGATTGTGATT
>CAZQBW010000379.1:0-2171 GCA_964591515.1 uncultured Clostridia bacterium
AATCATGGAGATCGGCGACGTCTTCGCGATCAACAAGGCGGATCGCGAGGGTGTGCTGCGGACCGAGAAAGAACTAGAGAACATGATGTCGATCGGCCACCGCGACGACATGTGGTCGCCGCCGATCGTGAAGACTATCGCTACGGCCGATCAGGGGATCGGCGAGCTGTCGACTGCGATCGATTCGTATGTGGCGTTTCTCGAGTCGAATGCCGACCTGCACGCAGGCCGTCGCGAGCGGATCGCGGCGCAGCGCGTCCTCGACCTTCTGCGCGAGCGCCTGCTGCGTGACGCGCTCGCACGGCTCGAGCCCGGGGCTTTCGAGCGGCTGACCGCTGCTGTGGCGTCGCGCGACCGCGACCCGTACACCGTCGTCGACGAGATCGTGAGGGGGAAGTGAGCGTGGCAGACACCGGCATCGCCGCGCGACTGCGCGAGGTCGAGAATCGGATGCGGGCCGCCGAGGCTCGGTCTGGACGGCCCGCCGGGTCGGTCCTGCTGTGCGCAGTGACGAAGACGTTCCCGGCGGCCGCGGTCGCCGAGGCCGTCGCCGCCGGCGTCACGGACATCGGCGAGAACCGCGTGCAGGAAGCGGATGGCAAGCAGGACGAGGTGATCGCGCTCGGCGTGCGGCCTCGGTGGCACCTGATCGGGCACCTGCAGTCGAACAAGGCGCGCCGCGCAGTGCAGATGTTCGAGGTGATCCAGTCGATCGACAGCGTGGCGATCGCGGAGCGGGTGGTTCGATTGGCGGATGAGCTAGACCGGACGATCGAGGCGTACGTCGAAGTTGATCTGGGTCACGAAGAGACGAAGACCGGCGCCAACGTCGCGGACGTTCCGGCGATCCTGGCTGCATTGACTTCGCCGTCGCACGTGAAGGTGTGCGGGCTGATGACGGTGCCGCCGTTTTTCGAGGACCTCGAGCTCGTGCGTCCGTACTTCGTGCGACTGCGATCGCTGCGCGACGAGGTGCTGCCCGGCGGCGGCCTGTCGATGGGCATGAGCCACGACTTCGAGGTCGCAATCGAGGAAGGCGCGACCGTCGTCCGCGTCGGCAGCGCGATCTTCGGGAGCCGGGGCTAGACCGAACCGTCATCGTCTGGCGCCCTTGCGTCTTTGCGAGTCCTTTGCGTCTTTGCGAGAAACCCGTCTCGGTCAGGTGTATCTCGCAAAGACGCCAAGGACTCGCAAAGACGCAGAGACGCAAGGATGTCAGGCCGATTGCCGCACGCCGGCCGCCACTCCCCGGTGTAGAATCCCCCGCATGGCGCTCATCCTGCTCGTCGTCGTCATCCTCCAGTACCTCTCGCTCACGATTACTATCGTCACGTTCACGCTCGGGGGACTCCTGCTCCTCCGGATGCTCCTGAACTGGCTGCAGGTCAATCCGTTCGGCCTGCCGATGATCTACCTTCGCCGCATCACCGAGCCCTTCATGCGTCCGTTCCGATTCGGGTTCGACAACCGGATGCTGCGGTTCGATTTCCTTCCTCTCGTTGCCGCCGCCTTCGTCATCATCAACGGGCTCTTCCTCGCCTGGGTCGTCGGCGACACGGCGTGGTTGCTCTCGGCTTTCGCGACTCCCCGAGGTGCGACCCTCGGACTGCTGCTCGCGATTCCCGTCTGGATCGCGCTCGTCGTCTTCATGGCGGCGGTTTATGCCCGATTCTTGCTCCCAATTCTGGGCATCGGGTATAGTGCCGGGTTCTTTCGGTACGCCTTTCTGATCACCGAGCCTCTCCTCAAACCGCTGAGGAAATATCTTGTGTTCGGAATGCTTGACCTGTCACCGCTAGTGCTGCTGTTCGTAGTGCAGTTCATCGGCATCACGCTGCGAAACTTTCTGGTCACGATGTGACGAAGGAACACGACGCCACGGACGGTACGCTGTGAGGAGGATCGATGTCGGGACACAGTAAATGGCACACGATTAAGCACAAGAAGGGCGCGCTCGACGCAAAGCGCGGCAAGGCCTTCGAGAAACTCGCCAAGGAAATCGCCGTCGCTGCGCGAATGGGCGGAGGCGATCCGGATGCGAACGCTCGCCTGCGCAAGGCCGTAGCCGATGCGCGCGCCGCCTCGATGCCCGGCGACAAGATCACGAACGCGATCAAGCGCGGTACGGGCGAAATCGAGGGCGTGCAGTACGAGGAACTGACCTACGAAGG
>CAZQBW010000379.1:2271-3913 GCA_964591515.1 uncultured Clostridia bacterium
AGCGCGGTACGGGCGAAATCGAGGGCGTGCAGTACGAGGAACTGACCTACGAAGGCTATGGACCGGGCGGAGTCGCCGTCTACCTCGAGTGTCAGACTGACAACAAGAACCGCACTGTCGCCGAGCTCCGCCACATGCTCGGCAAGTACGGCGGGAACCTCGGCGAATCGGGCAGCGTCTCGTGGATGTTCTCGAAGAAGGGATACCTCGTCGTCAGCAAGGAACAGCGCTCGCAGGACGAGATGGAAGAGCTCGCAATCGAGGTCGGCGCCGAGGACATCCAGGACGACGGCGATACGTGGGAAATCTTCACGGCCACCGAGGACTTCGAGGCGGTGCGCGACGCGATCGTCGCAGCTGGCGTCGAGACCGAGACGGCCGAGATCTCGTGGATTCCGTCGAACTACGTCTCGCTCGAGGGCAGCGACGCCCAGAAGATGATCAAGCTCATGGACCATCTCGAGGATCACGACGACGTGCAGAACGTGGCGACGAACGCCGACATCTCGGCGGAGGAGTTCGAGAAGGCGTGAAGCCGTCCGGTCAGGTCCGCGTCCTCGGCATCGATCCGGGCAGCGAGTCGATGGGTTTCGGGGTCGTGGACACGGATGGCCGGAAACACGCTCTGGTCGCGGCGGGGGCCATCAAGGCCATCCCGAAGGCGAGCTTCCCGGCGCGTCTCGTGGCGATCGATACCGAGCTGAGCTCGATCCTCGAGAAATACGCGCCGCAGGTGCTCTCCATCGAGGACACGTTCTATGCCGTGAACGTGAAGACGGCGATCAAGCTGGGGCACGTGCGCGGCGTCGCCATCGTCGCCGCTGCGCGAGCCGGCCTCGCGATTTTCGAGTACTCGCCGGCGTCGATCAAGAGCGCGCTCGTCGGCTACGGCCGGGCCGAGAAGGGTCAGGTTGGCGAGATGGTGCGGCTGCTGCTGGGACTCAAGGCTGTCCCCGAACCGCACGACGCGGCCGACGCCCTTGCGGCCGCAATCTGCCATATCCACACCGCCGGCACCCTCGAACGCATCCTCGCCTCCGAGCTCGGGGTCAGAAAGTAGACAGAATTACAGGATTTTCAGGATTGACAGGATTTCTCCACCAATCCTGTCAATCCTGTAATCCTGTCCACTCTCTCTCTTCCGAAAGCGTCAGCAGCGAGGACGGATTCGATCGAGTCGGCCGTTCCGCCAGCGTGGGACTCGAGGGCGTCCTCGACGAGGCGTGCGATGCCCGGAAACTCGATCCTGCCAGCGAGGAATGCCGCGACCGCCGCTTCGTTTGCGCCGTTCAGGACGGCGGGGGCGGTTCCGCCCGCGCGCAGCGCATCGTAGGCGAGCCGCACACACGGGAATCGCTCGACGTCAGGCGGAAAGAACTCGAGCTTCGCCATCGACGTGAGATCGAGGCGGCCGCAAGGTGATTCGAGCCGGTCGGGATAGGTCAGCGCGTACTGGATCGCGTGGCGCATGTCGGTCACGCCCATTTGCGAAATGATCGAGCCGTCGACGAACTCGACCATCGAGTGCACGATCGACTGGGGATGGACGACAATGTCGATCGCATCGGCGCCGAAGCCGAAGAGCCAGTGCGCCTCGATCACCTCGAGCCCCTTGTTCATGAGCGTCGCCGAGTCGATGGTG
>CAZQBW010000380.1:0-3891 GCA_964591515.1 uncultured Clostridia bacterium
CGGCAGGAACAGCGCCGGGCCGTCCTTCGCGAGCACAGCGACGTAGACGCGAGTCGGATTCGTGTAGAGATAGTTGAACTCGGTCCCGCTGAACGTCAGGTTGAAGTCACGGTTCGAAGTGAAATAGAGGTACCGGCCCTTCGGATCGAAGACCGGATTGTCGTCGTTGGTCATCCCCGACGTGAGCTGCGTCGTCTTGCCGTCGGCAAGCGAGTACACCCACAGCGTCGAGAAGTCCGACTCGTAAGTCTTCGAATACGCGATCCACTTGCTGTCGGGCGACCACGAATACGTGTTGAGGTCGTTGAGTGTGCTCGTGGCTACCTCGTTGACCTTGCCCGTCTCGACGTCGACGTAGCGCAGCCGGTTGTTCTTGTCTCCGAAGAGCAGCTTCTTGCTGTCGGGCGACCACGTTCCGTTGAACATCCAGACGTTCATTCCGTTCGTGACGCGACGCTCCTCGCCCGAGCCGTCCTGGGCGCGTACGTACCATTCGTACTCCCCGGTCCGGTCGCTCTGGTAGGCGATCCACTTCCCGTCGGGCGACCACGCGACCGAGTGCTCGCGGACGCCGGGCGAGTTCGTGATGTTGCGCGGTTCGCCTTCCTTCACCGGCACGGTGAAGACGTCGCCCCGCGCGCCAAAGACCGCGCGGACTCCGCTCGGCGAGATGTCGAACGACTCGATGTTGTCCTTCACGTTCACGACGTGCGGCATCGACTGCGGGAAATCGCCGGCAACGCGGATCGGCACGCGCTCAGACTTGCCCTTCGCCACGTCGAAGCGGTAGACGTAACCGCCGCACTCGTAGACGACCGCGTTCGGACCGGCACTCGCCCACAGAACGTCATAGTCAGTGTGGCTCGTGACCTTCTTGAGCTGCTTGGTCGAGAGATCGACCGAGTAGAGGTTGTGGAGCTTGTCGGTATCGCGGTCGGACGTCACATAGACCGTGTCGCCGATCCAGCAGGGGTTCATGTCCTGGCTCGGACCCTCGACGAGCGGCTCGGCCGTGACGTTCTTCAGGTCGAAGATCCAGATGTCCTGGTTGCGGCCGCCGCGATAGCGCTTCCAGGTGCGGAACTCGCGACCGATCGGCGCATAAACGTACTTCGAGCCGTCGGACGAGAACATGCCGTTGCCGCCCTCGGGAACGACCAGCGGCGTCTCCATCCCGCCGTCGACGGGGACCACGTACGGTCGCGTCATGCGATCGGACCAGGGCAGACGATGAGCGTTGAAGAGGACGTTCTTGCCGTCGGGCGACCAGTCGAGCACCTGGTTGTCGACGCCTCCGCGCGGCGGAATCACACCGACGTCGTTGTAGAACGTGAGCTGGCGCGGCGCGCCGCCGTCGACACCGACGACGTACACCTGGCGGGTTCCGGAATACTGGCCAGTAAAGGCGATCCACCGGCCGTCGGGCGAGAACTTGGGGAACAGCTCCTCGCCGGGAGCCGACGTCAGGCGCCGGGCAAGCCCTCCTGCCGACTCGACGACCCAGATGTCGCCACCGTAGACGAAGGCGATCTGCGTTGCGCTGACGTCGGGGTAACGAAGCAATCGGGCGAGGCCGGCATCGGACTGGACGGGCTCGGCGTTGACGGGCGCGCCAAGGGGCGAGAGCAGCGTCAGGGCCGCGAGGAGAATCGCGAAGTATCGCATTCCGGAATCGTCTCCTGAGTTGTGGTGGATGCGCCGGTAGGCGCACCGGGGAATTACGGGACTTGGGGGGAAAAGTTCCAGTTCCGGGCAGGTGCGGTCTGCGCCACCTCTTAAGGGGCTACCCGGCTCTCGTGCTAAAGTCGCGCGGCTGGATCGCTGATCGCGATGCCGCCCATCCTTCCGAGGGAGCGATCATGTGAACGCGATGAAGAATGACGCTGGCAATATCGAGACGGCAGCCGACAACCTGTCTGCAATGGTCTCGTTTCTTCAGGCGACGGCGGACGGGCTCACAGCCGAGCAACTGCACTGGAAGCCGTCCACGTCCGAGTTCTCGCTCGTCGAACACGTCTGCCACCTGCGAGATCTCGAACGCGAAGGCTTCGGAATCCGGATCGAGCGACTGCTCGGCGAACAGAATCCCGTGTTGCCGGATTTCGATGGATCTGCGATCGCGCTCGCCCGGGACTACAACAGCTCCGATTTTCAGGTGGTGCTCGACGAATTCGGAAAGGCCCGCTCTGCCAACGTCGCTCGTCTTGCGGCGCTCAACGCAAGCGAACTTGCTCGCTCCGGCACACAGGACGGCGTGGGCCCCGTTTCTCTCGGTGATCTCCCCGGCAAGATGCGGGAGCACGACGAAGCTCATCGAGCGGAAATCCTGGAACTCCTTGGACGGTTGAGTTGTGCTGACGACTGATCAAGTGGCTCCGCCAATCACGCAACACCTGTCGCCAACCGCTGCAGCGTAGCCTTCTCCGCGAGGATGTACTCGAGGAACGCCCGCGTCGCCGACGGCTGGAACTGACCGAGCGAGACCATCGCGACCGACCGCCGGATCCGATGCCCTTCGACCCGCGTCGACGCGAGCTTGCCCGCGGCGACGTCTTCCTTCACTGCCCACGCCGGCATCAGGGCCACGCCCATTCCGTGCTCGACCATCAGCTTGATGAAATAGGTGTCGTTCGACTCGAGCGCGAGCGTCGGCTGCATCCCGACGCGGTTGAAGAACTCGTCCGTCGCGCGCCGGATCGACGCACCCCGCTCGAAGAGGATCAGCCGCTCTCGTTCGAGATCGTCGACTGCAACCGCCTCGTGCCGGGCAAGCCGGTGACCGAGGCCGACGGCCAGGACGAGCTCGTCCTCGAACAGCGGTGTGACCTTGAGTCCCGGAGAGTAGACCGCCATCGAGGCGAACCCGACATCCGCCGCGCCATTGAGGATGTTCGCGACGGTCTGCTCGGTCGAGACGGTCGTCCGGAACGTCAGCTCGACTGAGGGGTACTGACGCATGAACGACTCGAAGAGCGGCGCGAACAGGTGCACGAAAGCCTGCGTCGCGGCGGCGGCGCGGACGGGCCCGCGAAGCTGGACTTCCGCTCCGGCGAGCCGCTCGCGCAGCGCTTCGGACTCGCCGAGGATCCTCTTCACGTACTCGAGCGCTATCTTGCCGGCGTGCGAGAGGGTGACGCCGCGCTTCGCCCGGATGAACAACGGCTCTCCGAGCTCCGTTTCGAGCGCCTTGATCTGATGGCTGACCGCCGACTGATTGATGTGGAGCCGCTCGGCCGCCCGCGTAAAGTTCAGCGTCTCGGCGACGGTGTGAAAAGTTCGCATCTGGGACATTTCCATGGCGACACTCCAACCCTTACGTCATTAGCAATTTGCATTATAGCCATTACAACTATGTATTGGACTAATGACGACTCGCTCCGTAGGCTCGATGAGGTGATGTTGTGGTCTCACGCTCCCGCCGACGCAGGTGGATGGCCGGCGCGACGCAACGGAAAGGAGGGTCGGATGCCGATACCAACGCCGCTCGAGTATGTGATCGATTGTCTGCGACGCGATGAATCCGAGGTCGAACGCCGGATGCTGCGTGATCTCACCGGCTTGACCGTTTCGGCGGACGAGGCTCGCGCGCTGTGGCCGCGTCTGCTCGACCACAAGTGGTACATGAGCGAACGGATGGGTCGCGACGTCGGGTTGCGGGTCGCGGCGATCGACTTCTTCGAACACGTCGAGCGGAGGCCGCGAGTTGCCCCGCGAGCGAGCCGCGTCCTATCGCGCGCGCACGCTCTCTGTCGCGCGATTTTCGCCGACCCTGTCGCGTGGCTGCATCGAGTGCTGTCGGACTTCACCGAGACGCTCCGAGGTGTCTCCGCGGTCGTCGGGATCATCCTCTAGGGTCTCAGTCACCCACAGCTCATTGCGCGAAGCGCCTTG
>CAZQBW010000381.1:0-3834 GCA_964591515.1 uncultured Clostridia bacterium
CGTCGCCGACTTCTTTCGTCGCGTCTATCTGTGGATGACGCTCGGACTGGCGACGACCGGTGTCATCGCGTTCTTCGTATCATCCTCACCCGCGTTGATTCAGGCGATCTTCACGACGCCTCTGCGCTGGGTCGTCTTTCTGGCGCCGCTTGGCATCGTGCTGGCAATGAGCTTCCTGCAGGAGAAGCTGAGTCCTTCGCTCGCGATGGGTCTCTTCTTCCTGTATGCCGCACTGAATGGCGTCGCGTTCTCGTCGATCTTCCTCGTGTACACCGGAACGTCCATCTCGGTGGTGTTCTTCATCACTGGCGGAATGTTCGCGTCGATCTCTGCTTTCGGCTTCATCACGAAGCGAGACCTCTCGGCCATGGGCCGCTTCTTCTTCATGGGCCTCATAGGACTGCTCATTGCGATGGTCGTGAACATCTTCCTTCAGAGTCCGGCTCTGACGTGGGCGATCTCAGTGATCGGCGTCATCGTGTTTGCTGGCCTGACGGCCTGGGATACACAGAAGCTCAAGAACATGGTGACCTCGGGAATGGTCGTTTCGGGCACCGAGGCAGCGCAGAAACTCGCGATCTTCGGCGCTCTGATGCTGTACCTCGACTTCATCAACATGTTCCTCTTCCTGCTGCGACTCGTCGGTAACCGCCGGTAAGTCTAGGCGTTTGAATTGGTTCCAAGTGCGGGCTCGCCAAGTGGCGGGCCCGTCGGACATTACGGCATCGAAACGGCGCAGTTTTTTCGCGAACTCCTGGAACCTTCGGGGCCGGTTCTCGCAATACGGGTGTGAGCCGGCAGTCAGCTGAAAGCATCCGAATGATCCGATCATCCGAACCATCTGACGCTGAACTGCTCGAGCGGTCGGTCCGTGGCGACGAGGCGGCTTTTCTCACGCTTTACCGGCGCTTCCAGGGCCCGGTGTTCCGGTTCGCGATGCAGATGAGCGGGTCGCGCGGCATCGCTGAAGACGTCACGCAGGAGGTGTTTCTTGCGCTGGCGCGAGATGGCAGCCGGTTCGATCCGGCGAAGGGATCTTTGCAGTCTTACCTGTTCGGCGTGACACGCAATCAGGTTCTACGTCGGTTCGACAAGCGCGCAACGCTCGTGTCGATCGACGAGGAGCGCGACGGCGGAAATCCGCTCGGGGGCGCCCAGGCCGCGACGGATCAGCACGGCGATCTGGCTCGCTCGCAGACGGTCGAGATCGTTCGCCGGGCCGTCCAGTCGCTTCCGGTGAATTACCGCGAAGTGGTCGTGCTCTGCGACCTGCAGGAGTTGAGTTACGAGGACGCGGCGGCGGCGCTCGAATGCGCTGTCGGCACCGTCCGATCCCGGTTGCACCGGGCCAGGGCCATGCTCGCCGAACGGCTTCAGTTCGTTCGCGAGGTGTCTCCAGAAGCGTCGCGGGGTGCGACGACGAGGTATGTCGTATGACGTGCGAATCTTTCAACAACATAATTCACGAGATGTCGACCGGCCGGTCCCTGGACGGGTATATGGAGCGCGAGGCGCGCACCCACTCGAGTGAGTGTGAGGAGTGCGCGGCGGTGCTCGATCGGCAACGGCGATTGTCGGTGCTCCTTGGCCAGGTTGCGGCGGAGGATGCGGAGCTCGAGGCGCCCGATCGAATCGAGGCGACGGTGCTTGGCGCGTTCCGGCTCGCACACGGAACGGCGAACGTAGTGCCTTTGCGTCCCGTCTCGGCTGCGCCGGTCGTTGCCGTGCGGCGATTCTCGCGGCGCTGGCAGGCGGCGGCGGCGGCGATCGTGATCGGTGTCGCGGGGACGCTCTTCTCGTGGCAGGCGTTGCGGGGTGGTCCGGTCGTCGTCCCGAAAGCCGAGGGCGTGTCGATCGCCGTGAAACCACCGGTCGAGACCGTTCCTCCGCCGCTTCCGGTCCCTCCACCGGTGGACCGAAACACCGCCGACGGATCCTACGGCGGCTCCGTGCCGGGCCGTGGAATTCCCGAGGGGCCGATCGTACCGGTCTCGAACAACACGGGCAGTCGACGCGCGACCCGTCCTGCGCGACCGCTTCCGGCGTCCGAGCCGACCGAGCTCGTGACCGACTTCTATTCGCTGGTGCCGGCGTCGGGGTTCGCTCCGACCGAGGGCGGCCAGCTCGTCCGTCTCCAGGTACCGCGCGCGTCGCTGGCTTCACTTGGCGTGCCGCTTCCGTACGGCAATCCGGATGGCTCGGTGACCGCGGACCTCGTGATGGGCTACGACGGTGTGGCGCACGCAATTCGATTCGTACAACCAAACATGACTGATGAGAGGAGAATCCGATGAACATTAGAAACCTGATGGCCGTGGGCGTGGCGTCGCTCGTCGCGCTGCCGATCGCTTCGACGACCGCGCTCGCGCAGGGACCGCACCCGGAAGGCGGCCCGGTGATGGTAATGAAGGCCCAGGCCGGAAAGCCGGGTGAACGCTCGCAGGCGGTCTTCATTTCCTCGGAGCTCAGCTTCGAAGGCAAGACCGTAAAGGGCGCGCCGTACACGGCCGACACGATCAACGAGTCCGTTCAGACGCTCGGTGATGGAAACCGCATCGTCTCGTCGAATCGAGGCTCGATCGCTCGTGACAGCGAGGGCCGCATGCGCCGCGAGCACACGATCAGCCGGTTCGGTCCGTTCGCCAAGAGCGGCGAACCTTCGACGATGATCTTCATCACGGATCCGGTCTCGAGCACCAACTACATCGTCGATACCAACGAGAAGACCGTGCGCAAGCTGCCGCTGCCGGAAGTCCGGGTCTGGCACGATGAAAAGGCGGGAGACATGAATCCCGAGGGCGTTGACGTCGTGGTGACGGTCGATTCGAATGCGCCCGAAGGGGCGACGGTCGTGACGAAGGAGATCCGGGGCAAGGGCGAGCCTGGCCCGGCTATCGAGCGGATCGAGGGACCCGTCGACGGTACCAGGGGCGACGTTGTCGTCGTGACGACGACCGCCGGCGAGCCTGGAATGGGCGGGACGATGCGGATGCGGTCGGCGAATCCGGGTATGACCGGACCTGGCCCGATGGCCGGTGGATTCCGTTACGAGGTGACGGAGATGGGTGAGCCGAAGAAGGAATCGCTCGGCAAGAAGGTCGTCGAGGGCGTCGAGTGCGAAGGCACGCGCACGACCGTGACGATCGCGGCCGGTTCGATTGGCAACGATCGTCCGATCGACATCGTCAGCGAGAGCTGGTACTCGCCTGAGCTGCAGGTCGTCGTGAGCAGCCGCCACAGCGATCCGCGATTCGGAGAGACGAGTTACCGCCTCGCGAACATCAGCCGCGCCGAGCCGGACAAGTCGCTCTTCGTTCCGCCGGCTGACTACAAGGTAGAGGAACTGCCGTTCAAGACGATGGTCCGTAAGAGCGGAAAGGCGGGCGTCAAGAACGAGTAGGTTAGCCTCTCCTCGTGCAGCGTACGCTCACGGGCCCCGTGCATCTCGCACGGGGCCCGTTTTCATTGCCGCGACGCTCGTGACGCCGTCCGTGCGTTCAAGTCCACCCGGTTGTTGATCGGAACCGCTAGGCGGACTTGTTCTGGAGAATGACGCAGGCGCGAAAGAACCAGAGGCCACGGCGTGAGGCGTGGGAATATTGAGGCGAGGCGCGAGAGCTCCGGCAGGGGCGGTCGACCGCGGAGCGGTCGAAGGAAATAGCCGTGGGTCGCGGGGGCGAGTGCAACGAGCACACGCGACCCGCGGTACCGCCGCCCACCTCGATCCGACCGCGGAGCGGTCGCATCGTCAGTCCCATAGATAACGTGCATCGCAAGCAATGTCGTGCCCGTCGTCGTGTTGCTTGCCATTCTGGAGACAATGCGACCGCTCCG
>CAZQBW010000382.1:0-3815 GCA_964591515.1 uncultured Clostridia bacterium
TCGGACCGAGGTGGGCGGCGGTACCGCGGGTCGCGTGTGCTCGTTGCACTCGCGCTCGCGACCCACGGCTATTACCTTCGACCGCTCCGCGGTCGATTCGCGCCTTCGGCGCTCCCATACGGCGCAGCGGTTTCGTTCAGCGCGAGATCAGTATCGCGAGCGGTTGCGAGCGGGTCGACGATGGCGGTGACCTCTTCAAGGTCACGGGAGTGCAGCACTACTCGACGAACGTAATGACCTCATCTAGCGGCTTGCGATGGATGTCCGGCACCTCGGCATCCGGCGCGGGGTAGCCGACCGGCAGGACCAGGTACGCGCGCTCGTTTTTCGGCCGTCCGAGGATCTCGGCGAGGAACTTCATCGGATTCGGAGTGTGAGTGACGGTCACGAGCCCGGCGGCGTGAATAGCGGCAATCAGGAATCCCACCGCAATGCCCACCGATTCCATGACGTAGTAGTGCTTCTCGCGCTCGACGCGGGGTTCGCCAGTACCGGACGAGTCGACCACATGCTCGGTATAGTCGATCCGGAAGACGACGATCAGGTACGGCGCGGTCTCCAGAAACGGCTTCCGCCAGTCGGTGCCGAGCGGTTCGAGGTGCTGCTTCCACACTTCGGGAAACCGCCGGTCGTAGTTCTCGCGCTCCTCAGCCTCCGCGGCCTCCCGGATCCGCCGCTTCACCTCCGGATTCGAGACGACGACGAAACTCCACGGCTGCTGGTTCGCACCGGACGGCGCTGTGGCCGCGGCTGCGACGATCTCATCGACCAGTTCGCGGGCCACCGGATCCGGCGCGAAGTCCCGTACCGTCCGGCGCGTCGCGAGCAGCCGCCGGAATGCCCGCACGCGCCGCAGCTGCTCTTCCTCAGGCAGCCGCTCGAATTCGAGTCGACGGAATGGGAATTCGTGCCCGCCCATCACCGCGCATCCACCCGTTCGAGAAACGCCGCCACCGCCGCGACGAAGGCCTCTGGCGCCTCCAGGTTCGAGAGGTGTCCTGCGCCTTCGATCGAAGCGAGCTCGGCGCCCTCGATGGCCGAGGCCATTCGCGCCTGCTCCTCGGGCGGTATCAGCGCATCCTGCGTCCCGGCGATGACGAGGTACGGCATCGCCACTGCCGCCAGCAGATCCGTCGAGTCGCTTCGGATCGCCATTCCCGTGAGCGCCGCGATGACGCCTTCGGGCTTGGCCGACATCGCCATCGCCCGCACTTCTTCCACGAGTCCGGGTCGGCCGGCGTAAGTCTCGGCCGCAAGCAGCTTGGGCAGCACGGCCTCGACAGCAGCCACAGTGCCGCGCTTTCGAACCGACTCGATCAGCGCGAGTCGCCCACGACGGGCTTCGTCGCTGTCGGATGACCCGCGAGTGTTGGCAAGAACCAGAGCCGCCACGTCCATCGGATACCTCCGCAGGTAAGCCATGGCCACGTAGCCCCCCATCGACAGTCCGGCGACAACGACTCGTCCGAGAGATTCGGCCGTTACGACGGCGCGAACGTCCGTAGCCATCCGGTCCATAGCCCCGTCCGCGGCGATGTCGCTCTCCCCGAAACCCCTCAGGTCGACCGTGACGACACGGCGCGAGGCCGCGAGCGGCTCTGCGATCGCCGACCACATTCCCCGATGAAGCGGAAAGGCGTGCACGAGCACGAGCGGCGTTGCCGTCGAGCTCTCGCCCTGTACTTCGTACGCAATGCGAACCCCGCGATTGTCGGCGAATCCCAAGAGTCTCCCCCTCCGAATCCTGAATGACGAGTCCGCGGAACTATAGTCCAACGTCCGCTTTCGGCACGATCCCGGACGTTCCGGGGCTCGCCTTCTTGCTTCGCCACGCATCCCGTTGCGAGAATGCGGGAATGCACCTCGCGTTCGTCGAGATCGAACATTTTCGCGGCATCAAGCGTCTGGCCGTCGCCCTGTCGCATGTAACGGCGATAATCGGCGAGAACAACTTCGGCAAGACGAGCCTGCTCAACGCCCTCCTGATCTGCCTGGGCATCGAGTCGAAGGGCACGCAGCTCGACTTCGACGACGATGATTTCCACTCGGAGACTGGCGAAGCTGGCGCGCGAGCGCAGAGCCTCTCGATCGAACTGACGTTTCGCGAGTATCAGCCCGGTGCCTGGAAGGCTCCGAGCCTGTCCCGACTGACGAAAGTCATGACGCCGTTCGAGGGACCGCGCCACCAGATCCGGTGCCGCATCGCTGCGCGTCGGGACGACAGGGGCGGCAAGCCGCATGCAGTCGTCAGCTTCCGGAATCTGGTCGGTTCCGAGTTGCGCGTTGACGACCCGCTGACGTTGTTCGCCGAGCTCCGCCGGCTCGCGCCCGTGGTGGCGTTGCGATCCACTCGGTTCATGACGCATCGACCGGGCGTCTCGATCGGCGCCACTGACGAGCCGTGGGACGGCGACCCGATGCACGAGCGGCTCGAGGACGGCGTGCGCGAGATCTTCAGATCCCTGGCGCTCGGCGAGGTGATCCAGCGCGAGGAGTTCGAGCGCGCCGTATCGTCGATGGGGCGACTGGTCGGCACGCTCGCGGACCGGCTGGGAACTCTATCGGCTGACGACGCCCGGCTTGCGGAGGAGTTGCTGACGCTGCCGGCGCGATTCGACGGACCGACCGACAGCTCGCCTAAGCCGATCCGTTCAGGCTTCGGCTCGCAGAGCGTCGCTCTTCTGGCGCTGCTCAGCGCGTTGCTCGAGTCGCGAGGTGCGCTCGCGATTGCGCCCGACGCTGCGCCTATCATCGTCGTCGAGGATCCCGAGGCGCACCACCATCCAATGATGCTTGCCTCGATCTGGCGCCTTATCGATCGCCTGCCGGCGCAGAAGCTCATCACGACGAACTCTGGCGACCTCCTGGCGCAGGTTCCGATTCGTTCCATCCGGCGGCTGGTCCGCAGGCGCGATCGAGTCGAGGTTCATCGGGTCGGCCGAAACACGCTCTCGACCGACGACATGCGGCGAATCGGCTACCACGTTCGTGCGAATCGCGCGTCGTCCGTCTTTGCGCGCTGCTGGCTGCTCGTGGAAGGAGAGAGTGAGTACCACCTGGTACCGGAGCTCGCGAGACAGCTCGGGTACGACTTTGGCGCCGAGGGCATCCGGTGTCTCGAGTTCGCACAGTGCGGCCTCATGCCGCTGCTCAAGGTTGCGCAGGATCTCGCCATTGAATGGCACGTGCTGACGGACGGTGATTCGGCAGGCGCGTCCTATGCAGCCATGGCGCGCAATGCGCTGCGTGAAAACGACCGCGCCTCAGACCGCGTCACCGAGCTCGAGGAGCGCAACATCGAGATGTTCATGTGGCACAACGGATTCGATCGCATATACCGCGAGGCATCGGGAGTTGAGAACGTACATCCCCGAAGGCGACACGGCGAAGAGGACGACGCCCGCTTCTTCATCGAGCGTGCGATAGACAACTATTCGAAGCCGCGGCTCGCGATCCTCGCCGCTGAAGCGGCCGACGAGTCCGGCACGACGACGGTGCCGAAAGCGCTCAGGCACGTCATCGAGACCTGCGTCCGGCTGGCGAGGCAGGGCGACTCGAACGCCTAGTCCACCGATTCACAGAATCGACCGCGGAGCGGTCGAAGGAAATAGCCGTGGGTCGCGGGGGCGAGTGCAACGAGCACACGCGACCCGCGGTACCGTCACCCACCTCGGTCCGACCGCGGAGCGGTCGCATCGTCAGTTCCAGAGATAACGTGCGTCGTAGGCGATGTCGTGCCCGTCGTCGTGTTGCTTCCCGATCTGGAGACAATGCGACCGCTCCGCGGTCGGCGCGCTATGGGTGGAGGTACCGCG
>CAZQBW010000383.1:0-3800 GCA_964591515.1 uncultured Clostridia bacterium
AGATCTACACGCGGGTGTCGATCCGGCAGCTGAAGGCGATCCACGAGCTGACGCATCCGGGCGCGAAGATCGCGCCGAAAGCGAAGGCCGGCGACGCTGACAGTGACGACGACGGCGACGGGAAAGCCAACCTGGACTGAAGCGAAAGCGTCCCGTGGTAGGATCGAAAACGAAAGGCGGGTGAGGACGATGGCGACGACGAAGACAGCAACGAAGACAGCGAAGCCGGCAAAGACGGCGCGACCGGCGGCGACCAAGCGCGCCGCGTCGACGAACGGCAGCAAGCCGGCGGCGGCGAAGAAGATCGTGACGCCGAAGATGGCGATCGGGCGAAAGAAGCCCGAGGAGATGTCGCTCGAAGAGCTGACGCTGTTTGTGTGGGACAAGGCGTACAAGAGCCGACACAAGCGGGTGGATCAGTAGACGATGGCGGGTGTCTGCTTCGACACGTCGATCTTCATCTCGTACAAACCGGTGAACCTCCCCGGCGGCTTTCTGATGTCGGCCGTCGTGGTGCAGGAGCTGACGGCGGGAGCGTCCGACCGGTCGGAGGCGCGCTCCTGGGGACTGATTCGCCAACAATACGAGGCCGAGCAAAGGCTGCTGGTACCGACAGGCGAGCAGTGGTGGGAAGCGGGGAACGTACTGAGCTCGCTGCTGCGAGGCGAGAAGCACAAAGGTGGCGGGAAGACGCCGAAGCTGCACCCTGACGAGAAGAGCCGGATGGTGCGCGATGTGCTGATCGCGGTGACAGTCAAGCGGGCGGGCGCCCTGCTGGTGACGGAGAATGTCGACGACTTCCAGGCGATCCGTCGCTTCTGCAAGGTGCGTTTCCAGAGCGGGAGCGAGTACTTCGGATACGGGCCCGGCGAGAAGTAGTCACGTCGTCGAAGCGAAGGCGCCCGGTGATCGCTTCGCGATGCACCGGAGCGCGGGAGCGGTGGGCGCGCCCGCTGATCTGCGATGCAGCGGAGCGCTTGCCGCGGCGGTGACGGTCGAGCGTCGTCGCGCGGGTGGAGGAGAGAAGAGGGAAAAGGAGGGGCGTCAGCGATAACCGCGAGTTATGACAGGGCGCTTGCACCGCCGGACGGCGCCTGATTCCAACGCCGCGCCCTCGTCATAACGGCGGTTATCGTACGCCCGGCTTCCCCGGATCCACCCCCGTGCGCGCGTCGCGCCAGGCGCGGGCGCCACTGGCACAAGGTGCGCGAGGCTGACGGCGCCCGCGCCGGTCACGCCGACGCCCCCTCCAAAGGGGGCTCGCGCCGAAGGAGTCGGTGGCGCGCCTGCGGCGCGCGATCGGGGACGTCTCCCGGATAGCCTCCGCTCGGGCGGCCGTCAAGGATCTCCGCGTCGCTTCGCGCTGCTCAGCGACGCTCCGACCGCTCGGCCGGCTGGCCTCGCGGCGCTCCCTGCCGGTCGCGTCCCTGACTGCCGCCCTCGCTGCGGCTGGAGCGCTTCCAGGAGGCTCGCACGGCTCGCCTCCGGTCGAGAACTCTCCCGGAGTCTCTCCCAGGCTCCCTCGCCTCGAATCCATCCTTCATGAATTCAGAAGAGCTGCTTCTTTCCTTAGCCGCTCCGATCCAAGCTGCTAAAGTCGGCGGAATGAGAGCGCGGGCAGCTAAAGAAGAGCAGCGACAGACGCCGATCGCGCGGCTGTCGATCGTGCGCTTGCTGGCAATCCTGCTGCTGGCGACAGGACTCGTTACGCCGGCACTCGCCTCGAGCGCTCGGGCCGCGCTAAGCGAAAACTCGCTTCATGGCGTTTCGGCCGTGAGCGGCGATCTCGCGTCGGCCTCGAGTCGAGCTAAGCCCAACACCGCGTCAGACTTCGAGCCCGGTTTACGACGAAATCGCGTCGGGTTTCCCCCTTGGCCCAGGGGGGCTAGTGAGTTCCGTTACGAGGATTTTGCCGAGCGTGTAGCACAAGTCCGTGCAGAGAGCAGGGCAAGGACTGGCCTCAAGAGTGATCTTGGTGTCGCTCAAGAAGGTTCTGGTCTGACGCGCCAACAGAAGGCGATTCTCAAGCTAGAGAAGGCTAAGAAGGGCACAGGACCAAGCGGAACACCAATCAGTCTTGGCGGTAACGTCGAAGGGGTGAGCCCGACGATAGCGGCAAGTGATTTGATCGGCGCGAGTCGCTCTGAAATACGCCGTCTGGCTGAAGCCAAGGGGTTACTGCCATCTGGCGATCCCGATCCCGTGACTGGGCTGCTTAGAAAATGGAAGGATCCAGTTACCGGCAGGCAGCGGCTTAGGCTGGACCGAGGTCACACTGATCCAGTCACTGGACTACCCTATTTCGATCCCAAGGCCGCAGTTGACCACGCTCACGGGTATCTTCCTAACGGAACTACGAAGGTGCGTCACCCGCTCGACAACAATCCACATTTCCCAACAACTGGTGAATGAGGAAGAGGTCTGCAATGGAGGAGAACAAGGCCATAGTGACCGTAGGAGATGTTGTGGTGTGGATCGAGCAGGGGACATCCATTCATATCCGAGCAATTAGCCCGGAGGGAGATCCCTTAGAGCTGAGCGGAGCGGAGGCGCGACAGCTTGCCAGCCTTCTGGTCCGACTAGCAGAAGATATTGGCGAGTAGCCGGCGGTGAGTTGAAGGTGACAGACGAAATGATGGCGAGGCCGTTGACACTGCGGAGTGAGCCGGTGGTTCCACGCGGCGATCAGCGGGCCGGCGTCGCCGGCTCCGCTGGATCGCGTCGGGCAGGCGCGGGCGGGCAGCGGAGGCGGCGGGGGAAGCGGGCGGTCGGATAAGGCAGCGTTACGTTCGATCGCGGGGCGGGCTCGACGCCCAGGCGATCGAACGTAATGCCCTTATCGGATGACCGCTTCCCCGGCGGCGACGCGGTCCGCGAAAGCGCTGCGAATCACCGGGCGCGCGCGACGGCTCTTGAAGAAACGAACGAGCCCCGCTGCGCGCGCTCCGGTGCATTCGCCCGGTCGGGGAGCGATCACGAGTCGATCTTGCTCCGGATCATGTCGAAAGCCCGATTGATGAGCTCCATCATGTGGCCCACATTCTTCATGGCGCGATCGTGCCCGCCGATGCGGTCGATATGGTCCTGCTTTCGGGCGTCGTCGACGGCCAGCTCAAATTCGACAGATTCCGTGCGAGACACTTCCTTGATGTCGAAGAGGACCCGATGTAACTCGGGATCCAGGAACAACCGGTTCTTCTGAATGGCGTCCATGAACGCGTCGTGAGCTACGGCCCATGCCTTGTACTTCCTGGTGTAACGGTCCTCGGCAAGTTCCTCGGAGTGGACCCGCTGGAAATAGGGCCGAAGATCCTGGGTCGCGAGCTGAAGCTCGAAGAGGACGTCCCAGATGCGAACGAGCGCCTCGAGCTCTTTCTGAGCGAAGAGCTGATGGAGGAAGGCCTTCTTGCCGAGCTCGAGCTTGAGCAGCTCGAGACTGGTGATGAAACCGGTTCGAACGGACTCGACGGTCTGTGTGATTTCGGCGATGTCCTCTTTGGTCGCGACGTTCTTGCCCTTCTCGGCGGTGTAGCCCGTGAAGTAGGGCCGCCAGATACTCCAGACGAAGGCCAGGATTGCTGCGGTGAAGACGCTCCCGAGGGCGGGCTTCAGGATCCACTCGAATAGGAAGTCCATCCGGTTACGCCTCGCTGAAACGCCGCGGCAATATGGCCGTCACCGAGCGACGTCCGGGCGGGCGAGAACGCGGCGGGCCTCGTGCTTGAGGAGGATGCCCTCGAGGACGCTGCGGACGACGTCCTTCTCGGACTGGTCGAGACGGGAGACGGCCTCGAACTCGA
>CAZQBW010000384.1:0-3733 GCA_964591515.1 uncultured Clostridia bacterium
TCCGGTTCGGAGGGAGGGGGGACCGAACCCAATCGATCCTCCCTACCCCTATCAAAGCGCTTCGCGCAATGCCCGCTACAGCGCCTACTTTGTTGGCGCTCGCATCATCGCATCGCGCCGCGCCTTGAACTCGTCGCCTTCCCGCCATGTCGGAATCGCCGGTGCGTTCGCGACCTGCAGCCCGATGTGAAACACGAGCTGCAGATCCTCGACGGCGCCCGACAGATCCCAGTCCGGCTGAACCTCGTCGGACGGCTTGTGGTAGCGCATCGACGTGTATTCCTTGCGCTTCTGCGTCCCGAAATCCGCCGGCTTTCCAATGAACTCGATCCCGGCGCTGACATAGAGTGCGGGAACGCCCACCTTCGCGAGATTGAAGTGGTCGGACCGATAGTACGAGCCCTTCTCGGGCTCGGGATCGGGCTTCACGATTCGACCCTGCGCGCGAGCCGCCTCGACCGTCAGGTCGTCGAGCGTCGACTTGCCGAACCCGATGACCGTGACGTCGTGCGTCCGTCCGAGCACGTTGAGCCCGTCCATGTTGATGTTTGCGACCGTGCGTTCGAGCGGATAGAGCGGGTTCGCGCCGTAGTAGGCCGACCCGAGCAGTCCCCGTTCCTCTGCAGTCGGCAGCAGGAACAGGATCGTGCGCTTCGGTTTGCGCCCCATCTTGCCGTACGCCTTCGCAAGTTCCAGCATCCCGGCGACGCCCGTGGCGTTGTCGACCGCGCCGTTGTAGATCGCGTCTCCGTCCACCGGCGTACCGACGCCGAGGTGATCCCAGTGAGCGGAGAGGATCACGATCTCGTTCTTGAGCTTCGCGTCAGAGCCGTCGATCTTCGCGACGACGTTGCGCGACTCGACGCGACGGATCGCGTTCTCGGCGTCGAACTTCGCGCGACATCCGAGTGCCATCGGCGCAAAGTCGGGCTTCAGCGCAGCGGCCTTCGCATCGGCGAACGTCGTACCGGCGAGCGCGAACAGCCTCTCGGCCTGGGTCGTCGTGATCCATCCCTCGACCGGGCAGACCGACTCGTTGTTGTCCGGTCCGAGGAACGTGAACGACTCGCCGCCCCACGAGTTCCTGACGACCTCCCACGGGTATCCGGCGGGTCCCGTCTCGTGAATCACGAAACAGCCCGCCGCGCCCGCGCGCGCGGCCTGTTCGAATTTGTAGGGCCACCGGCCGTAATAGGTCATCGCGCGCCCGCCGAAGAGCTTCTCGTCCGGAAGCGGCGGGTCGTTGACGAGCATCACGAGGATCTTCCCCTTCAGGTCCATTCCGTCGAGGTCGTCCCAGTTGAATTCGGGCGCCGTCACGCCATAGCCGACGAACACGACGTCCCCGTCGAGCGCAATTCGATCCACCGGCCTGCGCGTCCATGCAATGAAATCGTCGGCGAAGTTCATCTCGATCGTCCGGTCTGCGCGCGACACCGTGAGCGCGCCCGCCGGCTGCGTACGGTAACTGAGCAGCGGAACCTTCTGCACGAAGGTGCCGTCCGGATTGCCTGGCGTGCATCCGGCGGCGCGGAACTGCTCCGAAACGTACTGGATGGTCAGAGCTTCGCCCTTCGACGAGGGCGAGCGGCCCTCGAATTCGTCTGAAGCCAGCTTCTTGATGTTCGTCAGAAGTGTGCGACCGTCGATTGCACGGGCGTTGCGGTCGATTCCGGCTGCGGCTAATGTAGGGCAAGTGGTTGCAGCCAGCATTAAGGCGACTAGAGAAGTGACGACGAGCGTCTTGACCATGTTCCGGTGGTTCCTTGTTTGTTGATTCGAGGCCGGAATACTACGACGGAGCGAGTCGGGCCCGCGAGTCCATGATTCGGACGTCCGGACGATCGGACGAGATCACGCCTTCGCGATGCCCGCTGGCGGCGGTATGCTGCGGCGAGCCGACGGACGATTGGAGCGAGGTCCGCATTTGCGAGCAATGCATCGAGTCATCGGAGCGATCATGCTGTCGTTCTTCGTCTGTCCGTACGCGATCGGACAGGCTCCGGCTAAGGCCCGCCGCAATGCGACTCCCGCGATCGTGCAGACCGAGACGATAGAGGGCACGATCGAGGAACTGCGCGGAGTCGCGCTTCCCGGGATGGGCGACACCGTCACGGCGTTCTACGTTCGAAGCGGCGACACGCTCAGGCGGATCGTCGTCTGCCTTTCGGGCACTCCCGCCAGGCCGAAGACGAGCGTCCTGCGAGGTCTCGACGAGCTTCCGACGGCCGACATCGAGGAAGCACTCAACTCGCCTGGCCGGCACGTGGTGGTCACGCACGACGTGAGGAAGTACGAGGGCGCCGATGCGTGGCTCGCAACGCGCGTCGTCCTCGGTTTTGCCGAGCTTGCGGAGGGCACCGTCACGCTGACGGACCTGAGAGTCGTTGACACTGTCGTCGGGTCGGGCGAGCAGGCCGAGTCCGGCCGGACCGTCACCGTCCATTACACGGGCTGGCTCGCCGACGGGACGATGTTCGATTCCTCGCTCGGCGCCGGTGCTCCACTGAGCGTGCCTCTCGGTCAGAAACGCCTGATTGCGGGATGGGAGCTCGGTATTCCGGGAATGCGCGTCGGCGGCCACCGGCGACTGCTGATCCCTTCGCGACTCGGATACGGATTGCGCGGCGCAGGTGAAGACATTCCGCCGAACGCGGTTCTCGTTTTCGACATCGAGCTGCTTGGGGTGCAATAGGCATGAAGAGTCACACTAAGTACCTCACGTTCACCGTGCCGGAGCGGATGGGCTTCGAGAACATCACAGAGACCGTGTCGCGCGAGGTCCGTTCGAGCGGTGTCCGTGAGGGACTCTGCCTCGTCAACGCCATGCACATCACTGCGAGCGTGTTCATCAACGACGACGAGCCGGGACTGCACGAGGACTACAAGAAGTGGCTCGAGTGGCTCGCGCCGTTCGATCCCAGCCCCGAGCGTTACCGCCACAACCGGACAGGCGAGGACAACGGCGACGCGCATCACAAGCGCCAGATCATGGGCCGTGAGGTCGTCGTGGCCGTGACGAAGGGCGCGCTGGACCTGGGACCCTGGGAGCAGATCTTCTACGGAGAGTTCGACGGAAGACGGCCAAAGCGGGTCTTGATCAAGATCATCGGAGAGTGAGCCAATGACGATGTACCGCGCGGATGAGAAGGAAATCGACGGCGTCGCCGTCATCACGCTGGAGGACGGTGACGGAGCCGTCGCCGAGGTCGTCCCGTCGCTCGGGAATGCCTGCTGGAGGTTCGAGTGCAACGGACCGGTTCTCGAGGCCGTCGATCGCGCAACCTTTCTTGCGAAGCCGACCAGCTGTGGGATTCCGCTCCTGTTCCCGTTCCCGAACCGCATTCGGGACGGCCGATTCGCGTTCGAGGGTGCAGAGTGTGTCGTCAATCCGCCTCGCCACGGCTTCGTTCGCGACAGGGCCTGGAAGGTCGATCGGGTCGCGGCAAGCGAAGAGGACGGCGCGATTGTGCGATCGGTGTTCGACGCGGCCGATCATCCTGACATCCTCGCGCAGTGGCCGTCGTCGTTCAGGCTTGCGGCGACGTATCGACTGTTCGAGCGAACGCTGACGCTGACCTTCGAGATCGAGAACACCGGTGATCGGGCGTTTCCATACGGATACGGCATCCATCCCTACTTCGAGCGGCCGGCTCGCGGCGTCGTTCGCGTGCCCGCACACAAGCGTTGGGAGCTGGTGGACAGCCTGCCCACCGGAGAGCTCGTCGCCGTC
>CAZQBW010000385.1:0-3705 GCA_964591515.1 uncultured Clostridia bacterium
CCACGAGGGCGCCCTGTTCTTCGCGCCCGAGATGGGCGTGATGGCCGGCGCCCCGTCCGTGTCCGTCGTCAGCACGGTTGGCGCGGGTGACGCCCTGCTCGCCGGATACCTCTCGGGACTGCTCGAAGGCAGACCGATTGCCGAGCGGGCCAGGCGGGCCAGCGTGTTCGCCTGGTGCGCGCTCGAGTCTCTCGAACGCGAGCTGGTGTCGCCGGAGGAACTCGAGAACCGGGCGGCGCATATCTCGGTCCAACCGCTGCCGGACGAAGGGGAGGATGGCTCATGAGATCGCTTCTCGTCGTGATCCGCGCCGATGCGGCTGAGCCGCTCACGCGCATGGCGACGGCCGCGCTCGAGGCGACCGCGACCTCGCGGCAACTTGCCCTCACGCTCACAATCGATCCTCAGGCGAATCTGGAAGCGGTTTGGGCGAGAGACGCTTCGGCCGTCGGACTTCTGATCGTGAGCGACGAGCCGGACGTGACCGTTCCACCGGAGGGGCTGCCCGTCGCTCACGCGACACGCGCCGAGGCGGTCCGTCACACCGCAGCGCTGCTCGACGGGTTAGCGCCGCCCGAAGCGATGCCGGCCGGCACGGCGGCAGCGGCCACATCCGTGGAGCCGCCGACGGCGGCGGCTGCCGCAACGGGCGCAGCTTTGCCGGTCTTCCTCGTCGGCGTGACGTCGTGCCCGACCGGCGTGGCGCATACATTCATGGCCGCCGAGGCGCTCAACCGCGGCGCGGCTGCGCTCGGCTACGAGATGAAGGTAGAAACGCGAGGCTCGGTCGGCGCGAAGAACGAGTTGACGGCGGACGAGATCGCGAGGGCCGATGCCGTCGTTGTGGCCGCCGACGCCCACGTCGAGACGGCGCGCTTTTCAGGCAAGAGACTGCTCGAAACGGGCACGAAGGCGGCGATCCGCGACGCGCAGGGGCTGATCCGCCAGGCGCTCGCGCTTCCCGTGCCGGCGGCCGCGGCTGGCGGCGGTGCCGTCCAGGCGCCGACGAAGAAGAAGGAGCGGAGCGGTGTCTACAAGCACCTGATGACGGGCGTCTCACACATGCTGCCGCTCGTCGTCGCAGGCGGACTGCTGATCGCGCTGGCGTTCGCGATCGGCGGCATCAACGTCGTCGACCAGACGGGCACTTTCGGAGCATCGCTTTTTCAGATCGGCGCCAAGGTCGCCTTCTCGCTGTTCGTCCCGGTTCTCGCCGGCTTCATCGCCTTCTCGATCGCGGACCGTCCGGGGCTCACACCGGGGTTGATCGGCGGGATGCTCGCCGCGAGCATCGGCTCGGGATTTCTCGGTGGCATTGCGGCGGGCTTCCTCGCTGGTTACTTCACGAAGTGGCTCAACGGCGCGCTGCGGTTGCCTGACACGCTCCAGGGCCTCAAGCCGGTGCTGATCCTCCCGCTCATCTCGTCGCTCGTCGTCGGGTTGGGCATGATCTACGTGATCGGGCCGCCGGTTAAGGTCGTTCTGGAGGGCACGACGGCGTGGCTCGGCGGGATGCAGTCGAGCAGCGCGGTCGTCGTCGGCCTCTTGCTCGGCGCGATGATGGCCTTCGACATGGGCGGGCCGATCAACAAGTCGGCATACACGTTCGCGGTAGGCATGGTGGCGAGCAGCGTCTGCGGCCCGATGGCGGCGGTGATGGCGGCGGGAATGACTCCGCCGCTTGGACTGGCGATCGCGGCGACGCTCTTTCCGTCGCGGTTTACCGAGGACGAGCAGCGCGCAGCCAAACCCGCCGGAGTGCTCGGCCTCGCGTTCATCACGGAAGGGGCGATCCCGTTCGCGGCGGCCGACCCGTTCCGAGTGATTCCGAGCATCGTGCTCGGCTCGGCGGTGGCAGGCGCGCTCTCGATGGTGTGGGGATGCACGCTGCTGGTTCCGCACGGCGGGATCTTCGTGTTGGCGATCCCGAATGCGATCAATCATCCGCTGCTCTATCTGCTCGCCATCCTGGCGGGTGCGGCGACGACGACGGTGGCGTTGTTCCTGCTGAAACGCGCGCCGGTCGTGGCGACGGATGAGCCGTTGGCGGAGGCAGCGCCCGCGGGGTCGTGAGGAGACTCTATCGTCTGATCGGGCTCGATGCTCTGCGCCTCTGCAAGACCTTTGCGTCTTTGCGAGTCCTTTGCGTCTTTGCGAGAAAGGCGCCGCCGCGAGACGATTTTCTCGCAAAGACGCAAAGGACTCGCAAAGACGCAAAGGTCTGGCAAAGACGCAAAGGTCTCGCTCGAAGCCCGGAATCTGAATTCGACGTGGAGACGAACTCGCCATCAATGCGCACTGCCTGCAGCCGCGCTAATCCACTGAGAGCTCGCGGCCGCGGGCGGGGAATTTCTCTGACACCCAACGCGTGTAGAGCTCCAGATGACGGCGCGCCTCGTCGATGTGCGAGAACCGCGCGGCCGTCGCGAGCGCGCTTGCCCGCATGCGGCCGTACCGCGCCGGATCGTCGACGAGCGCGAGGATGGCGGAAGCCGCGGCCGCCGGATCGCCCGGGGGCACGAGCACCGAGTTCTCGCCGTCGCGTGCGTACTCCGTCAGTCCGCCAATGTTCGTGAGCACCGGCACGGTCCCGCAGGCCATCGCCTCGAGGCCCGGACGCCCGAATCCCTGCCACAGCGACGCGTCGAGCACCACGTCGGCCGACGACATGAGCGCCGCGACCTTGTTCTGGTCGTAGATCCGCCCGGCAACAGTCACCGGGAACGGCAGTTCGGGCAGCTGTTCGCGTTCGGCGCCGTAGAACACGAGCTCGACGTCGGGCCGCGCAGCGTGAATCCGCCTGAACGCCTCGATCGTGTCCGCGAAGCCACGGCGGCCGCCCTCGGGACCGACGGCTGCGACCGAAAGAACGCGCGGTCGCGACGGCGGACGCTCTCCCCGCGGGTAGAACACGCCGAGGTCGAGTCCGAGCGGAACGATCTCGCACCGCGGACCGTGCCGGTCAACCATTTCGGCAAGCCACCGCGACTTCACTATGTGGTGCTCGGCGCGCGCATAAGAGTGGATGACGTTGTTGCGGTGCAGCCAGTCCGACTCGGGATAGAACCACGACTCGTAGTCCTGGATGAAGTAGACCGACGCGAAATCGTGGCGCTCGCGAAGCGCTCGAAGGTAATGGTGCGCCGTGACCCAGAACGTGGCGACAACGACGTCGCTCTCGGGAAAATCCTCGACCAGATGGCGACGGTCGCGGTAGACGAGCGGCTGGAGCCAGAGATTCAGCTTCTCTGGCGTGTCCTCGCGCGCCTCCGTGGCGATTCGCACGTCGTGTCCGGCGAGCAGCATCTCGCGCGCGAGCTGCACGATCGAGATGATGCCGCCGGCGAGCGGCAGGCTCGCCACCAGAATCGTGATCCGCAGCTTGTCGCGGCCGAGCGACGGGAGCGTGCGGATCGAGTCCGACGTAGGCATCGCAACGGCCCGGTCCTCGAAGCGCACCAGCGGCTGTGACACGCGCGCCTGCATCGCCGTGTCGAACTCGTGCTTCCCGAGAACGGGCGAGCGGCGCGAAAGCAGCGCCGTCGCCGCCGCAACGCGGGAGCCGTCGGACACAGCATGCAGCGTCGCGCTCGTCGAGAGTCGCGCACGCCGTGCGACAATCGCGTCGCGATCATCGGCGGCGTCGGGCGACAGCGCGAAGCGCAGCAGCCGGTCGCGAGTGGGCTGCAACGGGTCGTGGCGCGA
>CAZQBW010000386.1:0-3702 GCA_964591515.1 uncultured Clostridia bacterium
ACGATAAGGGTCGTGGCCTCCGGCGCGGACGCGGACGCGGCAGTGGTCGCCCTTGTCGGGATCATTCGTGAAGGACTTGGCGAGACCGTTGCCGCCCCGACGGTGACTCGCGCCGCGCCACCGGCTGTCATATCTGCTCGCGTCGCGTCCGGCGACGTTTCGGAACTGCATGGCGTGGCTGCCTCGCCTGGACTTGCCGTGGGTCGCGTGTTTCAGGTTCGGCAGTCGGGACCGACGATCGTCGAGCACGCGAGCGATCCTCGCGCCGAGCGACGCGCCCTCGACGACGCGCTCGAGACGGCGCTCGCGCAGCTCGATGCCCTGGAGAGACGACTGGCCGCAGAGTCCGATCCGGGCAAGGCCGCCATCTTCGCGGCCCATCGCGAAATGCTCGACGATCCGGAGTTGCTCGCCGAGGCCTCGGAGCTGATAGAAACCGGAAAGTCGGCAGCGTTCGCCATCGATCATGCGGTGAGTGTTCGAGCAGATCGGCTCGCGGCCCTGAAGAACGAGTTGCTCGCGGCCCGCGCAAACGATCTGCGCGACGCCGGGCTGCGGGTGGTTCGCGTGCTTACGGGAGACGCGGGGCAGTCGATCGATGCTCCAGAGAACGCGATCCTGATAGCGGAAGACCTCTCGCCGTCCGACACTGCAGGCCTCGACCGAACGCGCGTGCTCGGATTCTGCACGACTCGCGGCGGTGCGACTTCGCACGTGGCGATTCTCGCCAGATCGCTCGACATCCCGGCGATCGCCGGGATCGATCCGCGAGCGCTGGATCTCGAGAATGGGACCGAGGTCATCCTCGACGGCTCGGCGGGCTCCTTGCGGACCAGCCCGACTGGCGACGAAATCGTGGCCATCCGTGGCCGGCGCGCCCGCCACGAACGGCAGAGGCTGGTCGCGCTCGAGCACGCACTCGAGCCGGCGACGACTACGGACGGGCATCGCATCGAGATCGTGGCCAATGTCGGGAGCGTTGCCGAATCCGCGAACATCGCGACGATGGGCGGTGAGGGAATCGGCCTCCTGCGCAGCGAGTTCCTGTTCCTCGATCGCGCCACGGCTCCAACCGAGGACGAACAGGCGGAGGCGTACGCTGCCGTCGTGGCGGCGGTCGGTCCCGATCGGCCGGTGATAATCCGCACGCTCGACATCGGCGGCGACAAGCAGCTCGCCTACCTGCCGATCCCGGCCGAGGACAATCCGTTTCTCGGCGAACGGGGAATACGGATCGGCCTGAATCGACCAGAGCTGCTGCGAACGCAGGTGCGGGCCATCCTTCGCGCCCGCGGAAGCGGTGACGTACGGATCATGTTTCCTATGGTCGGCTCGGTCGGAGAGCTGCGAACCGCACGCGCCATCGTCGAAGAGGAGCGCGAGCGGCTCGAAGTCGCCTCGCTCCAGATCGGCATCATGATCGAGGTTCCTTCGGCCGCACTGATCGCCGACCGTCTGGCCGAACACGCTGACTTCTTCTCGATCGGTACGAACGACCTGACGCAGTACACCCTTGCCGTCGACCGCGGCCACCCGACGCTCGCAGCCATGGTCGACGGGCTGCACCCGGCCGTGCTCAGTCTCATCGACATGACGTCGCGGGCGGCGCACGCCGCAGGGCGGTGGGTTGGAGTCTGCGGGGGCATCGCAAGCGACGCGGCCGCAATCCCGATTCTCGTCGGTCTCGACGTCGACGAGTTGAGCGTCGCGATTCCGGCGATCCCCGCGATCAAGGCGCAGGTGCGCGGACTCTCGCTCGAGGACTGCCGTGTGCTGGCGGCGCAGGCACTCGCGTGTGCGACGGCGGACGACGTGCGCGCGCTCGCGCCGCTGCCTGCGGACGACTGAAGACCCGGATTCGGGAGAGGAGCTTGCCGTGAGCATCCGACATCAGGCATTCGGTTTTCTGCAGAAGATCGGCAAGTCGCTGATGCTGCCCGTGTCGGTGCTGCCCGTCGCCGGCATCCTGCTTGGTGTCGGGAGCGCGAAGTTCGCGTTGCTGCCGGACGTAGTCTCGGCAACGATGGCGCAGTCGGGGAGCGCGATCTTCGGGAACCTCGCGTTGATCTTCGCCATCGGCGTGGCGCTCGGATTGACGAACAATGACGGCGTCGCGGCACTGGCGGCAGTGGTGGGGTTCGCGGTGCTGGTGGCGACGATGGGAGTGATCGCCGGCGTCCTCGGCATTGAAACCAAGGAGATCATGGGGATCCCGTCGATCGAGACGGGAGTTTTCGGCGGAATCCTCATCGGAGGAATCGCGGCCGCGCTCTTCAACCGGTTCTATCGAATCGAGCTGCCGCCGTATCTCGGATTCTTTGCCGGCAAACGCTTCGTGCCGATCGTCACGGCGCTTGCCGCGATCGCCGTCGGCATCGTCCTGAGCTTCGTCTGGCCGCCGATCGGCCGACGAATCAGCGCTTTCTCGCACTGGGCGGCGGAGGGAAATCCGAGCGTTGCATTCGCGCTTTACGGCGTCGTAGAACGAGCGCTTCTGCCGTTCGGCCTGCACCACATCTGGAACGTGCCGTTCTTCTTCGAAGTGGGCACGTTCGTCAATCCTTCGACCGGCGAGGCAATACACGGCGAGATCCAGCGATACGTGGCCGGCGATCCGACGGCCGGAAACATGGCCGGTGGGTTTCTCTTTAAGATGTGGGGGCTGCCCGCCGCGGCGCTCGCGATCTGGCACACGGCGAAGCCCGAGAATCGCGCGAAGATCGGCGGCATCATGATCTCGGCGGCGCTGACTTCGTTTCTGACCGGCATCACGGAGCCGATCGAGTTCTCGTTCCTGTTCGTGGCGCCGGTTCTCTACGCGGTTCATGCCGTGATGGCCGGAGTTGCGTATTTCACGTGCATAGCGCTGGGAATCAAGCACGGAATGACGTTCTCTCACGGAATGATCGATTTCGTCGTGCTGTTCCCGAAATCTACGCACGGCATCTGGCTGCTCGTCATCGGGCCGCTGTGGGGGCTTGTCTACTACTGGGCGTTCCGCCTTCTCATCGTGCGATTCAACCTGCGTACGCCGGGGCGGGAGGACGAGGTCACCGACGACGCCCACGTTGCCGACGGGTTGCTCGCGGGTCCGCTCGCGTTTGCGCGCGAGCTCGTCGCGGCGTTCGGGGGACGCGGGAACATCCGAAGCCTCGATGCCTGCATCACGCGCCTGCGCGTCGAGGTCGTGGAGATTTCGAAGGCGAGCGCGGATCGCCTCAAGGCGCTGGGGGCTGCCGGAGTCGTGACGGTGGGATCGAACATCCAGGCGATCTTCGGCACGCGTTCCGAAAACCTGAAATCGGACATGGAAGAGTATCTGAGCTCGACGGCCGAAGCGGACGATGCGCACGTCGGCGGTCCGTCGAAGTCGACACCGGTTGCCTCACCGTCGGAAGCGTCCATAGCGACGCGTGCCGCTGGCCCTGCTGAAACTGAAATTGACGTAGTTGCCTTGCTGGCCGCGCTGGGCGGCCGTGCAAACGTGAAGGCGGTGACGGCGGTCGCCGGGTCGCGTGTCCGCGTCGAGCTCGCAAATCCTGAAGCCGTCGACGAAGCCGCCGTCAGAGCCTCAGGCGCCCGCGGCCTGATGCGGCTGGATCACGGCGTGATTCACGTTCTGGTCGGCCCGGGCGCCGACCCCAACACATTGCGCGAAGCGCTTTGGAGTGCGGCGTGAAGCGCCGCTTTGGATCGATCCAA
>CAZQBW010000387.1:0-3672 GCA_964591515.1 uncultured Clostridia bacterium
GCGTTCAATAAGGAGAGCAACGCCGTCGCGCTCCCGCCCGGCATGGTCTTCATGAACCGCCTCCAGTTCGGGTTCTACTCCGTGCTCGCGCGCCTCGACGTTCCGGTCGACTACGCGCGTGTCGAGCGTTCGTTCCTCACCTGACGAGCGCGCTCATCGAGTCTCTGTAGACGGCAGAGAGAAATCGTCGAAATTTGACGGTTGCGGGCGAGGCTCTGCGTCGACCTGTTGCGTGAGCGCACGCGCGCGGCGACACGGTGGACCACCTGGGCCATTTGGACGGCCCCGGCGGTCCACCTTCACGCGGTCACAGGCGACCTCACGCACGCGTGCTGACACGTCCCGGCGCGTCGCGCAGAGCGAGCTCACTCTCGAGCGCGGCGGCCTCGCTTGCGCCACGAGTCGCCTTCGATGTCCATCACATGGCAGTGCTGCGCGAAGCGGTCCACCAACGCGCCCACGCACGCGGCGCTCGGGAAGATCGTCGGCCACTGCTTGTACGCGAGGTTCGTCGTGATCACCGTGCTGCGCTTCTCGTGGCGACGGCTCACGATCGTGTACAGCAGGTCCGCCGCGCGCGCCTCGCACGGCAGGTAGCCGATCTCGTCGAGCACCAGAAGCTCCGGCAACACGTAGCGCTTGAGCCGACGCTCGGTCGCGGGCACCGACTCCTGCTTGAGCAGATCGGCCATCGCCGTCGAGAGCGTCGAGGAGCGCACCGTGCGGCCCCTGGCCAGCGCTGCGAGGCCCAGGTGCTGCGCCAGCGTCGTCTTGCCCACGCCGCTCGGGCCGCGCAACAGCACGTTCTCTCCGCCGCGCAGGAAGTCCATCCCGAGCAGCGATTCGTAGAGCCCTCGATCGATCGCGCGCGGGTGCTGCCAGTCGAACTGATCGAGCGCCTTGGGCGTGCCGATCATCGCCAGGCGCGTGCGCCGCGCGAGGTTGTTGTGGTCACGCGTGCGACGCTCCAGATCGAGCAGGCGCTCGGTCGACTCGGTCGGTCCGAGGCGTTGCCGGTGGGCGTCGCGCAGCCACGCGCGAAGCGCCTCTGCGGAGGTGCTGAAGCCCAGGCCGCGGAGCTTCGCTGCCACGTCGACCTCGCGCACGTCGTCGCTCGGGTCAGCCATCGTAGCCCCCGAGGTCGTGAGGAATCACCTCGGCGTCGTCGACGTGCTCACCGAAGCGCACCGACGTGGGCACGGGACGCTTCGCGGCGCGTCGCTGCTGCTCGCACAGGTGCCCGAGCGCGCCGGGGTCCTCGGTGCCGCGCGCGATCATCTCGGCGACTGCCGCGCGCAGCGCCTCGGGGCCGTACAGGTCGAGGGCGACGATCGTGCGAGCGACGGCGTTGCCCATGTTGCGCCCGGCGCTCACCCAACGCGCCAGCAACGCGTCGATGTCGGGCACCTCGGCGCGCAGACGATCGCGACCCTTGAGATCCTTGGCGGCGTGGCGCTCGGCGATCAGCGCAGCGCGGTGGGCGCGCTGCTCGGACACCTGTCGACGACCCCACGAGCGCTCGTGCGACGCGACCTCCGTCGCGCCATCGAGAAGGCGCACGCGCACGTCGTCGGCGGCCATCGTGAGCGTGCGCCCCGCCCACGACGAGGGCACCGAGTAGAGGTTGGTGTCGAGCCGCGAGAAGGCCGCGCGATCGATCGCCGCGGGCATGATCTGCTCGTGCGAAGGCATCGGATCGGGCAGCGCGAGAAGCCTCGTGCGCTCCTCGGCGAAGGCGTCGCCGACGGTGCGATCAGGAAGGCGCGGGTGAGTTCGCGCGGGTGCGACGTCGCGCAGAAACTCGCCGAGCTCACGGTTGCCCTGCGTCACGTCGCGCACCTCGCGTCCGGCCAGGAAGCGGTCTCGCAGGTAGCGCACCGCCCGCTCGACGCGGCCCTTCTCCTGCGGCGCTCGCACCGTGCACAGCCGCGCCTGCGTGCAGAAGGCCGACGACAGCTCGACCACCGTCGGGTGAAAGCGCGCCGCATCTCCCTGTCGGGCGAGCACGACCGTGCGCGGATTGTCGAAGAGCCACTGACGCGGCGAGCCTCCGAAGAAGCCGTGCGCGCGAATGAGGGAGCGACGCAGCGAGGCCGCCGTCAGGTCCCAGACGTGCTCGGCGAAGAGCATCCTCGACCACGAGAGCACCATCACGAAGAGCCACAGCCCGCGGCGTCCGCCGGGCACCTCGCGGTTGCCCACGAAGGCCCAGTCGACCTGCGCCTGCTCGCCCACGAAGGTTTCGGTGCGAAGGAACGCGGCGCGCGACGACGAGGGCCGCACGCGCCCGATGTGCTCGCGCAGCGTGCGCACCGAGCCCGCGTAACCGCGAGGCTTGAGCATGTCGAACAGGCGCGTGGCGCGCAGCCTCGGGTAGCGCTCCAGCGTCTGCGCGATGAAGTCGGCGTAGGGCTCCACGAGCGCGCCGACTGCGCGCGAGGGCACGACGCGGCGCGCGGAGTCGAGACCCGCGACGCGACGGACGACGTCGGGGTGCACGCCGAGCTGCGCCGCGATGGTGCCGACCTTCCAGTGCTCGGCGAAGAAGTGACGGCGGATCTCGGCCTCGACCTCGGGCGCGTGCGTCATCGCGACCTCGCGGCGCGACGAGGGTCACGGCGGAACGCCCGCTGGCCGACGCACAGGGCGAGCGCGTACGCGGACGATGATCCAGGGGCACAGACGTCCGCAGCGCCAGCAGTGGAGCGTCGTCGAGACGCGCGGAACAGGGAGACGAGGAGGCTCACGGGGACGGTCCTTTGCGCCCGCTGACGCGGCCTCCGGCTCCATGCGCAGCGGCGGTCGCGGGTGCGTGACGGTCTCCGGCGAGGGCGTCGCCGCGGAACCCTGATCCGTGACCGAAGCGCGTTGCGCATGCAGGCGAGCTCGCCGTCGCCGCTGTCGATCGCGCGCGTCGAGACGTCCCTCGGGGGAGCGCCGATGACGGGCGTTGGCCGCTCGGCGTTGCCGCCGCCGCGCGAGGTTGCGGCACCCGTCGTAGCAGTAGCGCTCGCCTCGAAAGCACGCGCGGCACATGTGAAAGAGCGCGCCGCAATCGCCGCAGCGCAGCTCCAGTAGGGTCTCCACGGGCGTCCACCGACGAACGCCACGGAGCGCATTGACGCCGACGACGCGAGGCGCGATACCCGCGTCGTCGGGCGTCCAACTCCGACACAGGGGACGACGGGGTGGCCGCCCCGACGTCCCCGCTTGTCCGCGACGTCCGGTCGGGGGTGCTACACGACGACGCGGTCGAACGCGAGGGCCCCACGCGCCCGCCCGTGACCGTCAGATTTCGTCGGATCTGCTCTGCCGTCTACAGCGGGCGGAGGTCGGTCACGACGCGGCGAGGCCCGTCGAGCGCGCGAAGTTCCTCTCCGCGTTGCTGCGCTACGACCCCGCGTCGCTCCTGCACGGGATCTTCATGTCGGGCGTCGGCGATGGACGCATGCGCCTCGCGCGCTGCGTGAGCGCCTTCATCGAGGCGCGCGACGCGGGCACGGCGCAGTCGGGCGGCGTGAAGAACGACCGCATCAACGCCTCGGGCAAGACCGATGAGGGCTTCGGCAACGTCCCCTTCGCGCGGACGGAGTACACCGCGGGGTCGATCACGGGCTTCTTCAACCTCGACCTGCGACAGCTCCGAGGCTACGGCCTCGGCTCTTCGGCCAC
>CAZQBW010000388.1:0-3658 GCA_964591515.1 uncultured Clostridia bacterium
CTGGCCGGTTCAGTGCAGCAGATCGCGGTGGATCGCGCGTCCGACGGCATCGAGCAGCGCGTGACTCTCGAAGGGCTTGCGCAGGAAGCCGGCGACCTCGTGCGTCTCCACGTACTGCCTGGTCGACTCGTCGTCGTGCGCGGTCATAATGATGACCGGCGGATGGTGCGGTGACTTCGAGAGCTGCTCGTGGAGCTCGATTCCCGACATCCCATGCATGTGCACGTCAAGAATGAGGCACGCGACGTCGCCTTCGTGCGGGCCGTCGAGGTAGCTCTCGGCGGACTCGAACGCCTCGGCGGCCAGTCCGCAGGACCGGATGAGCCGGACGAGCGACCTTCGCACCGAGGCGTCGTCGTCAACGACGGAAATGACCGGGCTTGTCATGTCGACTTCTCTTTCTCTTCGGTTCGCAGCCTGAACCGCGCCGCGTCTGATCTGACGTGCCTTAAATAGCCGACCGATCGCAGACTAGCGTCGAGTCTCGGGCCTGTCGATTGGACCTTGGTCCTACGTCGAGCCCATTTTGCGAAGCGCCTTGGAGTGCGGCTTGAAGCGCCGCTTTGGATTCCAGATAGTCATCGGACTGAAGACATCCAAAGCGGCGCTTCGCGCCGCACTCCAAGGCGCTGCGCGCAATGCGCGTAACCGCTACCGTCGGCGACCGCCGCCCCGCATGCCGCCCCCGCGCATGCCTCCGCCTCGCATGCCGCCACCACCGTAACTTCCCCGGTTGAACGACGGGTTCGGCGCTCGGCCACGGTCGATAGAGCGGCTCCGGTCGTAAGAGCTGAAATCCCGCGAGCGCTTGTCGCCAAAATCGCGGTTCTTCTGCTCGCGATCGAGCCTCTCCATCGTTTCGCGATCCGGACGCTGACGCTCCTCGCGCATCGTGTCTGCACGGTCGGCCCGGTCGCGTGCCTTCGGTTCGTCCCGGCCCACCTGGCTCCAGCCATCCTCGCCCTTGCGGTAGACGTTTCCGTCCTTCCCGGCAAAGACGTTGTCACCGAGCTTCACGGCTCCGGCATTCTCGCCGCGAATCCCGCCAACTCTCGTCGCGTTTCCGGTATTCGGGTTGTAGACGATTCCCTTTCCGGCCGTGACCGAGTTTCCCGAGAAGACGTTGCCGACCGTGGCCTTGCGGCCGGCGGCCAGCGTTCCGGTCCGGGAGTTGTAAGCTGCGCCGAGGTCACGGGTGTAGTAGTTCCCGTTCATCCGGTTGTAGCCCGCACCGTGCCGGCTCACGACAGAGTTCGCGCCCCAGCGGTTGAAGACATTTCCCGTCGTGCCGATAAAGCCGCGGGGCCCCCACGCGACGGCGCCACCCCACGGACCGGTGCCCCAGCCCCAGCCGATGCCGCCGATCGAGTTCCAGCCCCAGTAGCCGCCGTAGCCCCAGGCCCAGCCGCACCAGGGCGTCCACGCCAATCCGTAGCCCCAGCCCCACGCATAGGGATAGCCCCACCAGTAATCGCTGATCCACGGATCGTAGTCGTACCCCGTCCCGTAGACGACGTAGTCGGCTTCGCCGTCCTCGTCCTCGTCCTCGGCGACGGAGCCGTAGTAACCGGGCGTATAACCGACCTGCACGTCGTCGTAGGTCGAGTTGTAGACCTTGACGAACGTCACGTAGTAGAGCGGTGAGCTCGGTGGAATCGTGTACATCACCGCCGGAACGGCGCTCGCAACCGACCAGGGACCAGTCGCGTGCGCGGCCGTGAACCAGACCGCGTCCTTCACGGCGTAGTAGCTCACGTTGTCGATCTTGATGACCGGCATGTTGCAGTTGACGGCGTAGAAGAGAGCCGTGCCTTCGATCGGCTCGAACCTGGGCTCTCCGTCGTATACGACCGAGTCGATATGGGTCTGGTCACGCCTGACCGTCGCCGTCTGGGGGATCGCGTTTGCGATGAGCGCTTCCTTCGCCTGCGGCGTCCCGGGAATCGACGCCTTTACGTTTTCCTTCGGGCTGTTGTCCGGGATGGCCTTGAAGTCCGCCGGCAGCTGTCCGCCCGGTACGTGTGTCCACGGACCGCCGGTGCCCGCGGCACGGAACCAGCGTCCCGACAGCAGCACGTAAAGGTTCTGGTCCGCCAGGGCCTTGAACACGTTCGAGGTGGTATTCGAGACGTAGAGAAGCTGCGTTCCGTCGACCGGCACGAAGTTCGCCGGGCCTTCGCTGACGATGATCTCGGTCGCCGACGTGCTCACGTGAATCGCCGGAACCGGGCCTTTCTCGAGTGAGGGAGGCTTGACCGCCTTGCCCTCGCCCGCGTCCTCGGGGTTGGTGCCTTCGAGCAGATCGACCTGGTACTTCTTCAGCACCTCGTTCATCGCATCGCCGAGACCCTTGGGCGGATTCGCGGCCACGGTCCAGGGGCCCTCGAGCGACGGCGCCGTCATCCAGCCGTCGTAGATCCGAAGGTACATCTGCTTAGAAGCCGTCTCGGAAACGATGAGCTGTTTGGTGTTGAGCACCCGATCGAAACCGCCGACGCCGGTCGGCTTGAAGACCGGGGTGCCATCGATCGGCACGTGAAGGGTCGGTACCTCCACGAATATGATCTTCGGAGGCTCGTTCTTGAGAGCCTTGCCGGACGTCGCGCCTCTGGCGGCCTTTTCGGCCATGGCCGCCTCGAGCCGGTCGAGCGAGATCGTGCGGGTTCGATTCAGCACGATCTTCTGCATCTCGGACATGTAGCGATCCGCGTTCTCGGGCTCGGACGGGAAGTTGGCCTTCTGGATCGTCATTTCGAGGAACGTGACCTTGCGCGTGTCCTTGTCGACCTCGGTGCGTGACGAGACCCAGATCACGCCGTAGACCGGAGGCTTCGAGGTGTCCTTCTTCTCGATCGCAACCGCCGCATGCGCGTCGAATTTCGCCCCGTCCCATTCGTCGAGCTGCGGCTGATAGAAGAGGATGGTGCCTTCCGGGCTGGGGAATGAACGCGGCCACGCGTCGTTCGCGGCGGCCGCGCCGCGCACCGCTGTCGAGGACGGCGGCATCTGCGCCAGCGCGGTCGGGACGGGCAGGAATGCCGTCGCGAGGGTGGCGGTCGCAGCGACGGACACGAACAGGCGCGCTGCCCTGCGGGCGTGATCGATGATGGACATGTCGGTTCTCCTTTTCCCCGGCGGCGATCCAGGAACCGGACTCGCCTGAAACAATGCCAATGCAACTGCGAAGCTAGTGAACTGCGACCCGATGCGGCAATTGGACCTTGGTCGTACGTCGCGGTCGTGACCCGGTGGCGCTTGCCGGAGTGACACTGCACTCGCGAGGTCGATGACTTGCCCCGAGGTACTGGACTGCGGATTCCAGGACCGCGGCGGTCTTTGAGTCCTCGGAGCAGATGGCCGGCCCGTCGCTGTCGCTCCGGGTTCGGTCAGCGTCTGACGTCGCGGAACTGGAAACGCGCGACGCATAGGACTTTGGTCCAATGTTCAGTCAGCCAGACTCGTATGACAATGCCGGCAACTACCAGAATCCGGAGGCAGGCTCCAATGAAATTCGAATCAGGATTTGTTCGCGTTTCGCGGCTAGGAGCCTGCGCGGTTCTCGCGGGCTTCGTGCTCGTCGTGGCGTCGCTCGCGCCGGCGGCTGCCCAGGCGCAACTGTCGGCCTCCGAGCTCGAGACGCTCGTCGCGCCCATCGCGC
>CAZQBW010000389.1:0-3639 GCA_964591515.1 uncultured Clostridia bacterium
ACGTCGATCCGCGGCACTCTGAGTTCCTCACGCCCCGACTCCCTTGCACGGTTTCGCAACAGGAGGTGCGAGGCTCTTCTCGCGGCCGTCAGTGTCCGTCGCGGCCGTAGAGTGCAAGCCGGAACGTGACCGTACTGCCAAGCCGGAGCACATCGTGAGGCGAGAGCACCGCTTGCCGGTCGATCCGCACGCCGTTCACGTACGTGCCGTTGAGCGACGCGAGGTCGAAGACCTCGGCGCGACGATCCGCGTGGATCACGATGACGCAGTGGCGGCGCGAAACGTGGAGAGCCTCGTCGCCGACGACAACGTCGTTGTCGCGCTGCCGACCTACCACGTTCGGACCCAGCCGAAGCGAGTGCGACACCGTACCGGCGAGCCAGATGTACCCCGAGCTGTCCGCGTGGTACGGAGCCGGCGACATCAGGACGAGCGCGCCAACGGGCCGGGTTCGATCCTGGGCCGTCAGGACCGAGGTCCGGAACCCGCACGAAACGAGCGCTTCGTCTCGCCGCTCGCGATACTCGACGCGGCGGGGAAGCTCGAGATGTGCGCTGGCGTAGCCTCGTTCCATCAACACCTCATTGGCACCATACGCCCGCCGATCGGACGCCGCAATATCCGGTTACCAAAAAGCGCCGTGGCCAACAAATGTGACCACGGCGCTCTTTCAGCTGGTTCGTCCGGCATTCGATGCCGGTTCACCTCGGTCGACTACTTCGAGTCGCCGCCCTCTTCGTCCTCTGCCGGCGGCATCGAGCCACCCGGCGCGCCACCACCACCCATCATGGCGCCCATGTTGCTGAACGACTTCGCCACTTCCTCGAGCGTGTTCGACGGAACGTTCATGGCGAGTTTCACGTCGGGTCCGTTGAGCGTCAGGACGATCGAGTTGAGCACCGTCTCGAAGCTCTTCATCTGCTCGTTGCCGCCCATCATGGCCTTGCCCTGCTCGAGCAGCTTCGTCAGGTCGTCATGAATCGGCTTGGCTTCGGCTTCGCTCCCCGTGCGGGCCACGAGCTCGAGAGCGAGACCGGCCGATGCATCGAGCGAACCGAACAGGATCTTCGTCGCGGCCATGTGCTTGGACGTCTCGTCCGTCTGGTTCGCGAGCTGCTCCTTCGGGAACTTCATCGCGAAACGGAGCGTGCCCGCTTCCTTCGTGCTCTTGAATGCGGCGAGCAGGTCGGCATCCTTCGCCGCGGTGTCGCCCTTGCCCATCTTCGCGTCGATGGCCTTCTTGGTCATGGCGACAGGCGAACCGATAAGGAGGGTCGTCGAGTCGAGCACGACGATTCCAGCCTCATCTCCACCGTTCTTGTTGATGATGATCGTCTGGCCCTCGTACTGCTCGGTCGGACGGTCGGTCTTGGTCTTCTCGTCCTTCTTGAGCGACTCGGTGAGCTTCGCCGTGTCCCACGAGCCGGTCATCACTCCCGCGAACGTCGGCTTGTCGCTTCCCTTCGGAAGCGTCACGGAAACTGCGACGAGCTTGATCTGCTTGGGATCGATGCTGGATTTCTCCTGCATCTCGGTGAGGCCCTTCTCGAACTCCGCCTTTTCCTTGGGTGAGTTCGCCAGCATCTTGGGCAGCGTCGTGTTGATGAGCGTGCCGGCGTCGACGGTCATGACGACGTCGCCAGCCGGCAGAAGCGCGAAGGCATCGCCGTTCGTAAACGCCGCGGGCGACAGGGCTGCCGAAGTGCTCTTCGGATCGGTCGACGTGCCTGTCTTGGTTCCGAGGCCGCAACCGGCAAACACCGAAGCCACGATGCACGCAGCAAAGAGAGCAGAGATCTTACGCATTATCGAATTCCACCTTTTTCAGAGCGATCTGTTCAACGCGAGAGCGTGAATTGGGAGTCCGAGTACACCGGCGAGTCCGCATTGGCGGGCGCGTCCGGCTTGAAGGGCTCCGGGGCCAAACCGTCAGCATACCAAGTTACGGGACGCGGGCAAGAACTTTTGCACACGAGATTGTCCGAACGGACCCGCGCCTGCTGTACGTCGAGTCCGATGCGTCGGTTCGATTCGGGATGCCCGGCGCAACCGGAAGTCACGCTCCCTCGATCATGGGGTGATAGCCATGGCTTCAGACCGCGACTTTCAATACGACCTCCGCCCCCAGCTCCAGCCGCTGCTGCTGCCGGTCTGCGCGTTTGCCATCGGCGTCGTCGCGGGCGACGCGGCCGGCGTGCCGGTCGGACAGGCGGCATCCGGCTGCGCGGGCTCGGCCCTGGCGGCCCTCGCGGCGCGGCAATTCGGACTGCGTCCACTGGCGTTCGCTGCGTTTCTCGTTGCGGTGGCGCTCGCCGGCTCGTGCAGAACTGCCATCACTCGGGTGGCGATGGACGCGAGGCCATTGCGGCAACTCGTCGACTCGGGGCGGATTCGGGCTGGTGACGCCCTCGAGCTCGAAGGGACCGTCGAGGACGTCCCGGCCCGACATCCGTTAGGGGCGCGCATCGGGATTCACGTCTCGAGCGTCAGTATCGCCCACGGAGCGATCGAGGTCGATGGTCGGGCAACGGTCGGCGTCCGGATCCCCGATCCGCAGTCGGAAGCCGCTTTCGATGCGATGGGCCTCGAGCGTGGCACGCCGATCAGAGTTGCGGCCGAAGCGTCCGACGAGCTCGCTTTCCGCAATCCGGGCGTCGAAACGCTGCGGGCGCGAATCAGGCGGTCCGGATTCGATCTCGCCGCCCACGCGAGCAATCCGCAAGCGATTTCGGTCGCCGGTCCGAGCGGCGGTTGTCCGGTACTCCGGCGACTTTCCAGGGTCCGGGTCTGGGGCCTCGCGGAGATCGACGAGGCTTATGCGCCACGCACGGCCGGAGTGCTCCGCGCGCTTCTGCTGGGCGACGAGTCGCACCTCGACGAATCGACCGCCGATTGCTACCGGAAATCGGGCGCGTACCACGTCCTCGTGATCTCGGGTGCGCACGTCGCGCTTCTGGCCGGAATCTGCGTTTGGGTCGCCGCGCGGATCTCGCGCTCTCCGCTTTCGAGACTGCTGGCCGCCGCCGGACCGGCGTGGATCTACGCACTCGTACTTGGCGGTCCGGCACCGGTCATTCGGGCCGCGCTCGCGTTGACCGTGGCGTTCCTGGCACCGCTGGCCGGGCGGCGGGCGCCCCCGCCGAACACGTTGGCTCTCGCGGCGGGGGTCGTCCTGGCATTGGATCCGGCGGCGATCCGGGATTCGAGCTTTCAACTCACGTTCGCCGCCGTTGCCGCCATCGTGTGCATCGCCGCGCCAGTTGCCGAGCGGATGGCGGATATCGGTCGCTGGCGACCGCATCGAGCCGCCCCGTTTCCGCCTAACTGCTCCGGGTTCGTCAGGGTGCTGGCCGAATCGCTGTTCTGGGACGAGCGGCGATTTCGGAACGGGCAAAGGACTGCCGCAGTCCGGTTCGGCGCCTCGAAAGCCGGATTCGCCGTGTGGATGAATCTCGTTCGCGTCCAGGGCATCTTCCGGCGCGTGGCGTTGGGCGTCTGGATTGCCGTTGCGGTCCAGTGGGCCCTCGCGCCGCTGGCCGTGACGTCGTTCGGGCGCCTGACGCTCGTCGGGACCGTCTGGGCGCTCGCGGTCGAGGCGCTGCTCGGAGGCGCGCTCGTCGCGGGCCTCGGATTCCTGAC
>CAZQBW010000390.1:0-3605 GCA_964591515.1 uncultured Clostridia bacterium
CGGAACCGGGTCGAATACCGACGACACACGGCTTCGGCGGAGCGTTCAGTTCGTTGACGCTCGGGAAGTTGCTGCCGAGGGGAACCGACCTATTCTGTGTGAACGGTGTCCCGGTCGTCGTCATGAGACTGAACTGGCGATTCGCGGACGGGGCCAGCACACGTCCGCGCACTCCGTTCGCTTCCCCGGGGTGCTGGACGGACACAACGAGCTGATCCTCGGCCGGCGTGAACGTCGGTCCCGTCATCTCGCACTCCGACGGTCCGTAACCGAGGCAGACAGGCGTCCCCGCGTCCGGTCCGTATGTTGGAATCACGAACATTGCGTTGCTGCCGAAGATCCCGCGGAAGGCGTCCTTGCCGGGCGCGGTGTTTCCGGTCCGTGCCGGCACTGCGCCGTTCGCAACCTCGGTCGAAATGTCGCAGACAACGAAGACGTTGCCGCTTCGGTCGAAGACGAGGTTGTCGGCCGCCGCGAAGCCGCCGCCCCCTTCGAACGGCTCGCCCGAATCGACGAAAGCTCCCCACGAGAACGTCGTCGCTGCAGGGTCGTTGCCCGACTCGACAATCCGCAGCAGGCGCCCGTACTGGCGCGAGTTCGTTCCGGCCGAGTCGACGAAGACCCGCTTGTCGGGTCCGCCGTCACCGCCCGACGTGTTGTCGGTGAAAGCGATGTAGACGCTCTTGTCTATCGGGTGCACTTCGACGTCTTCGGGACGCGCCGACGGCGTGCCGCCTGCAGCATTCGCAGCGGCGAACGCATCAATGAGGATCGCACCGAGCTGTTCTTCGGCGGTCGCGCCAACGTAGAGCGAGCCCAGCGTCGGCCACGTCGCGGCGAACGTATCGACCGTTGCGTCGGTCGAGAACTGGGTTGTCCCGCCGTCCGCGGCGATGTTGATCGGGTTCGAGCGCTTCGGCAGCCGGATGCGGCCGCCGGCCAGGTTCGATGGACGAACGGGATTCACCGGCGTGCTCGGGACGAGCGGAATCCACTGACCGGTGAAGTCGGGATTGATCCGCGCGACATACAGAGTGCCCTGCGCGAGCAGAGCGCTGTTGCGCGTCTTGCCGTTGTTCTGCCGAAAGACGCCCGAGCTGACGAACTTCCAGACGTGGCCGCCGCGGCGGTCGTCGGCCATGTACACGGCCAGCGGCTTGCCTTCGTCGGCCCGGAACGCCGCGTTCTCGTGGTGGACGCGACCGAGCGCAGTCCGCTTCGACGGCCGCGAGGTCGGCCGCGCCGGGTCGATTTCGACGCACCAGCCGTACTTGTTGCCCTGGAGCCTGAACGGGTTGCCGGTGCCGTTGATGTCGCCGGCGAGACCCGTTGCGGCGTTGCGAGCGGCGAGCCCGAACTTCACTGTCGAGCTCGGAAACGCGCGACCATTCGGCCGGACGTCTTCGGGTACGTTGAACTGGAAGTTCTCTTCGCACGTGAGCACCGTGCCCCACGGCGTCGTCGCGCCACTGCAGTTGCCGTACGTGCCTATGATGTCGGTGCCGAGAAGGTCGTCGTTGAACCGGGTGAACACGGCGGCCGCGGGACCGTCGGACGTCAGCCGCTCGGCCGGGTTGTCGAGGCCCGAGATGCCGGTAATGCGACGCTCTTCGGCAGCGCCCGGAACACGTACGAGTTTGCCCGTGGCGTCCGGTCGCAGACGTACGACCGATGCGCCCTGATCGATCATGGCCTGTCGTGAGAACTCGATGATCGCGGCGCGCTGAAGCGACGTCAGGATCGGGTCGTCGATGTCGACCGTGTTCGAGGGGAGCTGCACTCCGAGCACGACGAGCTTGTTCGACGCGTCGAGTTGCACGGACGGAAGCGCGGCGCCCGTGACTTCCTGGAACGTCTGCTGCCAGGGAATCCCGCTGACGTATTCGTGGTTGACCGTCAATAGCAGGTCGTTCTTCTGAAGCGGGTTGATGACGCGGACAAGCGACGTGTAATCGGCGTTGTATCCGAAGCGCGAGCCGGCAACGGCTTCGCCCCATTCGATGATCACGTAGTACTCGAGACCGTTGGCGAGCACGAGGTCATCCTCGACGTTGAAACTCGCAAACTCGGCAGCCTCGTCTGCCGGGTCCACTCCGTCGCGGAGAAGCGGAAGCGGGTACGAAGCGGCCCTCGAGCCGAGCCTCCGCGACGCGGCGATGGCCCGGGCGAGCGTCACGGGCGAGTTGCTCGAGAAGACTTGAGAGGCTTGCGCCAGTGGGCCGAGAGCGGACGACGTCGCGAGCCCGGCGACGCCGGCGCCGGAGTAGACGAGGAATCTTCGACGGGAGAGTGACGAGTCGGTCATCGTGAGTGCTCCTTGGTTTTCGGACGGAATTGCGAGCGGAATTGCCGCGCCGCCACAAGAAGCCAGACCGTATCGGGACTGCCTTTCGAGACTCTGACGTCGTCGTGAACCTGGAGTGAACTTGCGGTGACCGGGGTGGGACTCGAAGGAAGATCACGGAAGGCGTAGCCGTACAGAGGGCACATAGGCACAAAGAGCACGGAGGCAGGACTTCTCCTGCTCCGTGCTCTCTGTGCCTCTGTGCCCTCTGTACGGCTACGCCTGCTCTTCGCGAGCGCCGCCAGGACTCAGGGCCGCGTGACCGCCGCACCGACGATCTTCATCGACATCGGGTCCTGAACGAACGCCACGACCTCGAGATTGTTCGCATTCCAGGACGGATCCAGGTCGAACGTCACGGTTCCCTCTGCAGCGCTTCCCTGCTTTCCGAGCATACGGATCGGCGTTTCGAGCCGCCGCACGACGTGATCGTTGACGAGGGTACGGCCCGAGTTCTCTCCCCTCAGCACCTTTGTCGTGATCTCGCGCTCGGTCAATGCGACGACGACGAAGTACTCCGCACCGTCAACGGCCTTCGCGAGCGTCGCGCTTACGGACGCCCGTATGCGCGCGCCTTCGCGACTCGCCGAGAGCTTGACGTCGGCAAGCGGCGACGCCGCGGTCGCGATGGCCTTTCTCATCTCCGCGCCGTCGGATCCGACGAACTGCAGGTCCCCGTTGACCACGGCCTGCGGCGTGTACACGTTCCCGACGCTGAGCGCGCGCGCATATGCTTCCTGCCTTTGCGTCCACGCCGGTGACGAAAACGGGTCCTCCCAGCCAATCCGGTTCCAATAATCGACGTGGAACGACAGCGCGATCACCCGGCCAGCGTACTTGGGGTTTGAACTGACCTCGGCGAGGAGTCTGTCCGCCGGCGGGCAGCTCGAACATCCCTGCGAGGTGAAAAGCTCGACAACGACCGGCGCGGTCGAGTCCCCGGCGGCCGGTTCAGCCGAATCGGCTCCGGCCAGCTCCGGCGAGACCACCGGTCCCGCCGACTGCGACGACGCCACCCATACAGCCGTCGCAATTCCGACGACAAGCACGACTACAAGTCCGATCTTCACGGTCACGTACCTCCTGTCCAAGGAGAGTGTATCGCGGTATCGGTGTCGGGTATTCCGGGCGAGTGCGGCGTTGCCATACGGAGAACACAGAGTCACAGAGAGCACTGAGACTCAGATAGTTCAGGAGCTCCGTGCCCTCTGTGCCTCCGTGCTCTCCGTATGGCCACGCCTTCTCTCCCTCCCTGCCACTG
>CAZQBW010000391.1:0-3542 GCA_964591515.1 uncultured Clostridia bacterium
AATCACAATCCAAAGCGGCGCTGCGCGCCGCACTCCAAGGCGCTTCGCGCAAGAGGTGGGGGGCGGGTACACTCTGGCGCCCGCCTTCCTGATGAGATTCCCGATCACACATCGGTACGTTGCGCGATTCGTGACCGTCCTCGTGCTTGCTCTGGCGCTCGCCCCCGTCGCGGCGCGGGCGCAGGCGGTCTCGGGATCGGTCCGCGGGCGGGTCATCGACGAGCGAGGGCGGCCTCTCGAGGGCGTCCTCATTCGCTTCGAGAACATCCGCTCAGGCTTCCGCTATGCCGTCCTGACAGACGCAGACGGCGCCTACCGAGTCGATTTCCTCTTGCCCAGCCTCTACAACATCACCGGCTCGAAGGACGGCTACACTTCGGGTCGCATCGACGGCTTCCAGGCCGAGGTCGCGGCTACGAAAGAGATAATCCCGCCGCCGATCACCCTCGTGTCGCTCGCCGCCTCGACGCCCTCAGGCGCGCCAGCCGGCACGGCCGTTCGCGACCAGGTCGTCACGGGCACGACCGAGCTTCAGTTCCACGTACCCATTGACACGATCGCCCGGCTACCGCTTCGCGGCCTGCGCGGATTCGACGAGCTCGCGCTGCTCGCGCCTGGCGTCGCCCGCGCGCCCGAGACCTCGGGCGTCCGAGGACCCGGCGTCGGCCCCGGCGTCGGCACGGCCGGCAGCTTCTCGGTGCACGGGTCTCGCGCGCGCTCGAACAACTTCACGTGGGACGGCGCCGACAACAACGACCAGGACGTCGGGACCCGGCGACAGGGTTTCCTCGTGCCGTCGCCCGTCGCGACCGAGTCGGTCGCGGCCTTCGAGATCACGACGCTGCTTCCCTCCCCGGCCTCCGGCCGGACGACCGGAGGCAACGTCAACGTCGTCACGAGAGCCGGCGAGAATCGGGCAACCGGCGACGCCTATGTCTTCGCGACCGGACGGCCACTGGCGGCGCGCGATACGTTCGATTTCGCCGGTCCGGGGAATCCCGAGCAGAACCCGTTCGCGCGAACGCAGTTCGGGCTGCGCGGCCAGGCGCCGATCGTTCTCGATCGTGTGCACGTCTTCGGGTCGATCGAGCGAGTTCGGTTGTCGGAGGTCCGCGACGTTCATTTCGCCGTGCCGACTCTCCTCGAACGTGCGAACGCACTCCTCATCGCCCAGGGACCGGCGCCGCTTGGCCGCGACCTCCTGTCGAGCGCGTTCATTCCGACTCCGAACAACCCTTCGGGACCGCGGGGCGGGAACACACTGACCCGTGCGCTAGATTCGTCGGGCTCTGGATGGATAGGCGCGGCGAAGGTCGACGGACAGTTCGCGCTCTTCGGACGCAACGCGACCGGCGCAGTGCGTTACGCGGGAGCGACCGATCGCGCGCGCATCCCGGCAGTCGACGAGGCGCTCTCCTCCGAGACCGAGGCGATGTCGGCGACGAACAATATTGCCTCGAGCCTGCAGGTTGTCCTCGGTGACCGATCGAGTCTCGAGGCGCGCGTTTCCTGGGGTCGGACGACGGTCGATTTCGCCGAGGTGCCTGGCAGTCCGCTCGTCTTCTCGTCGCCAAGGAGACTTGCAGGACCGGTCGGACGCATCCGCTTCGATCCGTTCTCGCCGATCGGCGTCGACCCGAGCTCGTTCGCGCAGGATCGACTGGGCGAGACGACGGCGGCGGCGGGTGTCGTGGCGATCAGCCGCGGCGATCACGACCTCGGGTTCGGCGGCGAGATCCGATTCGTGAAGTTTGCGGGAAACCTGGACCGCGGGTACCGGGCCGAGATCGACTACACGCCCGGGTACTACTACGACTTCGGCGCGACTCGATCGGCGGAAAGCGGACTCGCCTTCGCCGCGGTGGGGCGTCCGTCCAGCATCCTTCAGACGCTGGCGATCGAGCCCGATTCCGGCCTCGACCTGCGATCGCGCGAAACCGCGCTCTTCCTCGAGGACCGCTGGAAGGTCCGGCCGAACCTGCTCATCACGGCCGGACTTCGTTACGACACCGCCACTCCGCCGCGCTCGGACGATGGTTCGCTCGAGCGGCGTCTGACGCTCACCGATGCAGACGTACCGGGCTTCGACGCCGACGATCCGATCGGAGCACAGTTTGCGAGGACGTTTCACGCGTACGTGCGACATCTTGGCAGTCGTGAGGCGATATACGAGCGGGATGGCGATAACTTCGGTCCGCGTTTCGGCGTCGCCTGGGATCCGAGCCAACGGGGAATCTTTGCCGTGCGCGGAGGCTATGCGCTCACCTACGACGTGCCGCTCGGAACCGTCGTCACCCAGTCGCGCAATACGTTTCCCAGTTACGTTCCGCTGAACTTCGGTTCGAGTGCCTTGTTCCCCGACCTGTTGACCCGGAATCCCGTTTTCCTGCCCGGTCCGGTCATTGCGCCCGGGTCGCTGAACCGCCTCAACGGCACTGTGGCGGACCTGCCCGAAATACTCGGTGGTCTCTTCTATGTCTATGGCGGCGCCCTCGCGTTCACGCTGCCCGAACGACGCTTCCAGACGCCGCACTCGCACCAGTGGTCGGTAGGCGTCGAGTCGCTGCTTCCCGGGCGCACTCGATTGTCGTCGCGGTACGTCGGCACGACGGGTAGAGAGCTGACCCGGTTGGCACTGCCGAACGGAGGGCCGATCACGACCGCGCGGTATGCTCCGAAAACCAGAAGGCTCTATGCGTATTTCGGGCAGGCGAGCCGACCGGAGCAGGACCTCGGTCCGTACGAAGAGTTCCGCTCCGACGCATCGAGCTCGTATCACGCGCTTGAAGTCGTGGGAGAGACGTCGCCGATAGCCGGTCTCGACGTTAGCGCATCCTGGACCTGGTCACACGCGATCGACGAAGTCTCGGACCTGTTCCCGACATCCGGGTCGAGCCCGTTTGCCCAGGACGAGCTCGGCCGGGCGGGAGGCCCGCGCGCCGAGCGCGCGTCGGCTGCCTTCGACGTCCGTCACCGGTTCGTCGGCAAATTCGTCTACAGCCCGGTCTGGGGCGAAGGCCGGGTCTGGGGAGGATGGTCGCTCGCTGGCGTCGTCGAGCTTTCGACGGGCCAGCCGTTCACGGTCATTTCATCGCTGGATGCGAATCTCGACGGCGTGCTGAACGATCGACCGAAGTCGTCCGAAGGGTTAGTCGCGTTCGACGGGGGACCGAGGCTGGTCGGACTCGGTCCGGGTGTCGATCCCTTTTCGTTGGTCGTCCGGCTCGACAAGGAGAGACCAAGGATCGGCGCGCTCGGTCGAAACACGTTTCGCGGCCGAGGCATCGCGACGGTCGACCTCGCGGTGTCGAAGTCGATCGACGTTGGTCGGGGCAGTATCGAGCTTCGCGTCGAGTGCTTCAACGCGCTGAACCGTGCCCACTACGCGCTGCCAGTGCGCGTGCTCGAGGCTCCGGGGTTTGGGGTCTCGCAGGCCTCGTCGGTTCCTGCGAGGCTGTTTCAGGTCGGACTGCGGTTTTCGTTCTAACTGCCTCTTGCGCGAAGCGCCTTGGAGTGCGGCGCGCAGCGCCGCTTTGGATCTG
>CAZQBW010000392.1:0-3531 GCA_964591515.1 uncultured Clostridia bacterium
ATTCATTGGCGGCATCGGGCAGGCTGACGCCCTTCGATCGATCACGCCGGCTGGCGTCTTCGGACCGATCGGGCTGGCTCTCGCGCTGCCAACTACGACGCTCAAGGCCTTCCAGTCATCGGGCAAGACGCGCCTGCTCGCTTCGACGCAGGTGCACGTTCTCGACAACGAACAGCACACAATTCGCATCGGCCAGCGCGTGCCGATCCAGACGGCGTCGTTCGTCGGTACCGGCACCACGGTCGTGACGACCGGAGGCGGCGGGCAACAGAACCCCAATCAGAACAACCAGAACTTCGCCGGTGGCCCCGCGACGCAGTTCCAGTACGAGAATGTGGGTCTGAACATCGACATGCAACCCGTGGTTCACGAGGACCAGGTCCAGATCAAGATGAAGATCGAAACCTCGGACGTGGCCGCGAACTCCGGCGTCGGTGGCAACCCGATCTTCACGCAGCGCCAGATGTCATCCGTGGCGTCGATCAAGAACGGACAGACGACCCTGATCGCGGGTGTTGCAACCGAGAACAAGAGCGAGGGCCGGCAGGGTCTGCCGCTCGTGAGTCTTCTGCCGGTCATCGGTCGGTTCTTCACCGTTCCAAAGCAGTCACGGATGCTCCAGGACGTCGTCATTACTGTCACTCCGTACATCCTGAGAGCTCCGGTCTACGAGCCTGACGATCACATCGCTATCGGGGCCGGTACGGCGACTGCGCCGGATCGGCAGGTTTCCATCGAGGAGATCGTCTATCGCGCGGAGCTGACCGAAGCAGGCGAGGCTCCGCCCGAGCTTGCCTCCACAGAGACCAAGCCCCCGCCGCGTGCGCCAGTTGCACGACCCAAGGCAACCGACCTCGAGGCGACGTTCGTTGATACGGCCGAGCCGTTGCGACCTATACGCGCTGGCACCGGTGAAGTGATTCGTACTCCGGGCGGCCGCGCTCCGGCACCGGTCGTGGGTCCGGATGATGCGGCGCCGCAGCCGAAACCGACTCCGCCTGTCCGGAACGAGGCCCAGGCCAAGCCAGCAGCAGTGCCCGTCTCGCCAGTGGAGGACGGATCGGATGACGAGGACGACGACGAATACGACGACGAAGATGAGGACGAGCCCGAGGCGTCGAGCGGCGCCGAGACGGCGATGCTCTCGATGCGACTGACGGGCCTCCAGTCGAGCTCGGTCGGCAAACCGATGCCGGTGGCGCTGTGGACTACGGGGTCCAGCGGAATCGCGAGCGGCACAGTCGCCATTCAGTTCAACGAGCAGCTTCTTCGGGTAATGAAGGTCGAATCGACCGGTATGTTCGACGGCAAACTCGGCAACAAGTTGCCATTCGAGGTTCGCAACGGAATGTTGTTCATCTCGATGACGCGACCACCCGAGATGGCGAAGTCACCGGTGAATGGACAGATGCTCAACATCACGTTCGAAGTGCTCGGCGCCGGAGCAGCGGCGCTTGCCGTCGTTCCCTCGTCGACGAAGATGTTGACGGTTGAGAACGCTTCGGTCGCCATTCGCTTTGATTCGCCGCTGACGGTAGTGCTGCGCTAGGAGCTCAATCGCCGTGGCACCAATTATCGACAAGAGCTCGACGCGAAACGGCCGAGAGGCACGAGAGTCGGGATTCACGCTGCTCGAGATGGTTATCACCCTGACGATCCTCTCCGTGCTCGCCGGCGCTTCGTACCCTTTGCTTCGCAACGCCGTTCAGCGCGAGCGCGAGATAGAGCTTCGCGAATCCCTGCGCGAGATCCGCCAGGCGATCGACGCTTACAAGCGATTCAGCGACGTTTCAGGCGGTACCGCTATCCCGATCCAGTATCGAACGAAGACGGGTTACCCCAAGGAACTCAAGATCCTCGCTGAAGGCTTCATTCCGGCAAACGTCATCGGGACCGACGCGGCCAAGGTGCGATTCCTCCGTCGGTTGCCGGATGATCCAATGACCGAGGACGAAGAGTGGGGCTACCGCAGCTCACAGGACGGGCCGGACAGTACGACGACGGGTGGCGACGACATCTTCGATGTCTATACGAAGTCGGACGGCACCGCGCTCAACGGTACCAAGTACAGGGAGTGGTAGTGAAGCGTCCGATTTCATGGGAACGCGACGGCGGCTTTACCGTGGTCGAGCTTGCGATCGTTCTGACGATCATGCTGATCATCATGGCCATCGCCGTGCCGGGCTACCAGCAGGTCATCCGGCACGCGCACGAGGACACGCTGCGCGAGGATCTGCGGGTGATGCGAAAGATGATCGACCAGTACGCGGCCGACCGCGAGAAGGCGCCGCAGACTCTGGAGGATCTCGTGGACACGCACTACCTGCCTGAGATTCCGGTGGACCCGATGACTGGCTCGGCAGACACGTGGGAGGTCATTCTCGAGGATGTCGACGCCATCGCTCTCAGCGGGGAGCGAGGCATCATCGACGTGAAGAGCGGCTCGAACGAAGTCGATTCTTCGGGCGAACGTCGCTACAGCGACTGGTAGACGCGAGGCAAAGGTACGATGACGGTTCTCAATCGACTGACGCGCCCGCGCCTTCCGCGAGCGGCCTTCTTTCTGGACTCGGCCGAACTTGCCGCCGTGGAAGTCCGGCGGCGGGGTAACCGGTTCACACTCGGTGCGGCATCGCGCGCACCGCTGTCCCCCGGGCTGCTCGTTCCAAGCTTCGATCAGCTCAATATTCCGAATCTGGAAGAATTGGCCAATGTCGTCGACCAGACGGCGCGTGCCGCGGGTCTTGGCCGGCGACAGAGGTGGTCGGTGCTTCTGCCCGAGCAGTCGGTAAAGTCGCTCGTCGTGACTTTCGACAGCACTCCGGCGTCCCGTGACGAAGTACGCGAAATGGTCGACTGGAAGGTCGAGCGAATGGTCGGAGTTCCGGCCGCCGAGCTGAGGATTGCCCGTCAGTTCGTGGGAACGGGGCGAACACCTCGATTCCTCGCCATAGCCATGCGGAAGGATGTGGCCGAGCAGTACGACGCTCTGACCTCGACGCTAGGGTGGGCAGCCGGACTCATGGTGCCGCGATACGTTGGCGAAGCGTCATGGTTCGACTGGGACGGGATCCGGGGCGACAAGCTCGTCATCGGAGGGCGAGGGGCAACGTGTCAGGCAGCGTTCGTGCGCGACGGCGAGTTGCTTCTTGTCCGCTCGATCGACGGCGATCCCGGGAAGCTCGGCGACGAGATCTTCCGGTTGATGCTCTACTATCGCGACCGCATCGCGGACACGCCGGAGAGGGCTGCGATCTCGGCGATCATGACGTGCGGCGCTGTCGACGGGGAACGCGTGTCGGCCAGCGTCGCCGACGCGCTAGGAGCCCGACCCGATCAGGTGCGTCCCGTGCCGGACCTCCTCGATGGCGTTGACGGGGAAGCGCTCGCTCCGGCGCTGCTCGCGGCGGCGGGAATGGCGACGCAGGCCTGGGCGAACTAGGTCGACGGTCCTTCTCGCTTCGCGACTTTGCGCCTTTGCGAGTCCTTGGCGTCTTTGCGAGAAAAGCGCGCTCTCGAGCCGACTTTCTC
>CAZQBW010000393.1:0-3474 GCA_964591515.1 uncultured Clostridia bacterium
GCGGAGCGGTCGAAGGACATAGCCGTGGGTCGCGCGCGGGCGAGCGCAGCGAGCCCTCGTGCGACCCGCGGTACCTCCACCCAGAGCGCGCCGACCGCGGAGCGGTCGCATTGTCTCCAGAATGGGAAGCAACACGACAACGGGCACGACATCGCCTGCGACTCACGTTTTCTCTGGGACTGTGGATGCGACCGCTCCGCGGTCGGACCGAGGTGGGTGGCGGTACCGCGGGTCGCGTGTGCTCGTTGCACTCGCCCCCGCGACCCGCGGCTATTTCCCCCGACCGCTCCGCGGTCGACGCACACAGCGGAGAGCACGGCAGCGGGGGGTTGATCGTTTGATCAGGGCACCGTGACGGAGCCCTGTGCGCAGCCGCCCGGCGCGATGATCGTGATCTCCACCGAACCGGGGGCGCCGATTGCCGTGAGCGGTTGGCCGCCGTTTACTGTGCCCTTGATCGATAGGCCGGCGCCCTGTTTCGTGACCTTGAAGACGGGGTTCTCTATTTCGACCCCGTCGAGCAGAACCTGCGTATTCGCGGCGGTAATGCCGCCGAAACCCCTGGCGTCGTTCGTGAGCGTGAGCTTCTTCGCCTTGAGCTTCGCGCCGTCGATGCTCGGACCGCCGGCACACGGCGCGGCCGTAACAGGAGCCGACGCAGCGCTCTGCCTGCCGCCGACGACCGCAGTGACGACACAGGCCGCGCCGGCCATGACATTCCTGACCGTAAACGCCGTCGCGCCCGGTCCGGCCGTTCCGACGAAGAACGACGCGGAGGGAGTTACCGGGCCGTCTCCGCAATAGACGTTGTAGCCCGTCACCGCCGGAGCCGTCGCGACAAGGAGTTTGTAGCTGTTGAGCAACGGAACGCCCGGGTCGAACGCCGTGACGCCCAGATAATAGGTTCCCGGGGCAAGCACCTCGACGCTGATCCTCTCGACCTGACCCGGGTTGGCGCCTGCGAAAGCGACCGCCGTGAGTTGCGCGTCCGACGTGTTGGCGCCTTCGGAGTAAAGGACCAGGTCGAAGTCATTCGCCAGGCCGAAGTCCGAGAGCGTAGCGGTAAGCCGCATCGGGACCGTCGTCGTGAACGTGTAGTAGTCCTCGATGTCGTCGCAGAAACCCTGCGCCGGCACGCAGGCGCCGCCTGAGTCTCCGGGGTCACTCGACTGGGCGGAGCCCGACACGCGCGCGTTGGCCGGGATGGGCTGGGCCCTTGCAATACTGTTGTTTGGCTCGACCTCGTCGACGGGGGACGGCGCGGGAGGCGTAGGCGCCGCGATCGGCGGCAGACTGATTCGCAGGTCGGGACCGATCGAATAGCCCGTGACCGCGGGGATTGCAAGCGACGCGTCGGTCGGCTCGCCGCCGCCCGTCGCGTCGACCGAATCGGCCGTCGTCCCCTGAATCCGGATGACGAAGTTGCCGTCAGAAATGCGTGAGTCGACCGCGAAATCGTCGAAGGTCTCGATGTCGTTCGGGACGGCAACGGCAGCGCCCGGGCCGTTCGCGTGCTGACCGACGATGCCCGAATGACCCATGGCCGTGGCCGAGCCAATGAACGACCTGTGGGCGTTCACCGCCCCCTTTCTCGTGCTTTCGTAGACGACGAACGTCCCATCGTTCGTTGTCGATCGGTCGACGACGAATGCATACAGGTCACCCTGATTGACCGTAACGGGGTTGGCGAGAACATAGCTCCCGGTTTCGTTCACGGTCGTGGCTTCGCGGTCTACGACGGTCGCACGAGCGAGATTGCCGGTGCCGTCCGCGTCGACGAGGATGACGATTTCGATCGGATCGCCGGGGTGAAAGCCGGGGCCGGTTGGAGGGGCCGTGAGCAGAGCGGTGACCGTCGTGACCGTGAAGGGTAAATGGTTTGCCGCAGGAGTGAACCGAACTCCGAACGCGGCCTTGAAGAAATCCTGGAAGGAAATCTCCGACAGCTTGCTGATGTTGCCGTCGTAGCCGTCGTACAGAATGGTCGCGGTTCCCGGCCCTTCGACGTTGCCGAGCACGGTGGACGAGAGCGCGAGCAACGTCGCGAATGCCAGTGCGCAGATCGACTGCCTGGGCTTCATCATTGGCGATCTCCTCACGACAGACCTCCTGGGAACGGGATTGCTCACGCGGCCTTCAAGCAGGAGTGCTACGCTTTCGAACGCCAGCGAAAGGATGGAATACCTGGGAACGCCGATGTGCCGCGGGTCTTGCACCCAGCCTGCCGGGCTGCCTCTAGCCCCGCGTGCCGCGAACTCCGGCCCGATCGCCGGTGATGCAGGCTGGGCTGACAAGGAGTGCAGGAGGGTCGAGGAATGAAAAGGTTCGTCGGGTTTGTGGGTCGGGTCACGGTCGCTCACGTCGTCACGTACATCGCCGTGGGTGCCCTTGCATACCCCCTGCTGACGCGGGAGTTCTTTGAAGGCTCGGCCGGTCTGGCAGCCCAGGTGATGCGGACGCCGGCAGAGCCGGAACTCTGGGCCCACGTGACGCGGTGGATGCTGCCGTTCCAGGTTCTCCGTGGTGTATTGATCGCACTCGTTCTGTATCCGTTCCTGGATACCATATTGCGCTGGAGCTACATGAAGCGCCTTGCAGTCATCGCGGGCCTGTACATTGTCCTCGGGCAGTGGGCCAGCACGGTTGCCGGCTCGGGAACGATCGAGGGCTGGCTGATCCTTCGGCCCGAATTCACGTCGCCGAGTGTGGTCGTGAAGGCCATGGGAGAGGGCCTGGTGCAAGGGCTTGCTCTGTCGGCATGGGTCGCGCGGTGGGTGATGTCCCTGCCTGGAGCCACGGCTGAACGGCCCGCTAGCGCAAAGGCGGTTGGCCACACAACGCGCTGAGCCTGACGGGCGCCGCATAACGGAGGCACAAGATGACACGAGTTCGGGTTGAGAGCTTCACAATCTCGCTCGACGGATACGGAGCGGGCCCGAATCAGAACATCAACGATCCGCTAGGCGTCGGCGGGACCGATCTGCACCAGTGGTTGTTTCCGACACGCACGCTCCAGCGGTCCCTGTTCGGGAAGGACGGCGGTACGACCGGAGTTGACGATGACTACGCCGCTCGTGGCTTCGACAATGTCGGGGCCTGGATCCTCGGAAGGAACATGTTCAGCCCATTTCGTGGGCCCTGGACTGGCACGGACTGGAAAGGATGGTGGGGAGACAGTCCCCCGTATCACGTTCCGGTATTCATCCTGACGCATCACGCGCGCCCGCCCATCGAGATGGACGGCGGCACGACGTTCCACTTCGTCACGGGCGGCATTCGCGACGCGCTTGAAAGGGCACGCGAGGCGGCCGGCGGAATGGACGTGCGCGTCGGCGGTGGGGCGAACACGATCCAGCAGTATCTTCGCGAGGGCCTCATTGACGAACTGCACATTGCCATTGCTCCCGTCGTGCTTGGCGGAGGAGAACGGCTTTTCGAAGGGGTCGACCTGCGTGCTCTGGGATACGAATGCGT
>CAZQBW010000394.1:0-3422 GCA_964591515.1 uncultured Clostridia bacterium
CCGACGCCCATGACGAGCGAGAGTCCGGCTTCGATCTCGCCGCCAACCTTGCCGTACGAGGCGGTCACGCGGCCGGTCGTGTTCGACTTCAGCCTCCACGTCACCGTCTTTGACCCGCCGGGAGGAATCGCGGTGAGCTGCTTCGCCGGATCCTCCAGGGCCACGAGCCGGGCGCCGCTGATCATTGCGGGCGACAGCGTCACCGCAGCCTGTTGAATGGTTACGTTCTCCGACGTGTTCGTCAGCGTGACTCCGAAATCGTAATCCTGGCCGTCGCGCACGACGTCCGGGTGTGTGAAGGTGATGGCGAAGCGGCGGTCACGAACGAGCACCGAACCGGGCACCTTGGTCTTCACGGTCACCGGGCCTATCGGCAGACCGTCGAGCGTGCCCTCGAGGTTGAAGTCGATCGTGTGGAGGCCTTCCTTGAGGCCCTCGACGAGGAACGACGCCTGGCCCGCCTCACCGGGACGAAGGACCGTCGAGTCGTCGGCCGTTCCGTAGTCGCCGTCGGGGCCAAGCCCATGGATCGGCAGCGTAGTAACCTGACCGCCCTCCTGCGTCTCGGCGACTTTGAGCGGGTCGTCGCTCGTGTCGTTCGGCGTGCCGGCGTCTGGCAGCTCGATCATGGCCGTGAGGTCGCGCACGGCGAGGGAGATCGGCGAGCCTGCCGGGGCACCGTTCGCGACGACGAGAGTCGCCTCGAAATGCTGGTTCAGGATGCCGACCTGTCCGGGGATGATGATCACTCCGGGAATCCTGATCGGCTGACCCTGAAACTCGAGCTCCTCACCTTCCCGGTCGTCCTCGACCTCGAGAAAGACGGGCACGATGTACATCGGGCGCTCGTCCACGGCGTCGCCGACGTTGACCACCGTGGGCGCGATCGGGCTCGGATCCGGGCTATTGAATGAGGGAAACGCGACCGGGATGTTCAGCGGTACGCCGTTCGAGGTGGTGCCGAGCGCGAGCGCGAAGTTGTAGTAGGTGTAGCTGTCGTCATCGATCGAGATGCCTGCCTGGACGATCTCTTCGTAGGTCATCTCGTGCACGTCGACCTCGGTCACGAGGATCTGGTCGAGGACGTCGATCGAGCACACGGCGATCGGGTTCTCGGGCGTCGAGCCCTCGATGACGACGGGGATCGAATCGATCGTTGCGCCGGTGACACGATTCACCACGCGCAGACCCGAGACGTCGTGATGGCCGGAGCTTGCCATTGCGGGAATGGCGAGCTGCTGTCCAGGCACGCACTCGAGCTCCCTCGGAGACTGGAACGACGGCCCGGCAAGCCATCCGCGGATGCGGTATTCCGGGTCCAGTCCACCCTGGGCGACGCCCTCGACCGTCGTGTTGATCGCGGTGGCAACGTTCTTCGGCACGGGCTGAGTCGCCGGACCGACGACGATCTGCTGACCCGTGAGCTCGAACTCGGTCTGGGCGAGGATCGGACCCGTGCCGTCAGACACACCTGCGGCCTTGCCCGCCGGCGTGCCGTTCGAACGCTTCGCCTTCACGCGCGCGTCGCGCGAGCCCTGGGGCATCGAGCCCGAGCCGACCGCGGCAATCGCGAGGACGGCGACGAGGGCCGCCATCCAGGCCATCGAGTGCCTGCGCACGGAGCGGGTCGGAAGGACTGAAAGGATGCGCTCGGTGAGCGGCCGGGTCGTGGTCGTCGGGTTCGAGGTCGGTTCGGTCGTCATTCGGGTCTCGTGCTCCGGACGGGCGGTCGTGAGGGCCGCGCGTCGTGTCGTTCGTTCAGGCGAAGGTTCAAGGTCGTGTTGTCAGCAATGTCTATTTCGCTGGCAATGCGTGCGCGCGCACGAATCCCAGGCGCCCCCGGATCACACGGCGAACACGCACGCCTGATGATCGGGACCTGAGCGAATTGGTTGCGTCCGGACGTCCGGACTGTTGTCGTGGTGGCCGGTGGAACGGGGTCGAGGCGGAGAGGTTGACGGCGGCTGGATGGCCGTCGAGCTGCGTGCTGTTCCGGGGGCCTTCGTTGTGATCGTGCCCGCCTGTCTGGCGGATCCTGCTATGACTCCTGCGTTAGGTGGGTCGGGCGCCGGCTGGAAAAACGGTGCCGGGCCTAGTCAGTCCAACCGTTCGGAGGCCCCCCTCAGAGCACACGAACGGTCGCATCGTCGTTTTGACGAAGCGGGCATTCTACAGAGTGAAGTGCTGGCGTCAAGATATTTTGCGGTGTCGAGGCTTTCTGTCTTTGCGTCTCTGCGAATCCTTGGCGTCTTTGCGAGGAACACGTCGTCAGGGCGTGTTTCTCGCAAAGACGCAAAGGACTCGCAAAGACGCAGAGGAATCGGGACACGTGAAAATTGGCTCCTACCATGTACAGCGTCGTTAGAGCCGGAATCGTGTCAGAAAATTTTCGTGACACGATCCGACGAGATTTGACGCTGTATATGGTAGGAGGGCTTTTCGTCGGGAGGATCGGCCTGGTTGACGTGCGTCGCAAGGGTTCAACCCCTCACACCTTTGTAGTAACGGCCGGAGTGCTTCGGCGCCCCGGTCTCGTACGTCGCCGGGCTCATCGTCTCGACGAATCGGCCTCTGTCCAGTCCGCCTGAAGCACTGCGCGAAGCGCTTTGGAGTGCGGCGTGAAGCGCCGCTTTGGATGAGATTCTTGACTGCGAGGTGTGAAGAAACCAAAGCGGCGCTTCACGCCGCACTCCAAAGCGCTGCGCGCAAAGCACTGGAACGCGGCTTGCCGCTCATGCGCGCCATGACCAACATCAAGACCTACTGGCCGCACGCACCGGAGCATCGGCTATCCGAAGGCGGCACTTTCATCGTGACGGCGGGAACGTATCTGAAGGCCCATCACTTCCGAAGTCACGAACGGCTCGACGTGCTCGAACGAGGACTTCTCAGGGCTGCGGCAGAGTTTGAATGGCGGCTCGAGGCGTGGGCCATGTTTTCGAACCACTATCATTTCGTCGGTCATGCGGCTGAAGGCGAGAGTCTGTCCAGGATGCTCGGTGTTCTTCACGCGGAACTCGCAAACTGGGTGAATCGACTCGACGGAACGCCGGGCCGAAGGGTCTGGCACAACTTCTGGGAAACGCGACTGACGCACGAACGGTCGTATCTGGCACGGTTGAGCTACGTCCATCAGAACCCGGTCAAACACGGTCTCGTAGCCATAGCAAATCAGTATCCCTGGTGCTCGGCCGCGTGGTTCGAGCAGACGGCCTCGCGGGCGCAGGTCCGGAGCGTCTATCGCTTTCGGATGGATCGGATAAACGTCCTGGACGACTTCGACGTTGAGACGGAACGCTAGCCTCTTGCGCGAAGCGCCTTGGAGTGCGGCGCGTAGCGCCGCTTTGGATCTCTTGCGCGTTGTTCAAATCACAATCCAAAGCGGCGCTGCGCGCCGCACTCCAAGGCGCTTCGCGCAAGAG
>CAZQBW010000395.1:0-3414 GCA_964591515.1 uncultured Clostridia bacterium
TCTGCGCGGACCTTTCGTTCATCAGCCTGCGGAAGGTTCTGCCGAGCGTGGCGTTGCGGCTCGGGGCGGGGACGGAGGGGGTGGTGTTGCTGAAGCCGCAGTTCGAGGCGGGGCCGAAGGATGTGCCGCGGGGCGGGGTGATCAAGGACGAGGCGGTGGTGTCGCGGGTGCGGGAGGAGTTTGTGGGGTGGCTGGCGGGCGAGGGGTGGGCGGTGTATGGCATGATTGCGTCTCCAATTCGCGGAGGCGATGGGAACAGGGAGTTTCTTGTGCATTTGGCGACGCCGGGGATTAGCCACGGAGACACGGAGAGCACGGAGATTGAGTAGAAACGACGAAGGACGAACTTCGAAGGACGCCAGGCGAAAGGCCGGGGCAATGAATCAGCGTCGTTCGTTGTTCGCCGTCCGTCGTTGTGGGCCGGAGGCTGGCCGGTGCTGAGGTCAGTGGTGGTGTTCCATGCGCCTCGGAATGAGGGTGCGGCGGCGTTTGCGGCGCAGCTCGGGCGGGAGCTGGAGCGGGCGGGGGTGAAGGCGACGGTGGCGGAGGCGTGGGTTGAGCCGCCGCCGAAGGAGCTGGACGAGGCGGGGCTGGTGGCGTGCATCGGGGGCGACGGGACGGTGTTGCGGGCGGCGCGGATTATCGTGCCGCGGGGGACGCCGCTGCTGGGGATTAATATGGGCCGGCTGGGGTTCCTGACGGATATGTCGCCGCGGGACTGTTTTCAGCAGGTGGAGCGGATTGTGGCGGAGGACTGGCGCGTGGAGGAGCGGATCATGGTGCGGTGCGATATTTCGGACCCGGCGGGACGCAAGACGCGTGCGCACGGGCTGAACGACATCGTGGTGAGCCGGAATTCGCCGGGGCGGCCGATCTACGTGGATGTGCGGATCGATGGGGCGCGGCTGGCGAATTATCGCTGCGACGGGATCATTGTTTCGACGCCGACTGGGAGTACGGGGTATTCGCTGAGCGCGGGGGGGCCGATCATGGCGCCGACGGAGCACCACCTGGTGATGACGCCGGTTTCGGCGCACCTGGCGCTGGCGCGGAGCCTGGTGTTGCAGCCGGATTCGACGGTGGATTTGGAAGTGACGAGCGATAGCGGGGCGATCGTGAGCATCGACGGGCAGGAAGAGTTGCCGGTTTCGAGCGGGGTACGGGTGACGGTGCGGCAGAGCGAGTACGTGACGCGGTTCGTGCGCTTCAAGGAGCCGCAGACGTTTTATTCGGACCTGGCGGAACGGCTGGACACGCAGCTTTCGAGCGCGATGAGCCCGGGTGCTTGAGCGAATCGAGATAACCGACTTTGCGGTGGCGCGGTCCGTGACGATAGAGCCCGGGCCGGGGCTGACGGTGTTTACGGGGGAGACGGGGGCGGGGAAGTCGCTGGTGGTGGATGCGCTGGCGTTCGTGTTCGGTGCGCGGCGGGGGCGGGAGGTTATCGCGACGGGCGCGGAGCGGGCGACGGTGCGGGCGCGGCTGCGATTCGGGGAGACGGTGCGGGCGCTGGAACGAAGCATCGCGCAGAGCGGGCGGACTTCGGCGCGGATCGATGAGGCGGCGGCGACGGTGGACGAGCTGCGGGCGCTGGCCGAGGGGTTCGTGGACATCCACGGGCAGTCGGAGCAGCTGGCAATCCTGAAGCCGGCGGTGCAGCTGGCGGTGCTGGACGAGTTCGCGGGGCTTTCGAAGGAGCGTGAGGGGGTTTCGGCGACGGTGCGGGAGCTGCGGGAGACGCGGCGGCGGCTGCAGGCGCTTTCGAGCGATGCGCGCGAGCGGGAACGCCAGGTGGAGCAGCTGCGGTTCGAGGTGGAGGAGATAGAGGGGGCGGGGTTGCGGCCGGGCGAGGACGCGGAGCTTCGGCGGGAGCAGGGCGTGCTTTCGAACGCGGGGCGGCTGCTGGAGGACGTGGCGGTGGCGCTGGAGGCGCTCGATTCGGCGGGGCTGGGGGAAGTGGTGCGGGCGACGGGAGACCTGGCGGGCCGCGACCCGGGCGCGACGGAGGTTTCGGCGCTGGCGGTGACGCTGGAGGAGACGGCGGGGGAGCTTTCGCGGGCGCTGCGGCGATACAGGGAGGGCGTGGAAGAGTCCTTCCGGGAAGGACCGGCGCGGCTGGAGGCGGTGGGCGAGCGGCTGGACCGTCTGGCGCGGTTGATGCGCAAGTACGGCGAGACGGTGGAGGACGTGCTGGCGTACGGCGAGGGGGCTTCGAAGCAGCTCGAAGCGCTGACGGGGGCTGGGGCTTCGCTGGAGGGGTTGCAGGCGAAGGAGGCGGAGCTGCTGGCGCGGCTGGGCGAACAAGCGCAGGCGCTAAGCCGGGCGCGCCGGGCGGCCGCGGGGGACCTGGTTCGGGCGATTGCGCGGGAACTGGAGGCGCTGGCGATGGGCGGCGCGGTGCTGAGCGTGGGGTTCGCCTGCGAAGACGACGAGGCGGGGGCGCTGGTTTCGCTGCCGGACTATGAGATTGTCATAACAACGAGCGAAGTTGCGGGCGAAGGACCGCCGGGCGAGGGGCACGCGGTGGCGTTCAGCGAGACCGGGGTGGACCGCGTGGAGTTCCTGGTTTCGTTCAATGCCGGGGAGAGCCCGCGGGCGCTTTCGGCGGTGGCGAGCGGGGGCGAGACTTCGCGGTTTTTGCTGGCGCTGACGACGGCGCTGTCGCTCACGCAGCCGTTGGGCGCATCGCGCGGAGCGGGGACAAGCGCCGCAACTACACCGCAGGCGGCGCGAGATTCGACGGGCGCGCGGCTCATTGTGCTGGATGAAGTGGACGAGGGAGTTGGTGGTCGGACGGGTGCTGTGGTGGGGCAGGCGGTGCGGCGCCTGGCTTTGCGGCACCAGGTGTTGTGCATCACGCACCTGCCGCAGGTGGCGGCGTACGGGGAGCGGCACTTCGTGGTTTCGAAGCTGTCGGATGGAGCGCGGACGTGGTCGGAGGTGGCGGTGGTTGAGGGCGAGGCACGGGTGGATGAGCTGGCAGCGATGCTGGGTGGCGCGGGGGAGGCGGGGAGGGAGGCTGCGCGGGCGCTGTTGGCGGGGGCAGGGTCTGACGGTTGAAAGTGCGCGATATTATCCGGTGATCGAACTGATGGGTGGTATCCACGAAACGAACGGAGGCCATCGTCGTTATCGAGAAGGCCGAGTCGAACTACTCGGCGTACGTGCCGGACCTCCCCGGATGCGTCGCTACGGGCGACACATCAGGGGTCTGCGAGAGGACGGGCTGCCGGTGCCCGAGCCGACCTCGTTAGCGGAGTACGTGTCGGTTTAGGCAGCGATGGCTGTTTGCGCCATGCCGGCGGCCGTAGGGTAGTTCATGAAGACAGCGGCGTCGCATCTCTATCACCTATCCCGGCGGCTCGAACCAGGCGGCCTACAGCTACGACAACGCGAACCGTCTCACATCTGTCA
>CAZQBW010000396.1:0-3406 GCA_964591515.1 uncultured Clostridia bacterium
CATCGCGGCGATCGTACTCGTCGTGAATCTCCTTTCGGGTCGACGAGCCGTCTAGTTGGATGCTGACGCGCGGCAACTCAGCGGCCGCAACGACGTCAATGCGCGCGACGGTTCCTCGGCGGGAGCCGTCGTCGCATTGAATAACGGACCATCGGCGGGCAACGCGGAGAGACGCGACTAGCGTCCGACAGCGCTGCTGCGGTCCGCAGCAACCTGTAGGGGTGTTGAGGCGGAGCATTCCGGCTCGGTCTAGCGCCCCAACCGTCCTCGGTGCGAGGACGGATGCGACTGGCGCCGTGCGGAATCGCGCCGCCATGCCTCCAGAACCTCGATCCTCCGTACGCCTGATGGGCTGGTCTTCACTCGGGTGCGCATTTTTCCCGGGGACAGGTCCCCATCACCATGAATAACTTCACGCCGCGTACGGCCGGAGCGACGTTTCTCGCCTCTGCACTACTGTGCACGCTTGTTCCGTCAACACTCCTGGCATCCACCCCTTCCTTCACCCCGCGCGCACCACTTCAGATCCAGGCCAATGAGGCATCCTCACAGGACGAAACGGTCGATCCCGGTACTCGAGTAACCGACGGACAGACGTCTGACTCCCGAATTGCGGCGCAATACTCCGCGCTCCCGATGCGCTTCGAGCCCAATGTCGGCCAGAGCGAAGCGCAGGTCCAGTACCTTGCGCGAGGTGCCGGTTATACCCTGTTTCTGACCTCGAACGAGACCGTGATGGTGCTCGGCAGACACGCCGCGGAAGCCTCACAGGGAACATCGTCGAAGGCTGACGGGACTGAACAGACTCGTCGGGAAGCCGAGACGGCCATCCTGCGAACGAGGTTCGAGGGTGCCAACGCGCAGCCCAAGGCCGAGGGTCTCGATCCGCTACCCGGCATAACGAACTATTTCATCGGGAACGATCCGTCCAAGTGGTACACCGACATCGAGTCGTTCTCGAAGGTGCGCTACAGCGAGGTGTATCCCGGAATCGACGTTGTCTACTATGGCAACGAGCGCAGCCTCGAGTATGACTTCGTGGTGAGCCCGGGTTCGGACCCGTCCGCGATCCGTCTTTCGATTGAAGGCGCCGATCGCCTCTCCATCGGGGCTGACGGCGAACTGGTGCTCGAGATTCCGGGAGGAGAGCTGAGACAGCACGCTCCCGTCATCTACCAGGAAGGCGCCGGTGGCAGAGAGCTGGTAGCCGGCGGGTATGTCGTCTACGGCGACCAGGTCAGCTTCGAAGTGGGTGGATACGATCCGTCGCGTCCGCTCGTCATCGACCCGGTCGTCGTCTATTCGACGTACCTTGGCGGAAGTGGCCTGGATCAGGCCAAGTCGGTCGTGGTCAGCTCCACTGGCGCCGCCTATGTGGCGGGAGTCACAGGTTCTGCGAACTTTCCGGTCCAGGGCACACCGACATCGACTCTCGGCGGCATGCAGGACGTCTTCGTGACGAAAATGAGTCTTGCCGGCAACTCGCTGACTTACTCAACCTACATAGGCGGAGTCGGAACCGAAGTCGCCAATGACATCGCGGTCGACGGGGCCGGAAGCGTCTTCATTACGGGTTCGACGGATTCGATCAACTACCCGGTCGTGACGCCCACCATCGCGGCGCAGATCGGAGGGACCGACGCCTTTCTGACGAAGCTGACGTCGGCCGGCAACGCCATCGTCTACTCGACCTACTGGGGGAGCACGGGCTTCGAGGAGGGAACGGGCGTTTGCGTAGATCCGGCGAACAACGCCTACATCTCGGGGAACACGTCCGCCCCGAACTTCCCGACGATGACGCCATTCCAGGCAGCGCAGGGCGGCGGAATGGACGCCTTCATGACGAAGTTCAGTGTGGCCGGCAACTCGATCGTCTACTCGACGTATCTTGGCGGCTCGGCTGACGACCGTGCCACCGACATGACGGTTGCCGACGATGCTGCCGTTTTTGTGACTGGCAGCACCACGTCGGCCAACTTTCCACTGATGACGCCAACCATTCAGGCGTCTCTTGGCGGCGGTCGCGACGCGTTTCTGACTCACTTCAGTCTCGCCGGGAACGCGCTCCTTTACTCGACGTACATTGGCGGCTCGGCTGACGACGAGGCCACCGGCATCGTGATCGACGCGCCGATGAACGCCTACCTCACGGGACTTACCAGTTCGGCTAATTTTCCGACCGTGACCCCGTTCCAGTCGCTGTACGGCGGCGGACTCAACGATGCTTTTGTCACGAAGATCAGCCCTTCCGGAAATGCGATCGTGTACTCGACGTATCTGGGCGGCTCGGGCGATGACCAGGGCCAGGGCATTGCGATCGACGGGTTCACCAACGCTTTCGTGACCGGAAGCACCAAATCTGCGAACTTCCCGAAGTTGATCCCGATTCAGGGTAGCCTCAACGGAGTGTCGGACGCCTTCGTGACCAAGCTGAACCTGGCGGGCAACGCGCTCATCTACTCGACCTATCTCGGCGGTGTGGGTATCGACGAGGGTCAGGGAGTGGGAATCGATCTGGTGGGTAGCGCCTACGTTGCGGGATTCACCCTGTCGACGGACTTTCCGACTGTCATGCCATTCCAGTCGGCTCTCGGCGGCGGACGAGACGCCTTCGTGACGAAGATATCAGAGGCTCCCGTCGTCTCCGGCACCGACACGGTCGGAGTCTACTCTCCGAGCTCGGGGGCTTTCTTCCTCAGGAACTCGAATACGTCCGGACCGGCCGACATTGTCTTCCAGTTCGGAGTCGGCGGTTTCGGCTACGTGCCGATTGACGGCGACTGGGACGGCGATGGCGACGACACGATCGGTCTCTATGAACCGATGAACGGGAACTTCATCCTGAAGAACTCGAACGCGGCAGGTGGAGCGGATCTGGTTTATGGATTCGGTCCGACCGGACTCGGTTGGACGCCGCTCGTCGGCGACTGGAACGGTGACGGAGTGGATACGGTGGGGCTCTACGATCCCATCAACGGAAACTTCTTTCTGAAGAACTCGCACTCGCCGGGTGGTGCGGACCTGGTGTACGGGTTTGGCCCGGCAGGGCTCGGTTGGCTGCCGCTCGTTGGAGACTGGGATGGAAACGGAACGGATACGGTGGGGCTGTACGATGCTGCGAATGGAAACTTCTTCCTGCGCAACCTGCACAGCTCGGGCGGAGCCGACTCGGTGTTCGGGTTCGGCCCCGGGGGACTCGGATGGAAGCCCGTCACGGGCGACTTCGACGGAAACGGCAGCGACTCGATCGGGCTCTACGTGCCGTCGTCGGGTCACTTCTTTCTGAAGAACTCGAACTCGTCCGGGCCGGCCGATTTGAGCTTCTCGTACGGACCGCCGAATCTCACGCCGCTGATCGGCGACTGGGACGGGCTGTAGAAAGCGAGCGGGTCACGTGACGCGCTGA
>CAZQBW010000397.1:0-3378 GCA_964591515.1 uncultured Clostridia bacterium
GAGCGTCACCGACGCCAACGACAATCCAGGCCTCGAAGCCGGCGACGTCATCAGCTTCACGTCCTCCGGAACGTCTTTTTCGTGTCCGATCGTCGCCGGCGAGGCCGGATTGATCCTCGCTCGCGACCGCGATCTGAACGGCGGGGTCCGCACCCTGTCCAATGCCCAGACCATCGAGCTCATCGAAGGGCATACGCAGAACCTGCCCGACGATGCGTTCGATTCGCCCAACGGCGGCGAGACGTGGGACAACAAGGGACGGGTCGACGTGCGAGGCGCGGTCGAAGCCGTGACGGGAACCGGCGGTGGCGACCGGTCCGTGAAACTGACCTGGCAGGCGCCGGGCGGTTCGGAACTGGCAGCGCCCACGGGACTCATGGCGGAGGACCTGAGCGCCGGCAAGCTGCTGACGGTGAACGAATCGGAGCCGAACAACTCGACGGCAACGGCGCAGGTCATCTCGACGCCCGAGACCGTCAATGGACAGATCGCGACGAACGACGAGGGCATGGTCAAGATCGTCTATGGCGATTCGACCGAGGACGTCGTCGAGGATCTCTACAAGTTCGTCCTCACGAGCGAAACGAGCCTCTCGATCCGGCTGACGCCGACGGGCGACTCCGATCTCGACCTCGCACTGATGACGGATCTCGATGGCAACGGTGTCTACACGTTCGAGCAGGAGTACCTCGCCGCGAACCCCGCCACAGGCCCTCAGCAGACCGAAGGTTTGACGAACATCGTCCTGCCGGCGGGTACCTACTATGTTGGCTGCTCGATCTACGACGGCGCGCCGCGGGTGAACTCGGACGGCTACACGCTCGCCATCACGAACGGCTCGCCCATCGTCGAGGGTTACCGCATATACCGGCAGACGTCGCCCGGCGTCGACGTCTCGATCCAGAACCGGATCGCCCAGGTCAGCGGCGTGCAGCTCACGTTCACGGACACCTCGGCGCCCGACGGCGACGTGTTCTACGTCGTTACGGCCGTCTATTCGAACGGTGAGAGCGGGCCGTCGAACGAGGCCGGCACTGGCGACGTCGACCCGAACGCGCCGGTCGTGCTCAACCCGGTCTACAAGAAGGGCAAGCTCATGCTCACGGCAGCGGGCTCGAAGATAGTCACCGGGAGCGTGCTGATCGTCAGCAACACCGAGACCTTCGCGCTGACGCCCGCGAAGGGCGGAGCGGTCTGGGCCGTGAAAAAGAACGCCCGCAGCACGCCGGGGAGTCTCAGAATCAGCGAGGCGCTGCCGTTCGGAGAGGACGTCACCCTCACAGTATTGACGCCGACCGGGCTGCGTTCCGCTCCGGTCACCTTCCGCAGACAGTGAACCGCGTGTCGGACCCAGGCGCGGTAGTGAATTTCCGCGGCGCGCGTATCGGGCTCTGGGCCAGCGCGCTCCTTGTCGCTTGAAACTCCATTGAAATCGAATGACCAACTGCGGTGCGTATTCGCCGCATGTCGTGCCGTTCACGCGCCCCGGAAGGAGTAGTCACAATGCGTTCCGTCACCACCTTCGTCAGCCTTCTCAGCGTCGCCGCCCTCATTGCCGTGTCGGCTCCGCAACCGACGTCCGCTCGCGCCGGCTCGACCGCACGGACGTTTTCGGCGCACCGCCACTCGGACGGTCACGTCCTCGTCCGGACAGCGGATGGCGTCGGCTGCCGCCGGGCGTCGCCGGATGAACAGACGATCCTGTCCAATCGAAGCGCATCGGGAGAACCGCTGCATTTCATCAAGACGGAGCGCGCCGACAAGACGGCCGGCGCCGGCGGACTGACGATCGTGCTCCGCGGGACGAGCCAGCTCGAGCGCAACCCCGAAGCCAAGGCAGCGTTCCTCGCCGCCGCGGCGCGATGGGAGTCGCTCATCGCGAACCCGATCACCATCGTCATCGACGTCGACTTCGGTTCGAAGTTCTTCGGCGAGAACTACCCGAATGGCGTGCTCGGCAGCACCATCTCGCAGGACATTGGCGGCGACGGTTCCTACGGCGAGGTCCGCGCGGGTCTGGTCGACGACGCGTCGAATGCAACCGAGCGGACGATCTATCCGCTGCTGCCCGCCTCGTCGGTTCCGACCGACCTCGGTCTGTCGACGTTCATGGTGGCGCCGTCCGCGAATTTCCGGGCCCTCGGATTGATCAACGCGGTCGCAAATCCGGACACGGAAACCAACTTCGGCGATCCGCCGGCAATCGGCTTCAACTCGGCCTTCACGTTCGATTTCAATCCCGCTAACGGCATTGCGCCGAACGCGTCGGACTTCGATGCCGTCGTCACGCACGAGATCGGCCACGCGCTGGGCTTCGTATCCAACACCGGCCTCAAGGAGCTCGACTCTACGATTCCGAACGTCCTGTCGGTCCTCGATCTGTTCCGGTTCCGACCGGGTATCGCTGGCGCCACGTTCCAGACGTCGCAGCGGATCATGGCGTCGGGCGGGTCGGCTGTCTATTTCTCGGGCGGGGCGGCGCTGGCGCTTTCAACGGGACGGCCCGACGGCACGGGCGGCGACGGCAACCAGTCGAGCCACTGGAAGGACGACGCGCTTTCGGGCCAGTTCATCGGCCTCATGGATCCGACGATCGCGGACGGCGTTCGCGAACAGCTCACGGCAGCGGATCTCGCGGCCTTCAGCAGCATCGGCTACCGCCTGACGTCGGAGCTTCCGATCTCGGTCGTGCAGTCCGCGGGCAGCCTGCGTGGCGACGTCCTGTCGCTGGTCGGCCAGATCTCGACGACTGACGGGGCGGGACCGGTCACGAAGGCCGACGTCGTGCTCCAGGACGGCAACGGCGGCACGTTGCAGACGCTGCCGACGATCACTGTCGCCACCGACGGCGCCGGTTTCTTCGATTTCGACATCGCCGGACTCGCGAGCCAGCCGGCAGCGCTCCGCGCCGCGGTCACATTCTCGGATGACGCCGGAAACCGCAGCGCCGCCCGGGTCATCGGGTTCGGCGGGGCGGAGTCCGGCGCACCAAACATCACCGTCGCCAAGGTGAAGGGCACGAAGCTGAAGCTCTCTGGCTCGCTCTTCAATATCAACATGCAGCTCGAGGTCAACGGGACGCTCGGTCCGCTGCCAAACGGCAGCAAGATCAACGCCACCGGCACCAAGGCGACTATCCAGCTCGCGTCCGTAACGCTGCGCACGGGCGCGAATCGACTGCGACTCGTCTCGGCCGATGGCCGCCAGTCGAACATCCTCATTCTGACCAGGTAATACCCCGAACCACGTTCGGATTCCGTTGGAGGTCCACACATGCTTCGCATCCATCGTCGCCTTGCCGCCATCTCGGCGGCTGCCTGTCTGCTAGTTCCGGTCGCCGGCGCCTCAGGCGTCAGAGCCCAGGAACGCTCCACGGAA
>CAZQBW010000398.1:0-3359 GCA_964591515.1 uncultured Clostridia bacterium
GCGAGGCCAACGCGGCAGCGAGGCGACACCGGATCATCGAGGGCATGCTCAAGCGCTTCGTGGGCAACATTCACGAGGAGCCGCTTGGCGAAGACGAGAAAGAAGCGCTTCGGATCGACGTCGAGAACCGGCTTCGTGCCGAATTCGGAATCGCCACGACAGTCGATCAGAACCTCTTCGACTCGGTACTGCTCGGTATCGAGGAGGAGTACTTCTACACGCAGAAGCTGCTGCCCGAGATCGTTGCGAAGCGGGACCTCGTGCTGCGCGAGAATTTTCTGCGATCGAGCGGACTCGACCTCTTCCGGATCGAGGAACTAGAGGCGGAGTATCTCCGCTCGCTCGATCGGCAGGCGAATGCGACGGCGTAGACGGCGCTCGGATCCACTGCCGCTGAATAGTCGTCTTTGCGCCTTTGCGGGTCATTGGCGTCTTTGCGTTGAGCGCGTCCATACGACGACGTTTCACGCAAAGACGCAATGGACTCGCAAAGGCGCAAAGACGCCAGGTCCGCGAGCGGGCAATTCAAACTACCGCGAGATCGGGAATGGCGCCGAGACGAGACCCTCGCGAGTATTCGTCACTCGGACGAACGACGTGCCCCCAGCCTCGATGAGCGCTGCCAACCGGGACGACTTCGTCTGAAGCCGGCGAGCCGTGAGGCCACCCTGATCGACGAACTTCGCCGGAAACTTGACTGGCGTGACCGACTCGCCATCGATGGTGATCGACGCCTCGCCGTTGGCAAACAGCGCACCGTCGACGACGAGCTTGAACGACGAGCCGTTCTGGACCAGCTTCACGTTCGTCACGATCGGCGTGTAGCCCACGATCACGTTGATCGTCCGCGACGCCGTCTGGCCGATACTGTCGGTCGCGACGATCGTGACGCCGTAGACGCCACGATCGGCAACCGTCGGATTGACGACGAGCACATAGAGTCCCGCAACCGGATCGGCCGTCTGGATGGACGCGAAACCCGGCAGGTTCGGCGACGTCACCGACAGAATCGAACCGCTGCCAGGATGAACCTCAATCGGCGCCGAGGCTGTTGAGCCCGGCGAGATCGTGAGGGAAGCCTGAGCCTGGATCGACGGCGATCTCGGCAGCGTGGCTGAGATCGGTTCGGCACGCACGAGGTCGACCTCGCCAGCGTAACCGCGTCCGCCGAGCGGCACGAAGCCGCCGTACGGGACTCCGATCGCGATCATGGGCTCGCCGGCGAAAGTGGCGTCGAGGAAATGCACGTCATCGCCCGTTCGCCAGACTGGCGACGCACCGCGGACGATGGCGTCCGGTGTCGTTGCCATCGGGCCCGCAGGCTGGCCGGAACGCGACCGGCTCCCATAGATCGACACGAAACCCCTGGCTTCGAGTGCATCCGGAGATCCCGCCAGTGCCTCGGCACGGCCATCGCCGTTGATGTCGGCGAACCGGACCGAATCTCCGAGCGACTCGCCGACTCCTCCGACCGCAAGCAGCGATGCCGGAGCGCCGGGCTCGTTCGAGGAATCCGTCAAAAGATCGATCGTGACGTTCGCCGTCAACGTCCGCGAACCCCAGATGACGTAGAGCGCCCCGGGATTCTTCGAGTTCGGCGACGTCGGACCTTCGAACGGCGCGCCGACGAGAATGTCGTTCAGTCCGTCACCGTCAAAGTCACCGACCGACAGACCGCGTCCGCCGCCATCGGAGGCCGACGTCCCAATCCGCGAGCCATCGATCGCACCCCAGACGCGCGTTGACTCGCGCGTAGAAGCCGGATCCCAGAGGAGCCCCGCCGGCTCGGCGCCGATCGCGGCCGGAAGCTGAATCGGAGAGGTTGTACCGAAGTTGTAGACCTGCAGATCGCCCGAGAACGAGCGGGTGCCGTCGGGCCCGTTGCTGCCGTATGCCGTCGTGATCAGTTCGTCGAGTCCGTCGCCGTCGACGTCTCCCGCCGCGAGCTCGGTGCCGACGTGGATGTTCTGCGCACGACCGAGGATTACCAGGTCCGAGCCCGCGCGGTCCGCGAGGATCTCCTTCCTCCAGCCGTCACGGCGGCCGAGGAACACCTCGACGTCGCCGCTCTCCCGTCTCGAGCCGTCGAGTCCATATCCGCCAATTCCGCCTGCGGCAACGTCATCGACGCCGTCGCCGTTGAAGTCGCCTCCGACCAGCGAGAACCCGAAGAACAAGTACTTTCCGTTGTTTCGCGTGCCGACCTGGCGCCCCTGTATTCGCGAGATATACGAGTTCGGGTCGTCCATCCGGAGCTCGTCGTTGTCACGGATCGCCGTTCCCGAGATCACGAAGACGGCACCGCGAAACACCGTCGAGCCCTCGATCTGGCTGACTGCCAGATCCTCGACGCCGTCACCGTCGAAATCGCCAACGGCGAGCTCGGTTCCGAAGCGTCCGAAGAACTGGTCGCCATAGATCCGGCAGTCCGCATTGCGCTCAGCCGGGTCAACAACGGCGCCAACGGAGGCACCACGCCCGAAATACACGTACACGAAGCCGCGGCCCGGAGACGAGTCGGACGTCGCCGTGTCGTTGTCAGCCGTAACGGCGAGATCGGTCAGGCCGTCGTCATTGAAGTCGCCAGAGATGACTTCGCGGCCGAAGTACTCGAAGGCGCCCTGCCCGCCTTGCGAGCCTGAGTGCCGGTACCGGACGTCAGCCGCGGCCGATGAAAGGTCGCGAACATACTGGGTGCCGGCCTCGACAAGAGCAGCCGGCGCCACGAATGAAACGAAAAGTGCGAGCGCCACGAACGAGCGCATACGGATATCCTGCTTCACGCTGGTCTCCCTCGAAAAAGTGCTTGAGAGTCTGGGGCTGAAAAACGGACCATCCTACCAGCCGACGCAAACACGAGGCAAAGGGTAGGACCTTGCCGTGCCGCGTCAGTTTGATTTCCGAGTCCACGCCTCAGGCAGGAATCAACACCCAGTACGACTTTCAGGGCGACCTACGGCCGGCTCGCTGAGCAGAACGGCCACGCGGCAGGAAGCGAGTGGCGTCGAACGCAGTGAGGGATTCAGGCATTTGCCTTGTCGGAGCGAGTGAGCCCGGCCTCCGAAAAGCGCCGAAGGCGCGAGAGAACCAGAGCCCACGGCGTAAGCCTTGGGAGATCAGGTAAAAAACGAGCGAGCCCCGACAGGGGCGTACGACCGCGGAGCGGTCGAAGGAAATAGCCGTGGGTCGCGGGGGCGAGTGCAACGAGCACACGCGACCCGCGGTACCGCCGCCAACCTCGGTCCGACCGCGGAGCGGTCGCATCGGCAGTCCCATAGACAACGTCCGTAGGCGATGTCGTGCGCGTCGTCGTGTTGCTTCCCGTTCTGGAGACAATGCGACCGCTCCGCGGTCGGCGC
>CAZQBW010000399.1:0-3348 GCA_964591515.1 uncultured Clostridia bacterium
TGCAACTTGTGGGGATCATTAGCGAGTCCAACCGGCGAGCTATGAACATTAAACCACTGATCGCGCTCGTCGTCCTGCTTGGTTGTGTGCCTGTCGCCCGAGCCGCCGAATCCGACGCCCTCGAGATCTCCCGGACGATCCAGTTGCAGTGCCTGCCGCAGGGAACGATCCTCGGGCCGGTCTTCGACTCGCCGGCGGGCACGACGCTCAGCCACTATTCTCGCGGCGGAGACGCGGCGCTCTGGACCGGAGTCTACGTCGCGGCCGAGGCGTATCGATACCGCGTGACGAAGTCGCCTGAGGCGCTCGCCAACGTCGTGAAGGGCCTGAAGGCCATTCGAAAGCTGGTGCGGGTCACGGGGACCGGCGTGCTGTCGCGGTGCCGGCTCAGCGTCGCGTGGGAGGACATCGAGGACCGGCGCGCCGTCATCACGGAGGAAGCGGGCCACGGCATCTACCGGTCGACGCTCAAGGGCACCGAGCAGTACTGGATCGGCAACACGTCGCGAGACCAGTACGTCGGCGTGTTCTTCGGACTCGGGGTCGCATACGAGCTCATCGATGAGAACGCCGATCCAAAGGTGCGGACCCTCGCCCGGAAGATTGCCACCGAGCTGCTCGACAACCTGATCGCGAATCACTGGCTGGTGCGGATGCCGAACGGCGACGTATCGACGACGTTCGTCGGGCGCCCCGACGAGCAGCTTGCCCTGCTTCAGGTCGGACGGCTGGTCCACCCGTCTAAGTATGCCTTCGCGTACGAGACGATGCGCAACGAGTCGGCCGACGCCGTACCGGTCGTCATCGGCGTCGAGTGCCTGAACGATCACGACAGCTACTTCAAGTTCAATCTCGCATACCTCTCGATGTACTCGCTGCTGCACTACGAGGAAGCCGGGTCTCCGGCGCTCGGGTCGTACCGGTTTGCGTACAACCTGCTTCGCGGAACGACGGTGCTGCATGGAAACGCGCACTTCAACGCGATCGACCGCGCGCTCGAGGGGCCCGACGCGAGCCGCGACGCCGAGACGAGGCGGCTGCTCGACGAGTGGCTCGAGCGGCCGCGCCGCGACGAGTGGGTGGACCTGCGGGATGAGGTCCCGATGTGCGGCGAGGATCGGGCGTGTTTCCCGATCCCGGTGAAGGATCGCGTGCGAACGGATTTCCTCTGGCAGCGCAGTCCCTTCCTGGCCTACGGCGGCGGCGCCGGCACGATCGCGAGCCCCGGTGTTGACTACATCCTGCCTTACTGGATGGGGCGGTACTTCGAGACTGTGCGGTAGGTTGGAGTGCGGGGAAGGCGTTGCCGTACGGAGAGCACAGAGGCACAAAGAGCACAGAGTGACTGGGATGTCGGACTCTGTGGTCTCAGTGCCTCTGTGCTCCCTGTACGGCAACGCCTTCTCCTTCGAAACCGGCTCAGTCGTTCTGCAACAACACACTGTGTTCATCGTGTAGACTGACGCCTTGTCTAACGGCCGATGTGATACGACAGCGCACGAGGAGCAACGATTGACTGCATCCCCATTTCTTCGATTCCGCAGACTGGCGTCAATTGCGCTCCTGCTCGTTCCATCCTTGCCGGTTGTATCGGCGAATGTGCCGCAGAAGCCCGGCCAGTTGGCTCGGGAGTCCGCTGGTCACGTCGCGACACAGACGCGACGAGTCGTGTTTGAAGAGAACGTCGGGCAGACCGACTCGCGCGTGCGTTTCGTCGCTCGCGCCGGATCGGCAACGGCCTTCGTCCTTCCGGACGCACTGGTTCTTCGAACGTCGAGAGCGTCGACGGCCACGGGAGCGAAGTCGGACGTCGCCGCGGCGGTCCGATTGCAGTTCGAGGGGGCGGCGCCGAATGCTCCGGTATCCGGAGAAGACGTTCTGCCCGGCCAGGCGCACTACTTCATTGGTAACGACTCGTCGCGCTGGCACTCGGGCGTGCGTACGTATGGGCGCGTCAGGGCGAGCAACGTCTACGAAGGCGTCGACGCGGTCTATTACGAGGCTGACGGCAACCTCGAGTACGACTTCGTCGTCGCGCCACACGCGGACCCGGCGCAGATCCGATTCGCGATCACGGGTGGCGAGAACGTTTCCGTTGATGAATCCGGCGACCTCGTCATCAAGACCCCGGCCGGTGATCTGCGCCAGCGCGCCCCGCGCCTCTTCCAGGAAACGGATTCGGGACGGATGCCGGTCAGCGGCGGCTTCCGGATGCTCGGAGCCGGCCGCGTCGGCATCGCCGTCGGTGGGTACGACCCGGGGCGTCCTCTCGTCATCGATCCGGTGATCATGTTCGCCACGAGTCTCGGGGGCACCCTTGACGAGTTTCCCGGCGGAATCGTGGTCGACGCCGCGGGATCGCCCATCGTCGTCACGACCAGCGCTTCACTTGATTTCCCGGCCACTCCCGGATTGTTCGGCGAGTTCAATCTCGCACAAGCGGATGTCACAGTCACTAAGCTGGATTCGTCTGGCCAGATCGTACTCTTCTCGGCGTACGTCGGCGGATCGGACTACGACGCGGCTCGCGTGGTCGCTATCGCTCCTGATGGCGGGATCGTCGTCGCCGGGTACACCGCGTCGCGCGATTTTCCGTTCGTTGCGGGCATTCAGGCCGTCAACGGGGGCCCGCCGGTAACCGGCGATGGCTTCTTGTTCCGGCTCAATACGCGGGGCTCGGCGCTGACGTACGGGACGTACTTCGGCGGCACGAGCGAGGACGACATCACCGGAGCCGCCCTCGGCGCGGACGGCTCGATCGTCGTGTGTGGCACTACGCGTTCCACGAATTTTCCCGTTCAGTCACCGCTGTTTGGCTACTCGGGAGACACTGACGCCTTCGTCGCTCGGGTGGCGCCGGGCGGTGGCGCGCTCGTGTTCTCGACCTATCTCGGCGGTTCGCTCAGTGATAAAGCGGCGGCAATCGCGCTCGACACGGCTGGCGGCATTGTCTGCGTTGGAACGACGGACACGTCGTTCGAGTCTGCCTCCGGTTCGAACGTTGTACCGTTTCCGGTTGTCGACGCCGCTCAGCAGCATTTTGGCGGCGGCGTCGACGCATTTGCTGTGAAACTGTCGGGAGACGGGCAAATGCTCGTGTACGCGACTCCTCTCGGCGGCCGTGGGAATGAGTTTCCGTACGCCGTCGCCGTCGACGCCACAGGGGCGGCAACCGTTGTCGGATCGACCGCGTCGCCTGACTTTCCCGTCGCCGGTCCGGCGCCTGGCGCGTTTGCTGGCGGCGCCTCCGACGGCTTCGTTACGAAGTTGGATTCGGCGGGTACCAGCACGGTCTTCTCGAGGCTCGTCGGAGGTTGGCACGCTGTGAAACCGGCGTGCAACCGCAGT
>CAZQBW010000400.1:0-3334 GCA_964591515.1 uncultured Clostridia bacterium
CGACGTACTTCATGGACGCGAACTTCAAGGGGACGACCGGGACGGTGACGGTCCGAAACGTCAGCGGAACGGTCCGGCTGACGCTGCGCGACCGCAACCTCCTCGACAGCGTCTGTCCGTAGGAGACAGTCCACAGATCAACACGGATGGACACAGATCAGATCTGTGATCATCCGTGTTGATCTGTGGACTGATTCACAGCACGAACGCGAAGGTGCGGGAGGTGCGCCCGCCGGCCGTCACCGTCACGACGTTGAGGCCGGGCTGCAGGTTCAGCAATTCCGTGTCGCCCTTCACCTTCAGCACGCCCTTCGCCGTCGAGTAACGCGCGGGGACGAGCACCGTCCTTCCATTGATCGCAATCACTGCGCTGGCGTCGATCCCAGTTGCCTTCACCTTGAGCTTTCCGTTGCGGTAACTCGCCGAGACGACCGCCGGCAGCGCGGCGCCCGACGCGCACTCCGGCACCGTCGCGGTCACTCGCATGTCGTCGACGTACCACCCGGGCCCGCCTGTCCGCGCATCGGCGCCAACCCGCAGCCGCAGCCGAATCGTCCGCCCCGCGAACGGCGTCAGGTCTACCTCGACGCGCGTGAAGTCGCCGAGCCTTCCACCAGTCCACGCCGGTCGTGTCCCGAGCGTGTTGCCGTACAGCGCGAAAATGTTCGCCGGGTATGCGCCGGCACGGGCGAGACGGCCCACGTCGACGAACGTCCCGCCATCCGAGACCTCTACGATGCCGCCGTCGAAGCCGCGCTCGAGCTCGTACGTGTGCCAGAACTCGAACCCCGCTTCGACAGCATTCGCCGGAATCGCGATCGGCAGCGACACGATAAAGCCGTCGCCGCTGACGCCCGCGCCGGGAACGAACCAGGACTTCGCACCCGAGTGGGCGCGACTCGAGACGACGTTCCAGGTCGCACCACGGTTGTCGGTGCCGAACGTCCACATCGGAATGCCCTCGACGTCGTCGTTGAAGAGCGTCGTCTCGGCGAGCGTTCCGGCGCTCGCGGGAATCGGGATCGTCAGTCCTCCGACGCGCGCGACGAGCCCGAGAGGCGCGCCGCACGGCACCGAAGCATCCAGACGGATGCGGAATCCACGAGCGAGTGAAGCAGCCGATTCAGGAGCCAGCGCCGGCAGCACGTCGTCACCGTCGAGTATCGTGACGCCGGGGCCGCCGGCAAGCGCGACCGCGCCCGACGGCGCCGGCGCATTGCCCGAATTCGTGAACGTCAATCGAACGGTGCCCTCGCCGCCCGGGGCTGCCGGCTCGATCATGGCCGATGAAACTCGCAGGATGGGAACGTTGCGCTCCTCGACGTTAGAAACGACGAGCGCGTAGTCCTGGTCGTCCGGCACGTTGTTGCCCGGGATGCCGTCGTCGGCGATGCGCGCAGCCCGCACCCGGACGCGCATCGGACCGGCGCCCGCCGGCAGCCAGACGCTCTCGACGGTGTTGCGGGTGTCAGCAAGTCCGCCGGCGAGAGAGACGTCGCGCGAGAAGTGATTTCCGCGAAAGACCTGTCCCGAGGCTTCGACTTCGAGGTCGAGGTCGTTCTCGATCGGTGCGGTCCCGGGAGCTCCCGGCGCGTCCGTCCACACAAGCGTCACGCGCACGGGCGCGCCGGCGTCCACCGGCACGAGTGTGTGCACGCTCGACTGGCCTGAGGATTCGAAGCGGACCGTCTGGTCGATGACGAACCTCGGCGTCGCGTCGAGCGCGCGACCAATGTCGACGAGCCCCCATCCCTGTCGCGGCGATGGCAGGTCATCGTTTGCCGAGACGCCCGTCAGGTAGCGCGTCGAGTTGCAGAGCCAAGCCTTGACGAGCGCCGGCGACGGCGACATCCCCCGCTGCCCGGTCAGGTATTCGACGAGCAGCGCCGCGGCGCCCGCAACGGCCGGCGCAGCGTGGCTCGTTCCCGACGACCAGGTCAGGCGGGAGCGGTCGCCGGGAAACCCGTCGATGCACACGCCGTCGCCGCGGTAGCCGTCCGCGCGGCTCTTCGTTCCGGTGATGTGCGTGCCGGGCGCGACCAGGTCGGGCTTGATGCGCCCGTCGTCGACGGGCCCGCCCGCCGAGAAGCTCGCGACGTCGAAGACGGAATCGGAAAGCGACGGTCCGACTCCGCAGCCGTCGGTGCCGCCGCGCACGCCCTCGGCCGCGCCCACCGTGATGACGTTCTTGGCGGTCCCGGGCGACTCGACGCGTCCACCCGGCCCGGCGTTCCCGGCAGAGAACACGACGACCATCTCCTGGTTGCCCGGTGCCTCGGGATCGGCGTCTCGGACGATCGCGTCGTACTCGGTGGCATCCGGCGTGTAGACGTTGGCGGCCGAGCCCCACGAGTTCGACGACACGCGGGCGCCGTCGCGCCAGGCAGGCATGGAGACCGTCGTGTAGAACGCCTGAAGTCCGAACGCTCCGTTGTCGCGGAAGATGCGCGACGATCCAATACGCGCGCCAGGCACGATGCCGAGGCTGTAGTCGTAGCCGCCGCTGTCGACGTCGCCTGCCGCGCGGCCCGCGGCGATAGAGGCATTCAGCGTTCCGTGGCCCGACAGGTCGTGAGGGTCGTCGTCGAACGTGAAGTCGCGCGCGTAGACGACACGCGATGCGCCGTCGCCGTCGAGAAAGTCGGCAGGTACGTCGCTGGGCGATCCGCGGTCGAGCCCCGAATCGGTGACGTCGATGAGTGTCGCGAGCGGTTCGTCGAGTCCGTGCGCCGCAAGGAACGAAAGGTAGCCCGGTCCGGCCGGCTGACCGTCCTCGTCAAGTGCGCCGGCGAGAATCTGTCCCGAGCGCTCGTCGTGCGGCCGCGGCGGCTCCCACGGCCAGACGCGAAGGCCCGGATCGGCCGAAAGCTCGGCGACGCGCTCCGGAGAGGTTTCGATGCGGACGGCCGAGAACCGACCGACACGTCCCGGTCCCGCAAGCAGGATGTCCGGCGTGGCAAGCACGCGCTTCGCCGCATCCGCCTGTGCCGCCTCGACGAGCACCGTCACCCGCACGCGCTGGGCAGCGGACGCGCCGACGCACGCAGCGGCAAGTACCAGAACGATAAGCAGGCGGAGCAGCATCAGCGGTCCACAGATAAACACAGATTCACACAGATCTGTGTCTATCTGTGTGAATCTGTGGACTTTATCTGTTCAGGAAGAACAGGTTCGAGAACGCCCCGTTCGTCGTGACGCGGATCCGGTTGGTCCCCGAAACGAGACCGAGCGTCGCGGCATTCGCCTTCACCTGAATCTTCGTCCCTCCGCCTTTCACCTTGATCGTGAGCGGAGGCGCGACGATCACGCCGTTCACTTCGATCGTGAGCGTCCC
>CAZQBW010000401.1:0-3332 GCA_964591515.1 uncultured Clostridia bacterium
ACCGTTCGGCTGGATCATGACGGCGTTGGATTGCGCCGACGGCTGGCCATCGAACGCGACGAGCGTGGTCCCCTCGAGACCGAAGGACGTGTCCTTTCGCCCGTTGAGGAGCAGACGCGAGACGGCAAACCTGCCGATTCGGGCGGACTCGGTGAGGCCCGTGAAAAGCGTACGGCCGTCCGGCTGAATGGCCACGCCGCGGCCCGAATTGTACGCGGCATCGGCGAACCCGGTCTGGACCCGTCCCCCGTTGCCGAACGACGGATCGAGGAGGTCGCTTCCGGCGAGCTGCAGCGAGCGTTCCGCAATGCGCGCGCGAGGCGGCGGCGCTTCGACAGAATCCGGAAACGTCAGTTGCGCTGCGCGTTTCCATGCGGCTGCCGAGTCGTCTCGCGGTGTCGACGGATGGTCAGACTGGCTGCCGGAGGTGCCGGCAGCCGCAGTGGCGGTGAGTGTTGTCAGCAGTAAGAAGGCAAGAAGGCGTGATCGCATGATGCGGTCGCTCCGATTTGAGGTCTTGTGAACGCGAGCATTGTGCCTGAGGAAAGCGGCCTGTACGAGGACCCTCACGAAATTCCGGCCCCTCGCCAACGCTCGGCGTCCTGGACCGCGCGCTCCCAACTCATCCTGTCGGGTCACTTCGGCCGGGATCGAGGAGCTCGACACTAACGAGCTTTCCAAGAGTCTGTTTCATGTTCGCATTGGTGGCAAAGTTCGGAATTTCCGCCCCAGTACTGCCGTGAAGGACGAGGCCCAGCTCGTCAGTCGATCGCAACGGCGTGTCCGTCGTTCGTGAGCCAGCGCTGGTCCGCAGGAATGAAATAGGCGACGGCGGGGTTCGTCTTTCGCCCGGGCAAGCCGACCATCCTGAAAATCGTGTGGTCCTGTCAACTCTCCACCCACGCCACGCTTGACACACCGAACGCACGGGAGTGTCATTGAGACACACGGTCGACGAATCGGCGTTCGATCGAGACAAGACCGAATCTGCGCGCGGCGAGCCTGGTCACCGGACGCGCCGGATACGGCGAAGGAGGACGACATGAGTGCTCGAGCTTTCGTGCGTTCAATGCGTTGGTGCGGCTCGGCGGCCCTGGCGGTCGCGTTGATAGCCGGCGCGGGGTCCGGCAGCGCCGCGGCCCAGAAGGGCAAGAAGAAGCAGCGATCCGACAATCCAGTGGCAGCCCAGAAGCAGCGTGACAACTACGGTTACGACTACGTCGTCGTCGACCGGAACAACCGCCGTGTCGACCTGCGAGGTCAGGCCGGCCTCAGCGGATACCAGAAGGGTTACGAAGCGGGCCAGCGCGACCGGCGCAGCCGCGCGAAGTTCAACTACCGGGAAGACCGCTGGTATCGAGACGCGAACGACGGCTGGAACGATGGATGGGGGAACCGCCAGAACGACTACCGCATCTTCTTCCGGCAGTTCTTCGTCCAGGGATATTCGGATGGGTATTACCGGCGTGCGCGCAACAGCTCGTACGTCCGGGTCTACGACTATCGGGACTACCAGTACGATCCGTACTACACGCGCCCCGGGTGGTCCAATTCGGGACGCTATGCGGAGTACTACAGCAACGAGAGGGGCGATCTCGAGCCGCGTGAGGTTGCGGAGCGCGCCGCGCAGAACGGCTACTACGCGGGTTATCAGCGTGGTGTGTACGACGCGGGGCAGCGCAACCGTGCGAATCCGCAGGGGCACGGAGCCTGGCAGTTCGCGCTCGACGGCTTCGACCCGGAGTGGGGCTCGGCGGCGACTTACCGATCGTCGTATCGGGACTGGTTCGTGCGCGGGTACAACGACGGCTACGGCCGCCGCGCCTTCGACGAGACGCACAGGCGCCGGTACTGAGTGAGAAGGAGAGTTGACAGGATTGCGAATCCTGAAATCCTGTCGACTCTTTCCTTCTTGAGCCGGCGACGAGAGTCCGCGCATACTGCCGTCGTGGAAACCCTCGACGACACGACGCCGGAAGCAAAGCGCGTTCTGCTCGAACTCACGAGACGCGCGTCGATGGACGATCGACTTCGCCTCGCGTTCGGCATGACCGATATCGTTCGACGGCTCGCCTGTGACGAAATCCGCCGGTCAAATCCCGACGCTACCGAAGTCGAGTTGCGACGACTGATGGCGCTCCGGTTTCTCGAGCCTCAACTAGCCGAGGCGGTCATCGCGCATATTGAGCGGACGTCCGAATGACGCCCGAACTCGAAGAGATAGGTCGGTTCGTTCGCCTTCTGACCAGACTTTCGATTCGTCACGTGATCGTCGGGTCGTACGCGAGCTCGGCGCACGGCGTGGCGCGAGTGACGCAGGACATCGACTTCGTGGCCGAAATACCGGCAGAGAGCGTCGACGCGTTGTTCTCGGCAATGAAGGACACGCACTACATCGACCCGGACTCAATCCGCCGGGCGATACAGACGGGGCGTGCCTTCAACATCATCCACCTCGCAACGATGCTCAAGTTTGACGTCTATGTCCCGCGGAACAATGACTCCGCCCGCCGTCACATTGAGCGCGGCCAATGGTCGACGATGGGAGGGGCACTCGACGAGCCGGTGCTCGTTGCGTCGCCCGAGGACATCGTGGTCTCGAAGCTTCGCTGGTTCCGCCGGGGCGGGGAGGTCTCGGCGAAGCAATGGGCCGATGTTCTCGGCGTATTGCGCGTGCAGCACGGACGGCTCGATATCGAGTACATGGAGCGCACGGCCGGCGAGGAGCGCGTGCGCGACCTTCTCGACCGTGCCGTCGCCGAGGCCAGCGAGACCTGACAACTGGAAACGCGGTCAATCTCCCCACCTGACCCTTCCCCATCCTGTTAATCCTGAAAATCCTGTAATCCTGTCAACTCTCCATCTCACTTGTCATGATGTAGCAACGTGGCTACAGTCGGCGTCATGCCCAAGTCGACGATGACGAGCCGCCAGTTCAACCAGGATACGAGCGGTGCGAAGAAGGCGGCGCGCCGGGGGCCCGTGTTCATCACGGACCGCGGCTGCCCTAAGCACGTGCTGCTTTCGATCGAGGAATACCGCCGGCTCACCGGTGAATCCGCGAGCATCATCGAGTTGCTTGCCTCGCCGGGAGCCGCGGACGTCGACTTCGAGCCGCCGCGACTCGATGGCTCAATTGCCCAGCCAGCGGATCTCGACTGATGTTCGTTCTCGATACGAACGTGGTCTCGGAGCTTAGGAAGTCGAAAGCGGGAACGGCCAATCCGGGAGTGACGGCGTGGGCTCGGGGTGTGGCACCGGAGAGCCTGTACGTTTCCGCCATCACGATTCTCGAGCTCGAGATCGGCGTTCTGCGGATCGAGCGGCGTGAC
>CAZQBW010000402.1:0-3321 GCA_964591515.1 uncultured Clostridia bacterium
GACGGTCAGCCGTCGAACGTCAAGCATCAGCGGGCGCGCGCGACGGCGTCAAGGGTAACAGACGAAGCCTCGCTGCGCGCGCTCCGCTGCATGCGCTAGTTGGGTGGCGCTATTCCGAAGCAGCATGAGCTTCGCCCGACGAGGACAATTCAGCGAAGTGAAGGATGACCACCAGGCCAACAACTGCAACTGTGGACACGACAAGCAGCCAATCATCACTGACTCGAGGAAGCCACCAGAAGACCATTGCCACGGCGACACACCAGCCGAGTAGCATGGAGACGTAGCCGGCCAGTGGACCACGGCTGAGCGGGCCAATCGGACGCGTGTTCAAGCGACCGTGCTTCATCAACATATCGAAGGCGACAGCGCCTAGGCCATACAGCAAGCAGAGGAATACACCGCTGAAGAGTAGCGACTCTGCCCAGAGTGGCCAGGTCACCAGGGAAGCGAGGTACGCCGACACGAGAAGTGCGACATAGCCGGCGAGCAAGACAACTGCCGATCTACCAAGTTGAGTCCGCATCGGTCCTCCAAATCGCGAAGCCACCCAACGTCAAGCATCAGCGGGCGCGCGCAACGGCGTCAAGGGCAAAGGAGCGATCTCGCTGCGCGCGCTCCGCTGCATGCGCTAGTTGGGCCGCGGCTGAGGGGTTACCGCAGGGCCAAGATCTGTTTGTCATTCGGGAAGGCCTCTTTGGCCAACGCGCTGAGTCGACTGTAGCCGGGGTAAAACTCGTTGGTGGGAAGTCGCAATCGGCCTTTGGTGGATTCTACGCCGAGTTCACCACAGGTGAAGCATACGATGATATCGACGGTTTCGGGCCCACTACTGAGCCGGAACGCTACCCCCGGATCGAAGATGCACTTCGAGGGAGGCGTACCTTCAGGAAGAAAGTTCTGAGGGTCGGTGAGAAAGTCGTGGATCTTGCGAGCGAAATCACGGCCGCGAGATCGGCCCCTCGACTCGATAGGAAAGCCGCAAATGAACAGACTCTTGAAGCGGGGATCGTCCTGTCGGCGGAACTCGGCAGAAGTGAGTTGTCCGCGAACTCGGAACGTAGCCACAGAAGTTGCTTGGCGGAGAATCTGCAATGCCAGCTCGTTGTCCTTGTCGGACACGCGCTGCCCGACCGGAGCGTTTGTCGTCATCGACCGGGGCGAACTGGATGAACAAGCCGCCACAAGGACTGCGGTGCACGCGACCGTGAAGGCAGCAAGTCTCATAAGCCTCGACACAGTCACCTCCTCGCGGCCAGGCCTCTCAACACGCAAGCGGCCCAACGTCAAGCATCAGCGGGCGCGCGCGACGGCGTCAAGGGCAAAGGAGCGATCTCGCTGCGCGCGCTCCGCTGCATGCGCTAGTTGGGCGCCGCCGTGGAAACAGCTTTAGGAGGCACGCCATCAAGGCGCGGCGGCTTCTCGCGGCAGCTTGCGAATCGTGCCGTCGTCGGTCATTGAGTGAAAGGTGCCGTTGCCCCAAGTGATCGAGCCAACTCGTTCGTTGTACATATCGATAAAGCGCTGTCTGAGCTCCCAGGCGAGGAAGCACCGACGATGCATGGCCGAGTCGGAGAAACGCCAAAGAGGATCGTCCTCGTCCGCAATGAAGTGCGAGGTCGCGACGAGATCATCGCCGTCGATGAGGACTGTGCCACAAAGCGAGCATTCAGTCGTGCCTCGGATGATGAGGGCCATTCGCGTTGTCTCCACCCGTCAAGAGTGAGCGCCCTTTGAGGAATCGCACAGGCGCCCAACGTCAAGCATCAGCGGGCGCGCGCGACGGCGTCAAGGGCAAAGGAGCGAACTCGCTGCGCGCGCTCCGCTGCATGCGCTAGTTCGGCGGCGGTGCAAGCTGGGGCACCTTCCCCCAAGTAACCAGCGTAGCCCCGCTCCGGTTACCGCGAGAGTCCGTCACCGAGAAAAGGGTTGCCCAGTCGGGACTCTCCGGATCTGGATACAAACGCAGATACTCATCTGTTGTCTCCGCGTCGACGGGATAGCTGGCCCACCCGCCCTCGATTTGGAGATAGACAACCTCGCCAACCGGAAGCGGCAGGTCGACGGGCGCGGACACTTGATGGGTCAGGATCACGATGACCCGGCCGTGTGGCGCTCGTGTTCGCCAGCTGCCCGTGCCCCCACAATGCAAGCTTCCGACCATTCCCTCCTTCCGGAGGAGGTCTAGCAATGTGATCGAGACGTCATTCCTACAGTTGTCATCCAAAACAACGGGATCTGACCCATCGCGAAGCTCAAAGCCAACTACCTCGACTCGCGAATCTGATCCTGACCGCAGACCTGAATCGGGCCAGGCACACGCCATCGCAATACAGACCGTCGGGCCGATAATTGTGGCAAGTGCAAGAACGAGATTCTTTCCGTGAAGCATTACGTCATCTCTCCGCTGCCGCAAAACGCGTCCATGCCATGCATCGGCAGCGTAACACAGATCGGCCGCGCCCGAGACGGAGCCGCCGAACGTCAAGCATCAGCGGGCGCGCGCGACGGCGTCAAGGGCAAACGGAACGATCTCGCTGCGCGCGCTCCGCTGCATGCGCTAGTTCGACCGCGGTGCCGATTGAGGGCAAGCGTCAGAGCCGCCGACTTTGCGAGCAGCCTCAGCCATTCGGCGGGCGCCTGAGGCAATCTCGGCAGGTGAACCCCTCGCCCGCGGTGATCATGAGGATCGAGTCACTCTTGAGCCCACATGAGGCGCAGGTCGCAACCTTGCGGTCCGCGCCACACAACACGTCGATACGCGAAGCCAATGTGTCCGACAGGCCTGGATTGACCTGCTCCAGCCATGCCTGCGCTTCAGTCCGTACCATAGGCACAGGCCTCCACGTGTCCAGATGTCGCACGAGGTCAACTGCCCCATTGGAACTGCTCACAACCTCAACTTCCATGGCGCCGCGTGATCCATCAGGACCATTCGCGAGGACGACGTGTCGTCCCGAAGGAATGTCTTGTCTTTCGTCCATAAGCTGAGTGCGAGTTCGGAGCCCTATGCCGCAAGGGCGACCTCCACCAAATCGAGCGGTCGAACGACAAGCATCAGCGGGCGCGCGCAGCGGCGTCAAGGGAAACGGAACGATCTCGCTGCGCGCGCTCCGCTGCATGCGATAGTTCGGCGACCATCGCTTGAGAAGGCGAGCCCGCGTCCTCGGAGGAGCGGCATCGACTGAACAAGACCCAAGAGCGTGCTGAGCGGAACGACGGCGGAGCTGCAATGCCACAGCGACCTCGAGCAGCTGTTGCGGGTAACGGTGGTCGCCGAACGCCAGCATCAGCGGGCGCGCGCAACGGAGTCAAGGGCAA
>CAZQBW010000403.1:0-3319 GCA_964591515.1 uncultured Clostridia bacterium
AACCTGCGCCGCGCCATGCTTTCTCCTCCTGGGCGCGGCGCCTTTGTCTGCCTACCCCCGCTCCCCGCCTGTTGGAGTGACCGCCATGTCCAGCCAGGCATTGGTCCACGTGACCGTCCTCGACGCCTCCGTCGAGACGTCGTCGAACAACCGAACCGGCACGTGCCGCTTGCGCGTGCGTGCCGCGCGAGCTCTTCCCCGTGCCGTACACCGGGGCACGGTTCGCATTTCCGGTATCGAACGCACGTCGCGCGGCACCTTCGAGTGCCGATTGCTACGTCAATATGAGATCGAGCGCATCGGGGACGAGCCGGACGGTGCCCTCTATTCAATGTCGATCGATCTGAGTGACGAAGAACACGCCCCCGTGGCGCGCTACGCGCCACCGGGAGCCTGTCTGAAGTCTCCGAACGAATCGATCGAGGTCGTCTGCAAGAGAATCGCGGGCGTCTTCGGCCGACTCTGTGAGGAGTTTCGTCCCACATCGGTCGTCGTCGATCTCGACGGCGCCTCGTAACCGCGCTCTACCGCGCCACATTGAAAGCCCCCGGCTTTCGGAGGAAGTCCATGAACGTCGTTGTCCAGTCGACGCTGTTCGGTGTTGCCATTGTCGTGTCCTGCGTTGCGATCGCATGGATCGTGTCGTCGCTTTACCTGATCCGGGAATCCGAGGTCGGATTGGTCGAGAAGAAAGTCCTCGGTGGGTCGCTGCCGGCCGGTCGAGTCGTGGCGGCAAATGGAGAGCAGGGACTGCAGGCCCGGACGCTCGCTCCCGGACTGCACTTCATGCCCAAGCCGTTCTACAAGGTGTCGCGCATTCCGCTCACTAAGGTGCCCCAGGGCTTCATCGCCCTGATCACCGCCATCGACGGCGCGCCCCTTCGAATCGGACAGCTGCTTGCGCGAACCGTCGACGGGCACCACAACTTCCAGGACGGCGTGGCCTTCCTGAGTCGCGGCGGACAGAAGGGTGCGCAGGTCGGCATCCTGACGCCAGGCCAGTACCGCATCAACACCAGGCTCTTCGAGATCGACATCGCGGCCGCAATCGAAGTCCCCGAGGGCCGCATCGCCACGGTCACGGCGATCGATGGCGCGACGCTGCCGACTGGTCAGCTCCTTGGTCGGGCGACGGCCGGTCACAACAGCTTTCAGGACGCGGAGGCCTTTCTCGCCAACGGAGGTCAGAAGGGTCCGCAGGTCGAGATCCTGACGCCCGGCATGTACTACATCAACCCGCGCATGTTCGGCGTGAAGCTCGGCAACGCCGTGAAGGTCCGCACCGGCGAGATCGGCATCGTGGAAGCGTTCGACGGCACCGAACTGCGCACCGAGCAGATCCTGGGTGACTCGCAGCGCGGACACGACGACTTCCAGTCAGCCCAGGCGTTTCTCGATGCAGGCGGGCAGCGCGGACCGCAACTCGACATCCTCAAGCCCGGGATGTACTACATCAATCCGTTGCTCTTCGACGTTACGGTCCAGGACGCCACGGTGATCAACATCGGCGAGGTCGGTGTGATTCGCTCGAACGTCGGCATCCTGCCTCCTGTCGGCGAAGACGGACGCACGCCGGACCTCGTGGACGAAGGCTACCGCGGCGTCCTGAAGACGGTGCTCGAGCCGAACACGTACTACCTGAATCCCATCGCGTACGTCGTGTTCCCGATCTCGACGCTCAACATCACCATCGACTGGAGCACCGAGAACCGCGACACGCAGCGTGACTCGGTGACCGTGAAGAGCCGCGACGGATTCTCGTTCCCGGTGGACGTTAAGGTCGTCATCCGTGTTCTGAAGGAGCACGCGCCGCTCGTGGTCTCGAAGATCGGCTCGATCCAGAACGCGGTCGACCGCGTGATCCATCCGGCGATCGGCGCCACGTTTCGGAACAACGCCGAGCGCACGGACGCGCTCGACTTCCTCAACAACCGCTCGGTGCAGCAGGCGAACGCGAAGGACGTCACGACGGTCATGCTGCGCGAATACGGCATCGAGACGGTCGACGTGCTCGTCGGAAACGTCGGGATACCTGAGGAACTGCTCAAGACGCAGACGGACCGATTCCTTGCCAAGGAACGGGAAAAGACCTATCGCGAACAGAAGATCGCGGAGGACACGCGTTGCGAGCTCGAGAGCGCGACGGCGCTGGCGAACCAGCAGAAGAACATCGTCGCGGCGCACGCGTCGGTCGAGATCTCGAAGTCGTCGGCCGCGGCGATGGTTGCGGCCGCGGAGGGCGAGGCCCGGCAGATCGAGCTTCGCGCAGATGCGAACAGCGCGGCCTATCAGAAGCTCATCGCCGAAATCGGGCGCGATGGCCTGATTTCGATCGAGCTGCTGAAGCTCGTCCGCGACGGACAGATCAAGATCACGCCGGAGGTCTACGTGTCGGGCGACAATGCGGGACCGATGACGGCGCTCGCTGCAACGATGCTCGGCGGACGGCACAGCGCGGCGGCGCCCGTCAAGGAGATCCCTCAATCGGCCTGAAGTCGACTTGAGCGCAATGCGCGAAGCGCTTTGGAGTGCGGCGAGAATCGCCGCTTTGGATCGATCCAAAGCGGCGATTCTCGCCGCACTCCAAAGCGCTTCGCGCATTGCTTCAAGACGGCTATTGCGTCGCTCCGCAGAATCGGCAGAACCGCAACTGTCCCTGCAGCGGTCGACCGCAGTTCCGGCACTTCATGTGCGCCGGCAGGTCTGCCCCTGGCGATTGAGCGTAACTCGAGGTCGTTGGCGGAGGTTTGGCGGGTGACGACGGCCTCGACAGCGGCGGTGCCTTGACCTTGGCGTCCGACCGGAACCCGAACTTCGCGAGCAGTCCCCCGCCCGAGCTCTTGCGGATTTCCTCGGTGAGCTTTCGTATCTCGGCATTGATCGGCTCGATGTGGCGGGCATCGTCGAGCAGATCCTCGGCCTCCTCGTTCTTCCCGGCCTTGTGGTAGAGCCGGGCCAACTCGACGAGCGGTCGAACGCTTCTCGGATTCCGCTCGCTCGCCTGCCTCAGCGCCTTGTCGGCAGCCGCCAGACCGCCAGGCCGCTTCGCGAGTACACGCGCGTAGGCGACGAGGGTATCGAGGTCGTTCGGCTTCTGCGACAGGGCGGATTCGAAGCACTGCACCGCCGCGGCGAAATTGCCGGCAGCGGCTTCCGATTCGCCCATCTGGATATAGGCCGATGCCAGCAGTTTCAGCCGTCCGGTGTCACCGCGCGGTCTCGGGGCCGGGTACTGAAGCGGAGCGGAATTTCCCCGCTGCACCTGCGCCGACGGAACGTACGGCGTCGTTCCCTCGAACTCGCCCATGGTGATCGGCGT
>CAZQBW010000404.1:0-3292 GCA_964591515.1 uncultured Clostridia bacterium
AAGGTCATCGGGAGGACCGAGGAGGTCCGCGAGCGCTTCTACGCAATCTCCTTCGATCGACGGCTCAAGCACCCGGCGGTCGTGGCGATCTCGGAGACCGCGCGACACAAGACCTTCAATTGATCTCCGCTGCTGGAAGTTTGAATCGAATGCGAGCCCGGTCGGAAAATTGAGCGTAACGGCGACAACGAGAATGTGGCATACGCTGGGCGTCCAAGAGACGCTCGATGCCCTGGCAGTCGATCGTAAGGTCGGGCTCGCGCTGGAGGATGTGCTGGAGAGGACCGCGAGATTCGGTCCAAATGAGATTGCCGAAGTCGGGGCGAAGAGCCCGTGGCGCATTCTCTGGGAGCAGTTCACGGCAACGATGGTCCTGATCCTGGTCGCGGCGGCCGGGGTGTCGTCCGTCGTCGGAAGTTACAAGGACACGATCGTGATTCTCGCGATCGTCGTGCTGTTCGCAGTGCTCGGATTCGTGCAGGAGTATCGGGCCGAGCGCGCGATGGCAGCGCTCAAGAAACTGTCGTCTCCGATCGTGAAGGTTCGCCGCGACGGCAGCATCGACGAGGTTCCCGCGGGTGTGCTCGTACCCGGTGACCTCGTTCTTCTCGAGGCGGGAAACCTCATTCCCGCGGACTGCCGCCTCGTCGAGAGCGCGAACCTCCGCGCGCAGGAGTCCGCACTTACCGGAGAGTCGGAAGCGGTCGAGAAGGACCCCGATGCCGTGGTACCTGCGGACGCTCCGCTCGGTGACCGTCTCGGAATGGTCTACACGGGAACCGTCGTGACATATGGTCGCGGGACGGCCGCCGTCGTCGAGACGGGAATGCGCACCGAGCTCGGGCGTATCGCGACGATGATGCAGCGCGTCGAGGACGAGCTGACGCCGTTGCAGAAGCGGCTCGATCAGCTCGGAAAGACCATCGGCGTCATCGCAATCGCGGTGGCCGCAGTGATTCTCGTCGTCGGACTCGCACAGGGCGAGGCGCTTTCCCTGATGCTGATGACCGCTGTGAGCGTCGCGGTAGCGGCCGTTCCCGAGGGATTGCCTGCGGTCGTGACGATTACGCTGGCGCTCGGCGCCCAGCGGATGCTCAAGCGGCACGCGCTCATCCGCAAGCTGCCGGCGGTGGAAACGCTCGGATCCGTGACAGTGATCTGCTCCGACAAGACCGGAACACTCACCCAGAACCGGATGACGGTGACCACGATGGCGGTGGCTGCCGGGAAGACCAGCCTGCTCGAGAGTCCGTCACCGGCCATCGGACCCGACGAAGCGCTGCTTCTCGCCGGTGCTTCCCTGTGCAGCGATGCAACAAGGCAATGGGACGAGTCCGCTGGCGAACACCGTTCCATCGGCGATCCGACCGAAGTTGCGCTGGTCGAGGCTGCCGCGGCCGCCGGTCTGATGAAGGACGAGCTCGAAGCGGCGATGCCCAGGGTCGCCGAGCTCCCGTTCGACTCGGATCGAAAGCGCATGACGACCGTGCACCGGATCGCGCACCCAATGGCGGAGTTGCCGGCGGGACTTCGCGCCCTCGCCGAGGCAGCAGCAGGCTCTCGACTCAGTACAGCGGCCCACGGTGCCGTCGGCGACGTGCTGCGCATTGCGTTCGTAAAGGGAGCCGTCGACGGACTGCTCGCGGTCTCGACGCACGTGTGGGATGGCGGAACGGTGGCCAGCCTGGACGAAGAGCGCCGGCGTCGCGTCGTCGAGGCGACCGACGCGATGGCCGCCGACGGCATTCGGATACTCGGCGTGGCGTTTCGGATCGTCGACGTCGGCCAGCTTTCGGGCAGCCCGGACGTGCTCGAGCGCGAGCTCGTGTTCGTGGGCCTCGCAGGCATGATCGATCCACCGCGGGCCGAGGTTCGCGACGCCGTCGCGACGTGCCGGGATGCCGGGATACGCGCCGTGATGATCACCGGCGATCACCCACTCACGGCGCACTCCATCGCCCGCGATCTGGGGATGGCGAACGGCGGACGGACACTGACGGGACGTGAAATCGAACGAATGACGACCGAAGAGCTCAACGGGGTCGTCGACGAGGTGGCGGTCTACGCGCGGGTCTCGCCGGAGCACAAGTACCGGATCGTCGAGGCGCTCCAGGCACGAGGCCACGTCGTCGCCATGACGGGCGACGGCGTCAACGATGCCCCGGCGCTCAAGCGGGCGAACATCGGCGTCGCGATGGGGATCACGGGCACCGACGTTGCGAAGGAGGCGGCCGAGATCGTCCTGCGCGACGACAACTTCTCGACCATCGTTGCCGCGGTCGAAGAGGGCCGCGTTGTCTACGACAATCTCCGCAAGTTCATCAAGTTCTCGATCGCGGGGAACATCGGCAAGATCCTCGTCGCGCTCGTCGGACCGATCGTAGGGACGCCCCTGCCGCTGCTTCCACTTCAGCTGTTGTGGCTCAACCTGCTCACCGACGGATTGCTCGGGCTGGGACTCGGCGTCGAGCATGCCGAACGCGACGTAATGAAGAGGCCGCCGCAGTCGCCAAAGGCCGGTATCTTCGCCGGCGGATTGTGGCAGCACATCGCATGGACCGGCATCGTGATCGGCGTCGTGTCGCTCGGGATCGGAATCGGCTACTGGAGAGCCGGGCACGCCGAGTGGCAGACGATGATCTTCACGACTCTCGCCTTCGCTCAGGTCGGCCAGGCGCTCGCGGTCCGGTCGAGGCACGATTCGCTCTTCAGTATCGGCGTGTTCTCGAACCGGTTGCTTGCGTCGCTCGCCGTCGCCGTAGTCGTCCTTCAACTCGCCGTCCTCACGTGGACGCCGCTGCAAGAGCTGTTCGGGACGAAGCCGTTGGCCGCCTTCGACTTCGCGGTGTGCGCTGGCGTGGGAGTCTTAGTCTTCGTCGTGCTCGAGCTCGAGAAGTGGTGGATGCGGTACTGAACGACCGCGGAGCGGTCGAGATCCGAAGCGTTTGACGACCCACGGCCGGCTCGCTGAACGAAACCGCTGCGCGATAGGGAGTTGAAGAGCGCCGTAGGCGCGTTCGACCGCGGAGCGGTCGTAGGCAATAGCCGTGGGTCGCGGGGCGAGTGCAACGAGCACACGCGACCCGCGGTACCGCCGCCACCTCGGTCCGACCGCGGAGCGGTCGCATCGTCAGTCCCCTAGATAACGTGCGTCGTAGGTGATGCAGTGCCCGTCGTCGTGTTGCTTCCCATTCCGGAGACAATGCGACCGCTTCGCGGTCGGCGCGCTGGGTGGATGTACCGCGGGTCGCGCGAAGGCTCGCTGCGCTCGCCCGCGCGCGACCCACGGCTA
>CAZQBW010000405.1:0-3288 GCA_964591515.1 uncultured Clostridia bacterium
GCGTGGGTCAACGTCGCACCGCTCCTTACCAGTCGCGGTTCAGATGCGGGTCACTTCGCCCGCAGCGCTTCGTAATCGACGAACGCCTGGCGGATGACGGCGAGGGCGCGGTCGCGGCCTTCGAACGGGTCCACCACGACTTCCTTCTCTTCGAGCACCTTGTAATCGAGGAAGAAGCGCCGGATTTCGAGCATGGTGTGCGGCGGCACGTCTTCTAGCGCCTCGATATGGTTCACCGCGGGGTCGTTCGCGTGGACGGCGAGGATCTTGTCGTCGGCTTTGCCCTGGTCGCGCATGTGCATGACGCCGATGGGCCGCACGAAGATGAGCGTGAGCGGATGCACTGGCTCTTGCCCAAGGACAAGCACATCGAGCGGGTCGCCGTCGTCACAGTAGCTGCGCGGGATGAAGCCGTAGTTCGCGGGGTAGTGGACCGAGCTGTAGAGCACACGGTCGAGCTTGAGGATGCCGGTGGGCTTATCGAGTTCGTACTTGTTCTTGCTGCCCTGCGGGATTTCGACGACGACCGGGAGGTGCGTCCCGATTTCGGCCGGGTCAACGGGGATGTCGTGCCAGGGGTGCATGGTTGCTGCGCTCCGGGGGTGAGGTGTGAGGTGTGAGGTGTGAGCAAGGGTACAGCGAAAGCGCGGCACGCCGGCGAACTCGAACTCGCCACGCTTCGCCGAGTCGGTGAGGCGTTCAGAGTCCATCGTCGAAATAGCTCACCTGTTGACCAACGCAATTGAAGAGCACGGCGTCGTCATTCTCATTGTTGTTCCACTGCGTTGCTGTCGACCACCAGAGCCGCGAAGAGGAATTCGCGAACGGAGGCGTGCCAGAAACCACCTTCACGGAACCGTCGAGTTGGAATCCACTCGGGAAATCGAACCGCTGGTTGCCTTTGGTGCTGATGAGGTACCAGCCCGTGAGGTTACCCGAGCCGCTGATGGTGACCTCTTCGACGAACTTGTCGACTTCGGTGATAGTCGCCGTCGAGGCTGTGCACGCGGAAGTTAACGTGGGCGACGGCGTCGCGGTGCCGCTCGGTGTCGCCGACAGCGTGGGCGGGGGCGTTGGTGAATGCGCCGTCGTGGGGGTACCTGGGATGCCGACGCTGCCGCAAACGGGCCAGAGGCCACGCCCGGCTGATTGCGCGTCCACCTGAGCCGCCGCGATGCGGGCCTGGTACTTCAAATCTGGCGGATAGAGCGCGATTTCCGCGAACCCGTCCAGCACAATCCGCTCCTCGTAGAGTTCGCCGTCGCTCCAGACGTAGCGCAGCTTGCGGCCGAAGCTGTCGGTCTCTGACACGTCCTTCTCCAGACCCACCTGGCGCCCAAGCAGATGAGCTTCAGTGTAGGCCGAGCTCTCTTTCCCAAAGCACTGACCCGGGCTCACCTCAGGGGTGTTAATGAGGATGAGCCGAATTCTCCCCGCGTCGGAGCATCCCGAGACGTCGATGGTGTCACCATCAACCACGTGTGCAACGGTGCAAAAGATGAGACTCGCGGGTGTTGGCCGTGCGACCGAATCGGCAGCGAGGAGAGGCACTCTCGCGCGCACTGGCACGCTGGCGGCGCTGCCGCCTGGTGTGGTCCGCTGGACGGCAACGGCGGCTCCCAACCAAACCACGATCGTGACCGAGATGGCCACAAGACGTCCGCGCCTACGAGATAACAATCGTTGCGCTCCCTGTCCGGCTCCCGCACCGAACGGTCACAGAACCGTTCCCAGGAGACGTGGACGGTCCGATTGTCCAACTCCAGGCGACATCGCCTGACGCGTCCGCAGTCTTCTCTTCTAGACCCGCTGCATCGCTGCTCGTTCCGGAGGGTGTCCTGTAAGTGATCGTGCATTCGGCATTCGCGCCCGGTTTCGCCGAGGCCCGCGCCGTACCGTTCCTCGACACTGGGCTCGTGACCGACACCTCAAGCGCGTTGGCCTGTGCCGGCGGGTTCGCCGCAGTGGCGATCGTCCCGGCGGCCGAAGCCACTGCCGTTGGGGACTCGTTCGAAGCAGTGGCCTCCGAACTCGATTCTGAGGACGAACAAGCGGTCAAAGCGAATGTGAGGATTGCGGCAACAACAAAGCGCATCGATCGGGAGATTAACCACATGGGCTGTGTTTGAACAGAACCATTTCAGCGGATGAGAGTGGACCTACCCGCCGATGCGCTGGTGCTTCTTCTGGGTTTCGGTTTGTTCTTCCTGACCGGTCTTGAGGCTGGATTCGCGGGGGCGCTGGGAGCGTTCCAGTTCGATCTGGGCGTCCCGTTCCCTCCGCCAGTCGTCGAGGGAGTCGTCGCGCCACTGGGGCGTTTCGGGTTTGGTGTTGTCCTTTTTGGCCATGCGCCATGCGGCGATGCCGCTAATCAGCATCGCGGCCGGCATCCCCAGCGCAACGAGGATCTGGAGGTTCATACACGGGATAGTGTGTGGCTTGCCCAGCGCGGGCGAAAGAGGCGGCCGGAAGCCCCCATTTACCACTGGTCGAACTGCTTGCCGGAGGGTGCGAAAATGGCGGCCGCGACGGTCATCGGTGGGGTCCGCTGGGAAAGTGCTGGGGATATGACCATACGCCATTAACCTTTCCCGCGGCCGCCCGTTATCTCTAGTACACAAGGCACACCCGTGCCTATGGTGGAAAGGAGGACGTCGGCCTCGCAGATTCCGGCTCGGCCCGGGGGGCTGGTTTGGGGAACACTACGGTAGGGGAGTTGGCGCCGGAGTTCGACGAACAGGCTGTCGTCGATGCGGCGCAACGAGGGGATCAGCTGGCGCTCGGTGCGCTCTACGATCACTACTTTCCCCGTGTCTACCGCTACGTCTCCACCCGGCTTTCGTCAGCCGAAGACGCAGAAGATGTAACTACGGAGATCTTCCTCCGCATCATCGAAAACCTGCGCTCTTTCTCCTGGCGGGGACTTCCCTTCGGCGCATGGGTCTTCCGCATCGCACGCAACGAGGTTGTCTCGCACGTGCGGCGCCAGAAGGTCCGTTCCGCCACGGCCCAGCTTTCGGAATCGATCCAGGACCCATCGCCTGACCACGTGGACGAACTCGTGACCGCCTTCACCATCCAGACGGTCCGGGAAGCAACGGCACTCCTGCCCGAAGCGCAACGCCAGGTGATCACCCTCCGTTTCAGCGCCGGCCTCTCCGTCGCCGAAACCGCGCAAGCCCTGGGCAAGACCGAGAACAACGTGAAAGTCCTCCAGCACAAGGCCATCGCAAAACTCCAGGGAATGGTGCGTCAGTAGTGATCCGCCATTTGTTCGAACGCAAAGCA
>CAZQBW010000406.1:0-3239 GCA_964591515.1 uncultured Clostridia bacterium
ACAGACTCGTGGAATCGACGAACGAGCGCCGCAGCGCGCGCACCTGGTTTTTCTTCGCCGTCTCGTCGGTCGTCTGGTCCGTGGTTCTCGCGGGCGTGGCGATCGCCGGCGTGATGCTCGCCGACGCGCGACTCGATGCCGACTTCAGCCGGCTCTCGCTCGTGCCCTACACGCAAACGTCGCCGGCCGCGCCGCGAACGAGGTCGGCTGCGCAGGCCCGCGAGCGGAACACACCTTCCACTGCGACGTTTGTCGCGATCACCCAGCCGAGGGACAGCGTCCTTCCGCCGCGGCCGCCCGCCCCGTACACCGGAATCGAATTCCCGGGCGCGATCAACACCGGTGATCCCAATGCGACCGGACCTGGACTCCCCGACGGTGCCGGACCAGGCCCTGGCGGGAACACGACGGGCGGAGGCCCGGCGATCCCCGTCCCCGAGCCTCCGCCGCCGTCGTCCGGCAATGCGACCGACTCGTCTGCGACGCCCGCCCCTCCGCGTCCGAAGCACATGGGCGTCATCAGCGGACTCGCGACGCGACGCGTCGAGCCGCCGTATCCGCCGATGGCACAGTCCATCGGCATCCAGGGTGCAGTCGTCGTTTCAGTGACGGTCTCGGAGACCGGCCGCGTGCTCGAAGCCCACGCCGTCTCGGGTCACCCGACCCTTCGCCAGGCATCCATCGACGCGGCGCGTCGTTGGCAATTCTCGCCGACGATGCTCAACGGCATTCCGATCAAGGTCATCGGGACCATCACGTTCAACTTCAAGCGTCCCTGACTGCGACCGCTTCACGTATCAGACCCGTGCGCGGTAGCGCACGGTACTGATGCGTTGGGCACAAAAGACGCAACCGAATCGGCTCCGTTCTCGATCATGGGGCGCACGATCGAGAAAGGAGCCGATTTCCCATGCGAACGCGTTCCGCAACCGCCAGCCCACCTCGCCGAACACCACCGCGCACCGGACGCGCTTCGCGATCCCGCGGCGCCCAGCGCTCCAGCACCCCCGAGTACCTCTCCAACTGGATCGACATGGTGTCGGGAATGCTCAACGATCCGGACCCGGCGTTGCTCGAGCGCGGCCTTGCCGAACTGCAGCGCGGATTCGATGGCCAACCCGGTCCCTGGATTCAGGACAGCCACGAAATGCTCGCGGCAGTCGTCGAAGCGGCGTCTCACGGCGCGCTCGGGACGCAGCCCGAGATCCACATCGCACTCGCGAGGATCCGTTTCCGGCAGTTCGGCGATCGAGCCGGCGCCGAATCCAGCCTCTGGTACGCAACGTTCGGCGCCGCGCGTCTGGCTTCTTCAAACCTGCCAGCGCATCGCGAACGCGCGGCCCTGGTGAATCGCGCGGCATCGCGAATCTGGGGAGATCTCGGCAACGCCTACCAGCGCGACGCGCGCGACGCGATAGCGAGGCAATTCACGTCGTCACCGGCCGATCGGGCGCTCGGCGCTCCCGTGTTCAGATCCTGGCCCGACGTCGGTTGCGGCGAGTGGTCGAGCCGTCGACAGCCGTCGATGGGACCTCCCAAGGCGGCAGTTCCCGTCCCACCCATCCTCGAGACTCCGAACGGCCAGTCGCCCGATCTGGTGCCACCCGGAATGGACGGCATTCCCGCAAGGACGGCCTCCGTGCTCGACCTGCTGACATTCGTTTCGGCGCACGTCGGCCTCTACCGGCGCGGCAGGGCTCTGGCTTCCTACCTGAAGCGGTGCGCGGCAGCGCGTCGGCGACGCGATTTCCTTCCAACGCCGATGCGGCCGGACGACGTCCGGCAACTCGAGGCCTTCGTCCGAAGCGCTCCCTCCAACCCATCGCTCACCGATGAGCAGCGCGCTGCGGCAGAGCGGCTCGCAGCAACGGTCGACTTCGGATTCCTGCTCGAGGCGTCGCTGGCGTACTGGGGAACCGGACGCTGACCGAAGAGAAGTTTGACACCACTGCCGGCCGTGACGTTGAATCCGCGAATGCTCGCGAAACGCATCATCCCGTGCCTGGACGTCGACGCCGGCCGCGTCGTGAAGGGACTGAAGTTCCTGTCCCTCGTCGACGCCGGCGACCCGGTCGAACAGGCGGAGCGTTACGACCGGGAGGGCGCCGACGAGCTCGTCTTCCTCGACATCACGGCGTCGAGCGGCCGGCGCGAGATCGTCATGCACATGGTGCGCGACGTCGCCGACCGTGTGTTCATTCCGTTCACAGTCGGCGGCGGCATCCGGACGGTCGACGACATGAGCGCGATACTCGGATCGGGCGCCGACAAGGTCTCGATCAATACGGCCGCCATCACGACGCCGTCACTGATCACTGACGGCGCGCGCCGGTACGGCTCGCAGGCGGTCGTGGTCGCGATCGACGCGAGGTCGCGCGAGAATGGCGAGGGCTGGGAAGTGTTCACGCACGGCGGACGCAGGCTCGCCGGGCTCGACGCCATCGAGTGGGCGCGCCAGGCAGAGGCGCTCGGCGCCGGCGAGATCCTGCTGACGAGCATGGATGCCGACGGCACACGCGACGGCTACGACATTCAGCTGACGCGCGCCGTCGCCGACGCCGTGCGAATACCGGTCATCGCATCCGGTGGCGCCGGCACAATCGAGCATCTGCGCGAAGCCCTCGACGAAGGCGGCGCGAGCGCCGTTCTCGCTGCGTCGATCTTCCACTTTGGCGAGATTGCCATCGCCGACGCCAAGCGCCAGCTCGCCGCATCCGGCATCGTCGTCCGGCCTCCCGATTGAAATAGGCAACGCGGATCCTGCGGATCTGGCGGATGAGGCGGATCTGATCTTTTTGTCAGATCCGCTCGATCCGCAACATCCGCACAATCCACGATGCCTGTCTTATTCCTCGTCTCCAGTGCCGGGATTCGCTACACTCGGCCGGCGTGACCGATACGATCGAACTCGATTCCAGCCTTCGCGCCGTCTGGCGCTGGAAGTGGTTGCTGCTTGCGGGAGCGCTCGTCTGCGCGGCGGCATCCGCGGGCTGGACGTTGCTCGGGCCTCCGAGGTTCACGACATCGGCGCTCGTCTCGATGGGACGCGTGATGGGCGAGGAGCTCGAGGATCCGTACGCTGTCGCGCAGACCATCAACAGTCCGGGATTTCTCGCCGCGGTAAAGACACGAACGGGCAACGCTGCCGGGACCGTCAACGCCGAAGCGCTGACTGGTGGCCAGGGACGCCTCGAGCGGCCGACGCTCGTGCGCATCACGGCATCGGCGCCTACGCCGGA
>CAZQBW010000407.1:0-3219 GCA_964591515.1 uncultured Clostridia bacterium
CCGTGAATCCTCAGCGAATCCTGATAATCCTGTCCACTCTCACCGTCTAACCGTTACGCTTCGACTTGCCCTTGCCGCCGGCCTTGGGTTCCTTGCCCCCGGCCTTGCCGGCCGGTGCGGCATTGTCGAACGGCCCTGCCTTACCCGCTCGCCCGTCGGCCTTGCGGCCGGAGCGCATCTTTCCGCCCTGCTTCGTCACGCGAGGCGCCGGCTTGACTCGAGCGGCGTCGTTCGTCGCTCTCGGCGCGTCGAACTTCTTGGCGTCGGCCTTTCTCACCGGACGGTCGGCCTTGGCAGCGCGACGCTGTCCGCCCTTGTCGCCCTTGTCGACTTCCGCCCGCACAACTACCGCGCGGCCGCGTACCTCATTCGAGGGACGCACCTTGGCGATGTGGTCGGCCGAGACGATGCGCCCGGGCTTCGTCATCACGTACGGGCTTGCCTTCGCCACGTCGAAGCGCTCGACATAGGCGATCTCGCGCCTGTCCGCCCGGCGAGCCTTCTGGCGACGGTTGAATCCGTCAGTGGATACGTACACGATGCCGCGCCGTTCGCGAAGATGCCGCGGAACGAACGAGATCTGTTGCGGTCCCGAGTCGTCGCGCCACGCCCGCGAGTAGGCGACGTAGGGCTCGCCGTACGAGAGCGGCACCCACATCACGCTGTTCGACTGTTCGGGCTGAAACGCATAGACGAGCGCCGGCCGCCACTGCTGCCGCGTGCTCCATGTCGAATAGCCGACGGTGGTGATGCCGTCCGACGGCGACCAATACCAGCCGTTGCTGTCGTCGTGATCCCAGCGACCGTAATGGTACGGCGCCCAGCCCCAGGTATCCTGCGAAACCCAGGTGTATCCGGCCCTAGGCTCGTAGTCCCAGTAGCCATTCTGGTAAGGCTGCCAGTTGCGATCGACGCGGGGCTGCCAGACGTAGCGGTCATTGTCGATCGCCCGCCAGATGCCAAAGGCGGCAAGGGCCGCGATTCCGAAGATGTCGGTCCGGCCGTAGAGATCGCGCACCGGCGCGGGGTGCTCGACGGTCGTGAGGCCCGTGTAGTAAACGCGCCGTTCGTCGTTCCAGGTGTCCCAGTCGTCCGGCGGGCTGGTCCTGTCGTACTGCGCGATCTCGATGGCCGACGAGTTGTCGACTGTCAGGTTCACGCGGTCGCCTTCCTTCAGCTCGAACGTGCCGTTGGGCGTGCTGACCTGCGCGGTGCCGCGACGAACAGTCAACCACGTGTCGCCGTTGTCGTCGATGTCGATGCGGAACTCGCCGCCCGCGGACGGGACGATCGCGCCGCCGGGCGTGTTGAGCTCGTAGTGTTCGGACGCCTCGAGCTCGTCGAGCGCGAGCGTGACCGTACCGGCCGTCACGTCGAGCTGTACGTTCTCGGAGTCGAGCTGTGTGAACTCGAGATCGGCGCCGTCGGCGAAGCGCACGTAGCGGTTGTCGCCGAGAACGACTTCGCCGGTCGAGCCCTCGTCCGCGAAGAGCTCCGAGCCCTCGAAGACGGGCTGGTTGACGTCGGCCTGTCCCCACTCCTCGTCATCGTTCGGTCTGAGCGAGACGGTGCCGTCTGTGACCGATATCTGAGCGACGCGGCTCAGCGAATCGGCGACGACGGCAGCCGGAGTTGCCACGCCGGGATCAACCGGCGGGACCGCAGTGATGGCGGTTTCGTTCGTCGTTCCGCACGCGGTGAGCAGGCTCGCCGAGATGAGGATCGTAAGGAGTTGCTTCGAATATCTGTAAATCATGCTGGTGTCCCCCAATTCGGGAAAAGAATCCCGGCAAGTCAGTGCAATCCGCGCACCGCGGAAAAGGCGGCGTTTTCGCTCGGGGTCGGTACACCGTGTGTTCGAATTCGGTACGGAAAGTGGACAGGATTGCGGGATTATCGGGATTCACGGGATTACCGGGACGTGAATGGATTCACGGCAAACCCGAGCGACACCAGAGTCGGAGAATCCTGTCAATCCTGATAATCCTGTAATCCTGTCTACTCTCCTCATCCTGTAGTCTTGCTCCGTCGAGTCATTGCCGGACCTCGAGCACGCAGTCTCATCCGATGAACAACGTTTCTGAATCCGGTCCTCCGCGCAATCCTGCCGACTCTTCTCACGACCGGCGGACGGGCGGCATCCTCGGAACCGTCCTCGCGGCTGCGGCGGTGGGCCTGCTCGTGTGGCTCGAGCGGCGCCGTCCGCTGCGTCGCAACGCCCAACCCGCGCTGCGGCGCAACGTGCGTAACGGCGTCGTGGCGGCGGTCGGAGCAGTCGCGCTGCGGGCGCTCGAGCGCCCGGTGACCGACCGCTTGACGGCACTGGTCGCGCGGAAGCGTTTCGGCCTTCTGCCGATGCTTCGGCTCCCGAAGTGGCTCGAAACCGTGTTGGCCGTCGTGCTGCTCGACTACACGCTGTATGTATGGCACGTCCTCACGCACCGCGTCGGGTTCCTCTGGCGCTTCCACATCGTCCATCACGCGGACCTGGACATGGACGCGTCGACCGCGGTCCGCTTCCACATCGGAGAGCTGGTGATCTCGATCGCGTGGCGTGCGAGCCAGGTTCTCCTCATCGGGGTGTCCGCCCGACAGCTCGATCTATGGCAGAAGCTGACGATAGCGGCGATCCTGTTCCACCACTCGAACGTCTGTCTTCCGATCGACATCGAACGGCGACTCGTGAAGGCCGTCGTCACGCCGCGGATGCACGGGACCCACCATTCAACGGTGCGCGACGAAGCGGATTCGAACTGGTCGACGATTCTGTCAGTCTGGGATCGGCTGCACTCGACGCTGCGGCTCGACGTGGCGCAGGACGAAATCGAAATCGGTGTTCCGGGCTTTCGATCCGCGAGGGCGCTGGGCCTGAGGCGGCTGTTCGCCATGCCGCTCACCGCATCGAGTACCGACCTTCAGCTTTCTGAGAGAAGCGAAGAGTAGATCGGGTGGCAGGACTCACGCGATCGTGAGAATCCCGAGAGTCCTGCCTTTCCGATGGTGGTCAGTTGTCCCGATCCGATCGATCGCGGTCGTTCCTCCCGTCTCGATCCGACCTGTCCCGGTCGCGGTCGCGGTCGCCGTCGCGGTCGCGGTTGCGGTCGCGGTCACCGTCCCGGTCGCGGTCACCGTCCCGGTCGCGGTCACGGTTGCGGTCGCCGTCGCGGTCGCGGTCACGACCTCGATCACGGTCCCGGTCACGATCGCCGTTGTTGTGAT
>CAZQBW010000408.1:0-3210 GCA_964591515.1 uncultured Clostridia bacterium
CTGAAGCCCGGTCACGAACCCTGTTCGCACTGCGAGACGTCCGCCCAACACCGGGGCGTCTTCAATCGGTCGACGCAACACTCATGCGAAACGCCTCGAATGGTGTCATCCAGTTCAACGTCTGTCGAGGCCGTCCGTTCAGCTCGCGCGCGACCGCCTTCAGCTGCGACGCGCTGTACTGACGCAGGTCAGCCGACTTCGGGAAGTACTGCCTCAGCAGCCCGTTCGTGTTCTCGTTGCTCCCGCGCTGCCAAGGGCTGTGAGGATCGCAGAAGTACACCTGCACCGACGTCGCCAGGCTGAACGCCGCGTGCGACGCCATCTCCTTGCCCTGGTCCCACGTCAGTGTCCGCTTCATCTCCCGCGGCAGCCACCGGATCGCCTTCGTCAGCGCCTTCTGCACCGCCTCCGCGCTCCGACCCTCGGGCAGCGGAAACAGGATCACGAACCGCGTCTTGCGCTCCACCAGCGTCCCGATCGCCGAGCGCGCCTCCCGACCCACCAGCAGGTCGCCCTCCCAGTGCCCCGGAACCGCCCGATCCGCCACCTCCGCCGGACGCTCGCTGATCAGCACCATCTCCCGAAGACGGCCGGCCCCGGAGCGGGCCACCCGAAGCCGCGACCGCCTCTGCGCACGACCGCTCCGCAGACACGACGCCAGCTCCTTGCGCAGCGCCCCGCGCCCCTGCACGAACAACGTCCGGTAGATCGTCTCAGCAGACACCTGCATCCCCGGCTCGCCAGGATGGTCCCACTTCAGTCGCCGCGAGATCTGCTGCGGCGACCAGCGCCGCTCCAGGCCTCGCTGCACCTCCCGCCGCAGCTCCGGCTCGAGCGCCAGCTTGCACGGCTTCGGCCGACGACCTCGCTCCACCGCCCCAGCGTCGGCACGCCACGCCCGATACCTCTCCCGTGGCCCGCTTCGCGCCACCTCCCGCGAGATCGTCGATGCCGACCGCGACAGCCGCCGCCCGATCGCTCGCAGAGACTCCCGTCTCTCCAGACCCAACGAGATCTCTTCCCGCTCCTTCACAGACAGTCGCAGTGGCGATCGCGGCCTCGTCCGACGCCTCACCCCGCCCGTGAGCGCCAGATACCGCTGGATCGATTTCGTCGAACACCCGACCGCCGCCGCGACTCCCTCGTAGCTCCCACCCTCGTGGATGAGCCGCTCGATCGCTACTCGGTCCGCCTCGCTCAGCCGCCTCGCGTTCCCCGTCCACTCCCTCTCCATCTCGACTCCCCCTCGCTACTCCGAGGATCTTCGCCGAGATGTTGCGTCGTTCCCTTGAAACCACCCCAGGCATAACCTGCGCGGCGATCCACGGCGGTGCCACGCCCCGCCCACCACGCTGCGCCCCCGCACCAACCCGCGTCAGGTTCATGCCTTTGTTGGGCGGCCTCGAGTTCAGACCCACTGGAAGCCGAGCGACTTCGCCGCGCAGTACGCATACGCGTTCCGGTTGGAGAAGTACATGTACCAACCCGCGACACCTTCCGGAAGACGCTTCGCCAGCTCTTGCCCTTCCGCGGTCGGCGACTCGGCCAGCGGTCCGTTAGCCGTCAGCCACGGGCTACCAGCGTTCGACTCCAGAACCGCTGGCGGTGCCTCACACCAGAAGAGGAGTCCACCCAAGGTCAACAGGCCTTGGCGCGTGCGCTCGCGCTCGGCCTTGTCCGCCGCACCCGGATTGCCCACGCATAGCCGCCAGGTGGCGACCAGCTCACCGGCCTCGTGGTCAATTCGGATCGACAGAAGCTCCCCGTCGTGGAGCGTGGCGTGGGGCTCGCCCCGGCCCAGCAGTTCGTCAAGACCGGCTTGGCGCTGCATCACGCACTCCACTTGCTCAGTCGGGGACATGGGTGACGGATTTGTCCGGGGACATAGGTAACGGATCCCACCGTGTCCAGCGTCCGTACGGATCTTCGATCTGCATCCGCCTCTCGTCGAGACGTCCCAGTCTGAGACGGCTGAAGTATACGTCCCAGAGTCCGTCGCCGACTTCTTCGAGGCCGACGTACTCGTGCGCCAGCACGGTCGTAACGCCGACCCAGGCCTTTCTCCAGCGAATCGCCCCGTTTTCGCTGACGTAGCGAAGTTCGTAGTGCCCGGGGTAGATGACCGGCGGCAGTTTCCGAGGAAACTGCCGCGGCGATCGCTCATAGACCGAGGCCGGGGTCTCTTGCCCCAAGGCCTCATGCGGGCGCTCCTCGTTGAACTCGCGCCTGAATGCGTTGAAGCGAACCTGCTGGGCCGCCAGGCTGCCCGCCGGTGGACGCGCCGTCTCGGCCTTGAGGGTCTTGTGCATCCGCTCGTGCCGGCCGTTCTGAGCCGGAGACGCCGGCTCCGTCAGCTCCGGATGGATCCCCAGTCGAATCCACCATACCGATAGGTGCGACAGACGGCCCAGCGCCGTGGACGCAAACGGGGCGCCGTTGTCGGTGCGAATGATCCAGGGGAGCCCGTACTCGTGAAACAGCCGCGTAAACAGCGGCTTGACGAGCTCGTGCCGCGTGCATCGCAGCCCCTGGCAGCACAGCAAACACCGACTGAAGCCGTCGGTCACCGTCAGCGGGTAGCAGTACACGCCGTCGCGTGTCTTGAACTGCCCTTTGAAGTCGGCACACCACACCGCGTTCGGCTCGTCCATCACGCTCAGCGGTGGCCCTGGGTGCCCGCGCCGGAGACGCCGACGCGACTGCAGCACCAGTCCGGCACGCTTCAGCAACTCGCACCCGGTCGAGCGCGCCGGTAAGTGCAGCTCCGGCTCTCGACGGCCCAGGACCTTCAGCAGCTTCCCCGCACCCCAGGTGGGGTGCCGCCGTCTCAGCTCCTCGAGCAGTGCGACGACGACCGGATCCGTCGCGTTCGGGCTGTGCTCCGGCCGCCTCGAGCGATCCTCAAGGCCGGCTGGCCCATCGGCCCGATACCGCCCCAGCCACTTGTACGCGGTCTTCCGGCTCACTCCGTACCGCTCGCACAGCTCCACCACCGGGAGGTCGCGCCGGTCCACGTCCACAACAAACCGAACTCGCTCGCGCATGGGTGACGTCTCGCTCCACACCGTAGGGCACCTCCCGGTGCCCCAGAATGTCACCCATGTCCCCGGACAGTTCTGTCACCCATCTCCCCGGGCTGTACCACTGGTCCGCCCAACACCAGGCATAAGCTGCCGGCGTTCAATAGACTCAGCGACGGTCAGCTTCATG
>CAZQBW010000409.1:0-3209 GCA_964591515.1 uncultured Clostridia bacterium
GCCAGCATCTGGCCACACGTCATCCGTCCCCAGAGCGGTCTGCGGTCGAGCGTCAGTCGGCTCATACGCTCGTAGAGTGCGCTCCGGTCCGATTCGCTGAATACGGTCTTCATCGATCCGCGTCCTCGTGCAGTCGCCGGGCGTTGGCGGTGAGACACCGCTTGAGGCCGCGGGCCAGAAGCGGCCGGTTCGGGGGAATGGTCAGGCTTCTTCAGTGCCTGAAGCCGTCGTAGTCGGACTCACGCGAGTGCCGATCAGAATGCCCAGCCAGGCCATCGGCAGGTACGCGACAAGCAGGTCGAGCGCGATGAACCAGGCCGGGGCGGGAATCATCAGGCTGGCCGCCACGCCTCCGAGAAGAAAGAACGCACCGATCGCGTAGGCGATTGGCGCCCTGGCGGTTGCTGCGATCAGGTATGCCACGAGCGTGCCGACGAGCGTGCCAAGCGCGTGCGCCAGGAACGGCATCAGGAAGTGGCGCGGCTCGAACAGGTGGATGGACCTGGCGAGGCTTTCGGCGTTGGTGACGTCGACGCCCGCAGGCGGAGGAATGAGCGAAGAGCTGACGGTGATGATCGCCATGTTGACGACTCCGCCGATGACGACTCCCGCTAGGACGGCAAGCACGTTTCGCAACAGGTTGGGCATGGGCGATTCTCCTGGTGGGCCGAACGCTAGCATCGGCGGAGGCGCCCGGCGGGGTCAAGGGCCAGCGGTCCCGTCTGCGGGCTCGAATCAGAACCGGGAGCGACAGGGAGCGGGTCAACTTGGACCCGTGCCTCCGGTGCGGACCCGGCAACCGGTCGATGGAGTTCGGCTCGCCCGAGGGGTCAGGTATCGGCGACGACCTTGAGCATGCCCCTCGGACCTGTTTCGATGCGGCATCGCATTCCCGCAGCCTCGGCGCCCTGTTTCACGGTGAGAGGAGAGAGTCGCAGCTTTTCATAGCTGCTGACCTTCATCGACCAGGCACCCTCGACGCGCTCGTGAATGACGTCGTGGACCAGGACGTGCTCGGCTCTCTCCTCGAGAAAACAGGCGAGAATTCGATCCGAGTCGCTCCGCACCGGGATGAAGCGCGCGTCGCCGGTTGGCAGTGTCCGATAGTCGCGAAAACTGGCGACGAACTGCCCGCCAGGGCGGAGGGAATCGGCCACTTGTCGAAGAAGAGCCAGCACATCATCCGTGCTTCGCAGGTGGGTCAGCGTGTCGCCCATGCACAGAATCAGGTCGGCTGGACCGGACATGTGGCCGGCAAATTCCCGAAGATCGCCTTCGACGGTCGCGACATCCAGGCCGTCGGCGTGCTTCCGGAGCTCCGCCAGGAGGTGTTGTGAACTGTCCACACTCAGAACTCGAAAACCGGCTTTCGCCAGCGGGATGCTGTGCATGCCGAAGCCCGCGCCGAGGTCCACGGCGTAGCCCGGACGATCCACGAAGTCGGCGACGTCATCGGTGCCCAAGGCGAGGGCGTGTTCGATGCCGCCTGCCATCCATAGGTATATGGGCGCCAGATGGTCCTCGTAGTGTCTGCGTACCGAGGGCATATGCCTCCTCCTCGAACGGCAAGCTTCGACGTGTGAGGACGACGGCGTCAAGGGTCCGCGCTGTGCGCTCACAGCGCGGCCCTCCGGGAATTGCAAGGTGTCTTGTCAGGTCGTGTTGGCCGGCCGGCTCACGTGCATTCGTTCGTCGGACGGCGTCATCGCCTGCGCCTCCCGCCGAACGGCTCCTGCTCCCCCTTGCCGCCGGCCCCGCCGCTTGCGGCTTTGGCCCTGCGCACGTATTCGCGCACTTCGTCGCTGTCGAGCAGCACGCCATAGCGCTCGTCCCACACCCAGTAGTCCGATACCCACTCTTCGCCCCCGTATCGCACCCGGCCGGTGTCGTCCCTTCGCAGAAACAGCACCATTCGCCGCCCCGGCGTGAAGTACGCCGTCGAAAGTCCGAACGCCCTGTAGTCGATGAGCGGGCGGCCGAGGCAGACGGGATGGGCCACGTGCAGGGTCTCGCCGACGGCGGATCCGTGCAGGATTTCCACGACCCGGTACGTGACGCCCTGCATCGTGCACGGGGCGGCGTGTGGGTCGACCACGGGCTCGAGACGCAGGACATCGGCTGAGACTACGAGATCGGAGTTTCGCACGCCGTAGACCAGGTCGGCGGTCGTAGGTTCCGGCAACGAGATCTCGGCCGCCTCGGTCGGAGTCATCACGAGCGGATTGCGAGGAGGATCAGCGGGCGCAGGCGGACTCGCGCAGGACGCGCCTGCGAAGAGCGTCGGTGCGAGAAGCGCCAGACAAAGGGCGATGTGCGCACTGCGGTTCATCGCACGCTCGCAACCATTGCGCGCAGCGCCTTGGAGTGCGGCGCGAAGCGCCGCTTTGGATTTCGCACCAGGACCATTTGCCTCACGAATCAATCGAAGTCACGCGAATCGTCCCATCGCTCGAGCTTCGTCGCCTGAAATCGATGTGGAAAGATCGCCGTACGCCTCAACGGCCGCGACTACGCCTCGGGGAGGACTCTCACGAAAGCGCTGTGTCACGCCGTGCTAATCGACCTCCCGGCGACGAGCGGAGAGCCCGTCGGACGACCGGCCGAGCGACCGCGTCGTCTGCTCGGCAACGCTCGGAGGCGCCTCGAGGTACCCCCGAGGCGACGCGTCCAGCTCGCCGGTCGCGGCCACGGCCAGCGCGGAGCTCGGCGGGCCAGGCAAGGCCGCGAGCGCGCGCCGCGGATCCTTCCGCAACTCGTAGGCCTGTAGCAGGTCGCGGACCGCGAAAGCGCCGAAAGCGACCGGAACCAGGCCGAACAGAATGAGCTCGACCACCGTCAACAGCGATACGGGTCCGCCGAGCGCGATCGCGGCGACGATGAGCGCAAGGAGCCCCTTTGCCGTTCCAGCCGCGAGCACGAACAACCCGAGACCGCGCACCAGGCGCATCCTGAAGGCACGCTCGGCTCGCGCGAGCTCGTCGTCGGCAAGGGCGGGTACCGACAAGGCGCGGCTCACAATCTCGAGGTTCGTGCCGCAGCGTCGGCAATACCGCGTATCGCCGCCGCCCTCGGAGCCGCACTTCGGGCAATAGAAGGCCGAGTCAGACATCGTGATCACCCCGGCTGGAGCACTTCCTCGATCGAGGAGAGCACGCCGCCAACGACCACGATAGTCCTTCAGCCGCCCGGCCGAAAGTCCGCCGCGCGCG
>CAZQBW010000410.1:0-3177 GCA_964591515.1 uncultured Clostridia bacterium
TGGTAGCGGGGAGGAGACTTGAACTCCTGACCTCGGGGTTATGAATCCCGCGCTCTAAACCAGCTGAGCTACCCCGCCACGAACCGCGAAGTATAGGCCGCGGGTACACGCAAGATCAACACCACGTAGCGGGTCGATTTGATCCCTGCCGGAGTATCGAGCGGTTACGACTCGAATTCTGGAGAGCGCCGGAGGCGCGAAAGAACCGGAGCCCACGGCGCAAGCCGTGGGTTTCTCCAGCAACAACGAAAAAGCCACGCAGGGGCGAAACAGGCCCCACGATGTGCCTGTTTCGCCCCTGCGGGGCTCTCTCCGTTTCCCTCCTCTTACCCACGGCTTGCGCCGTGGGCTCAGGTTCTTTCGCGCCTCCGGCGCTCCTCGAAATTCGTGACGCTCCTACTGCGCCACCGGCTTGCCGTCGGCCCCGATCACGACGATCTTGCCGAGATTCAGCGAGCGCACCGACTCCTCGATCTTCGATCGGTCACCCACGATGAGGATGACGGTCTTGCCCGGGTCGATGTACTTCTTCGCCGCGGCCGCCACCTGCTCAGGCGTGATCGCGTCGATCGTCGACTCGTACTTGCCCAGCGTCTCGAGCGGCAGCCCGTACACCCAGATCGTCCCGATCTCGCCGGCGACCTGGCCGTTCGTCTCGAAGCGCTGCGCAAAACCGCGGATCAGGTTCGATTTCGCCTGCGCCATCTCGTCGGCCGTCACGGGCCGCTCGCCCGTGATCCCGCGCAACTCCTTCTGGAACTCGACGAGCGACTCCTTCGTCACGTCCGTCTTCACGCCCGCCGTACTCGCCCAGTGCCCGCCGAGCGACCGGAACGTGAATCCGTTGAACGCGCCGTAGCTGTAGCCCTTGTCCTCGCGCAGGTTCAGGTTCAGCCGGCTCGCGAACGCGCCGCCGAGGATCGTGTTCATAACCTCGACCGCGTAGTAGTCCGGAGATGTCCGCGACAATCCCAGCGCGCCGATCCGGATCTGCGACTGCGGCGCATCCTGCCGGTCCATCAGGTACACCACGGTCTCCGTGGGACCCTTCACGTCGGGCAACGTTATCTTCGCCGGCGTCCCCTTTGCCCACGCACCGAACTGCTTCTCCGCGAGCGCCACCGCCTGGTCGAGCGTCACGTCGCCGACGAAGATCAGCGCCGACGAATTCGGCCTGTAGTTCGCCTCGTGGAACGCCTTCAGCTCCGCCACTGTGAGCGCCTTGATCGACGCCGCCGTCCCCGCCACCGGGTGCCCGTACGGGTGATCCGCGCCGTACACGAGCTTCGGGAAGGTCAGTCCGGCCGCTGCCGCCGGATTCTGCTCCTCCTGCACGATCGCATCAAGGCGCTGCAGTCGCTGCCGCTCCAGTTCCTCGGCCGGGAACGAGGGACGCAGGGCCACGTCCGCCATGATCGACATCGTCGGCTCGAGATTGCGCGAGAGCGATCCGATGCTCACCGTCGAGCTCTCCGTGCCGCCTCCCGTGAAGAGCGTCGAACCGAGCCGATCCAGCTCGGCCGAAAGCTGCAACGCCGACCGCGACGCCGTCCCTTCGTCGAGCATTTCGGCCGTCATCCACGCCGTGCCCGGCTTGCCCGCCGGATCGACCGCCGCGCCGGTCTTGGTCACGAGCGAAACCGAAACCGTCGGCAGCTCGTGCCGCTCGACCGCCACGACCGTCAGTCCGTTCGCGAGCGTCTTCGTCTTCGGCACGGGCGTCGCGAACGAAGCCCGTTCTCCGAACGCCGGCGGCTTGCGATCGAATTCCTGCGCGTCGGCGCGTCCCGACGTTTCGGGCTCGTACGACACCACGAGCCGCTTCGTCGTATCGAGGTACTTCGCCGTCGCCGAGCGGACGTCCGCCTGCGTCACCTTGCGGTAGCGGGCGATGTCCTCCGCGAAATGGTCCGGCGAGCCGAGATACGTGTTGTACGTGTTGATGATGTCGGCCTTGCCGCCAAAGCCGCCGATCCGCTGCAGCCCGTCGACGTATCCGAGCTCGCGCTTGGCTTTCGCCGATTCGATCTCGTCCGATGTCGGTCCTTCGGTCGCGAGCGTGCGAATCTCGTCATCGATCGCCGCCTCGAGCTCGGCGAGCGTGTGGCCGGGCCGGGCAGTCGCGATGATGAAGAACGCGCCCGCCGACTCGAGCGAGTAGTTGAAGGCGTTCACGTCCGAAGCGAGCTGCTTCTCGTAAACGAGTGACTTGTAGAGCCGCGACGTCTTGCCGTCGGCCAGCACCGATGCCACCGTGTCGAGCGCCGCTTCGTCCGCCTGGAAGTACGCCGTCGCCGGATACACGCGATAGACGCGCGACTGCGGCACGCGGTCCGAGACGGCGACGCGCTTCTCGGCGTCGAGCGTGACCGGATAGAGCTTCGGCCGCTCGAGCGCCGGGCCGGCGGCAATAGGGCCGAAGTACTTCTGGATGAGAGCCTTCGCCTTCACGGGATCGAAATTTCCGACGATAGCAAGCGTCGCGTTGTTCGGCGTGTAGTAGGTGCGGAAGAACTCCTTCACGTCGTCGAGCGACGCGGCCGACAGATCCTCCATCGAGCCGATGACCGAGTGCGCGTACGGATGACCCGCGGGGAAGAGCTCCTCGAAGATGATCGAGAACGCGCGGCCGTAGGGCTGGTTCTCGCCCTGGCGCTTCTCGTTCTTCACGACCTCGCGCTGGTTGTTGAGCTTCTCCTCCGTCATCGCGTCGAGCAGGAAGGCCATGCGGTCCGACTCGAGCCAGAGCGCGTACTCGAGCGACTCGCTCGGCACCGTCTCGAAGTAGTTCGTCCGGTCGTTGTTCGTGGTGCCGTTGACGCCGCCAGTCTGCAGGTTCGCACCAGCGCGCTCGGCGAGCGAGAGGAACTCGCCTTCGACGTGCTTCGAGCCCTGGAACATCATGTGCTCGAAGAGGTGCGCGAAGCCGGTGCGGCCGGGCTTCTCGTTCTTCGAGCCGACGTGGTACCAGAGGTTCACGTTGACGGCCGGGAGCTTCTTGTCTTCGTGGAAGATGACTTGAAGTCCGTTGGCGAGCGTGTACTTCTCGAGTTTGATCTCGGGCAGGTCCTGCTGCTGGGCGGACGCAATGGGCGCGAGGCCGGAAAGGATCAGACCGAGGATGTAAACAAACGCAAACATTGTGCGCGACGGTTTCATTGAAACGGCTCCTTGGAA
>CAZQBW010000411.1:0-3169 GCA_964591515.1 uncultured Clostridia bacterium
GAAGGCACTTCACGGCGCGTGATGATGCGTGGAACGGAGTGGTATGTGATGCGGAGTGGTCGCATCGCAGAGGTTCGAGCGTACTTCCTCTTTGACGACACCGACGATGCGCAGCTCACGGGCTTCCCCTATATGGAGCGCGGCTACCTCGAGTCGCCGCCGTAGTAGAGGCTTGCGTGAAGTCAGCGCGCCGGGCTGCCTTCCTACGCAGGCAGCAGTCTCTCGCGCTGACGCTCTCGCTAGAGCGGCGGCGCCAAAATAGCGCTCTCAGCGGAGCGCGCGCAGCGAGAGTTCATCTGTTGCCCCCGACGCCGTCGCGCTCGCCCGCTTGTGCTTTGGATCCAATACGACGATGCGGAAGACGGCGACGCGGCTGGGACGACAAGACGCGGTCTCAGGGCACGCCGACTGTGAAGCCGGGGCGTCAATCTTTGCCCAGTAAGGCCGCGCCGGCCCCGTTAACCTGGTCGTTGGGCCCCGAGAACGATCCTGGGTCCTTATACGAGCCTCTGTTTAGAAGTAGCTGAGGCCAGAAGTGTCGTGGTAGTTTCCGGTTCTTGCGGAGGACACTATCGATGCCTGCGTACATGATCGTTAATGTCGATGTGAGGGACCCCGTTGCATACGAAGAGTACAAGAACAATGTGCCGGCTCTCGTCAAGAAGCACGGCGGGGAGTATCTCGCACGAGGTGGCAGGTTTGTCGTGCTGGAGGGAGACTGGAAGCCGAGCCGTCTTGCTGTCTTTCGGTTTCCTGATGTCGCGTCTGCGCAGTCCCTCTTCAACGACCCGGACTACCAGCCCCTGAAGGCTCTTCGGCAACGGGTTTCAAAGATGGACGTCGTTGTCGTGGAGGGGCTGTAGGCGGTTCGCGAGGACTAAAGAGCGGTCACTGATGACCCGGATCCCGATCAATACAAGGAGATACAAGACCGTGGCAACCACACACCTGAAAACCATCGGCTTTGCGATGGCGTTCCTTGCGTTCTTGCCATTCACGCCGGCCCAGGCTCAAACGAGCGTCACCCCGGCGGACGCCCGCGCCATCGCCAGGGAAGCCTACATCTACGGTTTCCCGATGGTGGACAGCTACCGCATCATGCACGCTTACTTCGTGGACCGCGCGAATCCCGAATACAAGGCGGAGTGGAATCAGATTCGCAACTTCGCCCGCGTTTTCACACCCGAGGACAAGGCTGTGCAGACGCCCAACTCGGACACGCCGTATTCCTTTCTCGGCATGGACCTGCGGACCGAACCTGTTGTGCTCACCGTGCCGGTGGTCGAGAAGAATCGTTACTTCAGCATCCAGCTCATCGATCTCTATACGTTCAACTTCGATTACATCGGCAGCCGCTCAACCGGCAACGACGGCGGCAGCTTCCTCATTGCTGGACCGGGCTGGAAGGGCGAAGTGCCCAAAGGCATCAAGAAAGTGATTCGCTCGGAGACTGAACTGGTGCTCGCCGCGTATCGGACGCAACTGTTCAATCCGGGCGACATCGAAAACGTGAAGAAGGTGCAGGCCGGCTACAAGGCGCGGCCGCTCTCGCAGTTCCTCGGACAACCCGCGCCGAGCGCCGCCCCGCAGATAGACTTCCTTCCACCGCTCACGCCCGACGAGCAAAAGTCCTCACTCAAGTTTTTCAACGTGCTGAATTTCGTCTTGCAGTTCTGCCCCACGCATCCGTCGGAGAAGGAACTCATGGCGCGTTTCGCGAAACTGAGCATCGGCGCGGGCAAGCCGTTCGACGCCGACAAGCTTTCTCCGGAATTGCGCAAGGCCGTGGAAGAGGGAATCGCCGACGCGTGGCTGGACTATGCGGGCGTCAAGCAGCAGATGGATGAAGGAAAAGTGACTTCTGGCGATACATTCGGAACGCGAGAGCACCTGAAGAACAATTACCTCTACCGGATGCTTGCTGCCGCCTTCGCCATCTACGGCAATTCAAAGCAAGAAGCCATGTATCCGATGTATACGACTGATTCTGGCGGGCAATTGCTGGACGGGTCAAAAGCCCGCTATGCTTTGCGCCTCGCTCCCGGGGAATTCCCGCCGGCCAATGCGTTCTGGTCGCTGACGCTGTATGAGTTGCCACAGAGCCTGCTCTCCGCCAATCCTCTGAACCGCTATTTGCTCAATTCGCCCATGCTGCCGCAATTCAAGCGCGATGAGGACGGCGGACTGACGCTCTTCATCCAGCACGAGTCTCCTGGAAAGGAATGGGAAGCCAATTGGCTGCCTGCCCCGAAAGGACCCTTCTTCATGGCCATGCGCCTCTACTGGCCGAAAGCCGAAGCGCTGGAGGGCAGGTGGACCGCGCCGCCATTGAAGCGGATGCCCTAGCACACGCAGTGGCGCGCGCAGCGAGATCGCTCCGTTTGCCATTGGCGCCGTCGTGTGCGCCCGGTGATGCTCGATGCCGGTGTACCGGTCGGCGAGCTCCTCGACCGTCGACGTGTCTCGTGTCGTGACGCCGGCGTTGGCGGCATCGAAGCAGCGAGAGTCGTCTCTGACTCTTGACTCCGTTGCGCGCGCCCACTGATGCTTGACGTTCGGCCGCGCAAGTCGCACCGGTTTCCATCTCAAACGTATCTCTCAGCTTTCTACGCCAATGTCACCACGAGAACTCGTCACACTCTGGGTCGAGGCCTTCAACAGGCAGGATGCGGATGCGCTCGCAGGCATGTACACTGACGACGCTGTTAATCACCAGGTCGCCGAGTCACCGGTCCATGGTCGAGACAGCATCCGATCAATGTTCATCGACGCATTCGCCTCGGCGAAGATGGTGTGCATCGTCGAGAACATCTTGGAAGACGGATCGTGGGCAATCCTCGAGTGGCGAGATCCACTTGGCCTGAGAGGCTGTGGCTTCTTCCGGTTTGAAGGCGAGCTCATCGCGCTCCAACGCGGCTACTGGGACAAGCTCACCTTTCTTCGCCTGCAGGGTCTTCCGATGCCAACAGAATAGGGTTCGACTCTGTCCGGGCGCGACCCAACTAGCGCATGCAGCGGCGCGCGCGAAGCGAGATCGTTCCGTTGACCTTCACGCCGTCGCGCGCGCCCGCTAACGACCGCGTAGCGGTCGACTGGAGTCTGGCCTACACGACCGCGGAGCGGTCGAAGGACATAGCCGTGGGTCGCGCGCGGGCGAGCGCAGCGAGCC
>CAZQBW010000412.1:0-3130 GCA_964591515.1 uncultured Clostridia bacterium
CGTCGTCTCCACCATCGTCGCCGCCGTCGTCTCCACCATCGTCGCCGCCGTCGTCTCCACCATCGTCGCCGCCGTCGTCTCCACCATCGTCGCCGCCGTCGTCGGCATCACCCGGATCGTCGCCGCCGTCGTCTTCGTCGGCTTCGTCCGAAACGCCGTCGCCGTCGTCGTCGGCGTCTTCCGCGTCGGCCGTCCCGTCACCGTCGTCGTCCGAGTCGGCCTCGTCCGGCGTGCCGTCATTGTCGGTATCGCCGTCATCGTCGTCGGCGGAGTCGGGCGTGCCATCGCCGTCGTCGTCGGTGTCGGACGCGTCGGGCGTGCCGTCGTTGTCGTCGTCAGCGTCCGCCTCGTCCGGCGTGCCGTCGTCGTCGGCATCGGCGTCCTCGTCTTCCGCGGAGTCGGCCGTACCGTCGCCGTCGTCGTCCGTGTCGGATGCGTCGGGCGTGCCGTCGTTGTCGTCATCGGCGTCAGCTTCGTCGGGCGTACCGTCGTCGTCCGAATCCTCGCCGATGTCGTTGTTGTCGTCTTCGTCCGCCGAGTCGGGCGTGCCGTCGCCGTCATCGTCGGTGTCCTTGTCATCCGGCGTGCCGTCGCCGTCGTCGTCGGTGTCCTTGTCGTCGCTTACACCGTCGCCGTCGTTGTCATGGTCGGCGTCGTCGCCGTCATCGACACCGTCGTTGTCGTCGTCCGTGTCTTCGTCGTCGTCAAGGCCGTCGCCATCGTCGTCGTCGTCCTTGGCATCGGGCGTTCCATCGTTATCGTCGTCGGCATCCTTGTCGTCGGCGATACCGTCGTTGTCGTTGTCGCGATCGCTGTCCTTGGCGTCGTCGATGCCGTCGCCGTCATCGTCCTTGTCGAGCTCGTCGTCGACGCCGTCGTTGTCGTCATCGTCGTCGATCGCGTCTTCCAGTCCGTCGTCGTCGGCATCTGTCTCGAGCGCGTCGATGATGCCGTCGTCGTCGTCATCCATGTCCTTGGCGTCGTCGATGCCGTCGCCGTCGTCGTCGGTGTCTGTCGAGTCGATAACGCCGTCGTCATCGTGATCGAGGAAGGCTACGTCGTCGTCACCCATCACCTCGTCGTACTCGTCGGTGCTCACCTCGAGCGACCACTCCTCTGAGTAGCTCTCGAAGGACGAGATATCGGCTTCCGAGATATCGACGTCGTAGGATTCGGTCGACTCGTACGAGGACTCCTCGTAGCTGGACCAATACTCCTCGGACGAGAACTCGTACGAGGACTCAACCGTCGTCTCGCAGTAGGAGGCCACGTCCGCGAACGAAGCGTTCGCCGAGGCGAAGCTCGAGTAGGACGCCGAGTCGTACACGGCCGCGTACGACGAGACACCGTAATACGAGCCCACGAAATAGTCCTCGTACGCGACGAGATCGTAGTAGTAGTCGGACGTGCCGCCGGCGACGGCGACGAGCGTCGAGACAGAGTCAATGAGGGCCGTGACCTCGGCAAGCTTCGAGGGATTCCGGCCGAACTTGCCCTTCGCTACCTTGTCGCGGGTCGTTCTGAGCTGCCCGGCAGCAGCCTGGTACTTCGACTTCAGCGCCGCGGCCTGACTCGTTTCCTTGGCGGAGAGCGGACCGCCCTTCTTGCGGCGAATGCCGGCCTTGCTGAAGTTCTTCTTGTAGGCCGCATATGCGCCTTCGAGCTTCTTGATGCCGTCGGCGATCTTCGCATTGGTGATCCCGGTCAACTTCCAGGAAGTCTTCATCGAAGCGATCGACTTGCCGGTGCGACCCAGCGCCTTCTCGGCTGCCTTGTCGTTCTTGCCGGCGCTCGCTTTGTTGATGGCCTTGATGTTCTTGTTCGTCTTCTTGAGCGCGGCGAAGAAGGGCTGCTGGTCCTTCGACTTCGGGTTCACGGGTGCGGGGCTCGCGTCCTTGGCGGCCTTGCCGATGAAGGCCGTCGCCTTGCGCATTGCTGCGACGAGGTCCTTTCCGGACTTGCCGGCGGGCACGGGGCTGGTGACCGGCACTGCCGCAGCTACGGGCATTGCCGGGGCAACGGGCATGGCCTTGCGAGCGGTCGCCCATGACGGAAGGGCCAACGTAAAGACCACAACACCGACACTTGCGCCGGCGAGGATCGCCCGCGAGACCGGTCTTGGTCGGCGGTTACAGACCATTGTCGTGAATTCATTCAGCTGGGGGTGATGCATTCTCCGTCTCCTTCAGAACCCGTGGTGTCGGGTTTCGTTAACGTGACCAACGTGCGCGTCAGCGTCGCGGGAAAGACTCATCGTGATGCGGACACAAATTTCACTTCGAGAGAGAGGCGTTCACCGTGCTCGCTCCACACTGGGTGGACCAATGAGCCATAGGTGCGGTGTGAGCGCCGCAGATCCAAATTGACGATTGAGTTGGTTCGACGTGTGGGCTTGTGAGAACCGGGGGAAGTGTAGTTCAGAAAGCCGGACACGTGAAGTGGATCGGGGTTGAGTCGCGCAACCCGGACGAACGAGGCTCCGACGGTTGAGGGCTCGCATACGTTGCCCGGCGGCTCGACGACTATTGTTGGGCCGCGGCTTCGCGCGATGAGAGTGAACGCGTGCACGGCGAGGCACGCAACCTTTCCCTCGTGCTCTCGATCATGGGGCGTGCCGAGTCATCTCCGCACAGATCCAGGGAAAGGAGCACGTATGTCCATCGACAGAATAAGTGTCTCGACGGCGAGCTTTTCGCTAAATGCCGTCAACATTCGCGGGCAGCGCGTCCAGCGACTGCTCGAACAGCTCAACCGGCTCGGCGGCGCAAATGCTTCGCAGGCTGGCGGGGCGGCGGCGGCTCAGCCGGGTCCGGGTGCGATGCAGTCCCCGGCTGACCGCTTCCGAGACCAGCTTCAGGCAGGCGCGCCGGCCAATGGCGCGTCCTCGCCGGCTTCCGGCGGCGCCACGAACGCCGCGAACGGCGCCCAGTCGGGCTTTGCGCCGGGCGGCTCCCAGAACCTGCAGCATCTCGATCCCCAGGGCCTAATGAATCTCCTGATGCAACTGCTGCAGCGATTGCTCGAAGCCATCTTCCAGATGATGGCCGGGGGCGCCCAGCAGGGCGGTGGAGCGCAGCAGGGCGGCGGAGCGCAGCAGGGTGGCGGAGCGCAGCAGGGCGGCGGCGTTCAG
>CAZQBW010000413.1:0-3090 GCA_964591515.1 uncultured Clostridia bacterium
TGCGCGTCGCGACGAGACCGACCTGGACGAGAAACAGCAGGAACCACGACGTCATCACGATGCCGTGAACGTGGACGAGCTCCGGGATTGCGGGAGCGCCAAAGACTCCCTTGAGATAGTAGGTCCGCGCGAACCCTGCGAACACGACCAGAATCGCGCCGATCGCCGCCGCCACATAGAATCGCCGCTCGACCACGCGCCGCTGCGGTGCCGCTTCGGTACTCATACGCCATCCTCCGCTCTTCGATTGCTCCAGAACATCCAGACTGCACGCCGCGTCAGGCGGCCATCCGCCAGAGCGACGCCTGCGTTGCGAGCGCCACGATCCGCACCCAGATCCGGCCGAGGATGCAGACCTGGCCGACGGCGAGACCGATCAGGACTCCAGGACCCGTCTCGCGCGGTATCGTCCCGTGCATCGTCAGTGCAATCCACGCGACCGTCGCCGCGACCGCGAGGTTGAAGAGCACGAGAATGAGGAACACCGGCGCCCGTCGCACTCCGTGCGAGAGCGCATCTCGCCAGGCGGCCACCGCCGAGCGATTCTCCGTCGCGACGACATGCACTCGAGCCACGTCGGCCATACCCGTGATCACGGCGAGCGCGAGCGCCATCACGGCCGCCGAGATCCACGCAAACGTGTTCCCGGCACCTCCCGCAAGCCCGCCGACCCAGACGATGACGAGCACCCCTCCGACAACCGTCAGGAAGACGATCTCGATCAAGGCCACGCGCAGCATCGGCCCGGCGAAACGGCCGCACGCGGCGAGAAAGGGCTCGCGCGACGAACCGGACCCAGCCAGCGCACCGAGCACTCGCGAGACCGCGCCACCAGACAGTGCGACAGACACAGCGGCATAGACCACCGCCAGCATGACCGCGAGCAGAAGGACGGCGACAGTCTTGGCACCCCCGCCCGGCTGCGCGAACGTGTCGAGAAGCCAGTCCGGCGACATGCCCGACCGCAACGTGCTCGCAACGGACGAGTTTGCGACTCCGCCCGAGACGACCGTGTACACGACGAACGTGAGCCCGGCCGCGAGCGCGGCAAGCAGACCGTAGATCCAGCCCAGCGCGACGAGCGCGCGGGGAGCGGCGGCGGCGCGGATGCCGCGGGCGATGGCGAGAAACGGGTTCATCGGTACAACGGCCTCTCTAGAACGCGCCTGCGAACAGCAGCGTCAGATGCTCGAATAGCAGTCCGCAGTCTGTGGCAACTCGCGCCGGACCTGCGCGATCAGTGTGATCGGTCCACGTGTTGTTCGTCGCATAGGCATCGAGCATCGGCACTCCGCCGGAATAGACGTCCACGCGACGCACGGCGGGCGTGCTTGCCACGAGGAACACCTGCTGCGCCGACCGCCCGTCCCACGACAGCAGCTCGGTCGAGCCATCGGTGCGCACGACGCGGGCGTCGATCGGAAAGACCGCGTCGCCAACACGCTCCAGAATTACTTCCGTCTCATCCTTGCCGTCGAGCTTCTCGACCGACTGCACGCCGTAGTCCAGCAGTCGATCGCTGCGGAAGGCCTGATCGAAGTACCACCCCAGATCCCGTCCCGACACTTCCGAGGCGATGTCGAAAAAGTCCTGCGACGTCGGATGGCCGAACTTCCATCGCTCGAAATACGCCCGCATCACGCGCCCCATCGCTTCGTCGCCGAGCAGGACCTGAAGCGTCTGCAGCGCGATTGCCGGGCGAGGATAGGCGTTCACGGCATAGCCGTAATCGCCCTTGTACCCCCATGACGTGTTGATGAGCGGCCCGCGCCTGACGACCGACCGGGTCCCCGCGTAACGCGTGAATTCTGCAAGCGCCGGATTGTCGATCGGCAGGCGGATGACGTTGGCGCCTCCGTAAGCGACGTATGCCGCGCGCTTGAAGGGCCACAGATCCTGGAGGCCAATGTGCTCCGAGTAGCTCGTGATGCCCTCGTCGAGCCATGGCTCCTCGAACTCGTTCGACGCCACCATTCCGTACCAGTACTGGTGCGCGAACTCGTGGAAGATGACCACTTCGAGCAGCGGATCGTCTTCGGCGGGAAGTGTTCCAGCCCACGTAGTCTCGATGCCGGCCGTGATGAGCGTCGGGTACTCCATGCCGCCCGCGCCGCTGCCGTCCTCCTGCGGATCGACGCAGGTGAGCGTCTCGTACGGATACGGCCCGATGTTGGCGTGGAACCATCGGATCGACTGCTCGCACGCCTCGAGGTGGCGCTCGAGCGACGCCGCGTGCTCGGCCTGGACGAGCGCCGTGACCTTGACGTCGGGCATTCCCTCGATCGAGACCGTTCGCTCGCCCGACACGAAGTTGTCGTCGGCAGTCCAGGCAAAGTCGTGCACGTCGGCCTGGCGGTAGTGATACGTCACGCCGCCGTCGGGCGAAGGACGCCCTCCGAGCAGCGCACCCGTCGCGCCGACCGTGAAGTTCTGCGGAACCGTCAGCTCTACGTCGAAGACGCCGAAGTCGGCGTAGAACTCCGAGTTCGCGTGAAACTGGTGGCAGTTCCAGCCGGCTTCCGCTCGGCCCCGCATCCCCTTCGGCTCATAGACGCCGAGCTTCGGATACCACTGTCCGACGAAGAAGAAGTTCCCGGCATAACCCGTCCGGGCGAATACCCTGGGCAGTTTCGAAACGAACGCGATGTCGAGCTCGATCGTCTGCCCTGGCGCCACCGGAGTCGACAGCGGCACCCGCGCGACGGTGCGATCGTCGGCATTGCCGTCATCCGGTTGAATAAACTCCATTCGCGGAAGAAGGTCTTCGCCCGCGGCGGTCGCCATCGACGTCACCTCGATGTTGCCCCAGCCGTCATCGGGCATCCGGTCGCCCCGCAGCTTCCCGCCGCTTTCGCGGACGAACGTCGAGTTCCGGTCGCGAAACGCATTGAGGTAGAGGTGGAACTGCAGCTCGCTGACTGGAGCGTTGCCGGGGTTGCGCCACGTGACGCGCTCGCTTCCGGTGACGGTCTTCACTCCCGGCGCCGGGTCGAGGGTCGCCTTCATTGTGTAGCTGACGATGCGGTTCGAGAGGGCGCCGGGCTCACGCCTTGGCCGGAAGGCCGGATCCGAAGCGGGCGCGATCTGCGC
>CAZQBW010000414.1:0-3048 GCA_964591515.1 uncultured Clostridia bacterium
TTCTGGCCTGCATCGCGCAGCCGGGAATCATGACGAACTAATGAACGGCTCTGTAGCAAGGCATCAAGCTCGCCAGAGTTACATCCCTCGAAGTAAGCCAGGACAACGGAAACATTTCGCGATTCATCTGGCGTCGTCTTCTCGTCCTCCGTTTCGTTCAGGCCAGCCGCTCGATGGTGCAAGGCGCCTAACGTCAAGCATCTGCGGGCGCGCAAGACGGCGTCAAGGGTAACAGACGAAGCCCCGCTGCGCGCGCTCCGCTGCACGCGCTAGTTCGGTCGCGGTTCGTCCACCTGAAGTAGATCGGCGCGGGAAAGCAACACGATGCCGATGCCGATTGGGACGAGCCACGGAATCGCCGGTATGCCCGCAACGAACCCTGGAACCAGGTACCAGGTCGCCAGTGCGATATTCGGATCGGGAAATCGAATGCCCCTCAACGCAAGGCAGGCAGCAAGCCCAAGGCTCACTGCAGCACACAACCGAGCAGCAGTTCGGCCGAGCCAACCAGCACGTCGAAGCGCCATTGCAACGGCCGCTGTACCAAGGTAGGTCAGGAATCCTGCGATGAAGAGCAGACTGTCCGAAAGATCGCTGATGAAACCGACCATGGCAATTGGCATCTCAGAAGACTGACCTCTCGCGTAGCTCGCCGCCACAAGCATCGAAGCCCACGCTACCGACGACGGACCGGCCAGGATGGTGGCTGCGAGACAGAGAGTCGAATAGAACCTCTCGCCAACCTCACGAATGGCGAATGCCAGGACGATAAGCCCACCACTGATGGCAATGGTGTCAACGAGGAGTATCACGTACCTTCGCTGGTTTTCCTCGGCGGTCGCGAGCCACGGAGGTCCGAGTCCGGGGACGAGTGCAAACAGCACGCACGGCGCCAGAAGTAGCGTGCCGACCGTGGCGAGCAGCCGCTCATTGCCAGATCCGCGCACGATCCGTGACGAGCCTGCCCACCAGGCAAGAGATGCAAGTGCGGTGAGCTCGAGCGTCACAATCGTCATAATCGACACTCGCGAGTAGGGTACGCGGACGCCAAACACGACAATGGACGCCAACGCGGCAACCGCCAGGGCAGCAGCGCGAACTGTGGGTCTGGTCATAGCTGAATCTGCACTTCGTTATGCCAACCGGTCAAACGGAAATCATCGGCGGCCGCGCAGATGGCGTCAAGGGTAACAGACGAAGTCCAGCTGCGCGCGCTCCGCTGCATGCGCTAGTTGGGCTGCGCGCCTGGCAGCGTCGCCGAGTCGCACTAGTCATCGAGTACTACCTTCTCGAATAGTATGCCTGCCACAGCGACAAGCGCGGAGACCGCAATCAGGCCGGTGGTCACACCAACTGAGGACCAAGGGCCGGGAACAATCGCTAGGACAACCGCAGTTGCCCCGAACAGGAGAAGACCAGCAGCGTACACAAAGGCCCGACGACTCATGTCGAATAGCAATCTGGACTGGCACCGGGCGCACGACCATCGCGTCCAGGACCCGGTCAGGAATAGTCGTCGAGACCACGACGACGGCTCTCCACATGCCGGACAGTTTGTTGAAGTGAGCATTCGAAGAGCTCCAAGCAAAGTGAGAAGCCGGCATCCAAGTGCGCGATCTGCGCGATACCTACAGCAGCCCAACGTCAAGCATCAGCGGGCGCGCGCGACGGCGTCAAGGGCAAACGGAACGATCTCGCTGCGCGCGCTCCGCTGCATGCGCTAGTTGGCCGCCGCCGTCAAAGTCGAGCAATCAGTTTGTCGTAGTCTGCGTGAGACCCGATCCAGAACCAGACCATCGTCTCTCCGGCGCGAACACCCAGTGCCCTGTAGCCCAGACCCACACGAACAGAGTAGACCTGCTTCCCAGCGTGAATCTGCTTGAAGTGCAGGCCAGGATGGCCTGGATTGGCTCGCCACAGCCGGTAGGCATCGCGTGCTTTCTCCTGCACGCCGACGGGAAGTGATCGAAATGCCTTCCAGAACGCCTCAGTCGCGTGGGAGTTCAAGCTCGTCCCCGATCTCTCGCGACCGTCCCGCGGCGTGTTCGGCGAGCGCCTGGTCAGCCAACCCGGAAAGAAAGTCCTGCGACGCGGCAAAGGACCTGTCCCATATGGCCTCGTCCTCGAGCTCGAGTAGCAGAAGCCGAGCGATGCGGTCTTGTTCATCGCCCGAAAGCTTCGAGACCTCAGCGAGGGCTTTCTCAAGGAGTTCGGTCATATCAGCCTCCGCGAGTCTCGTAACCGACCCGCGAACTCAGCATAGCGACAGCAGCCGCTCCGCCGCAACCGCAGGCGGCCAACGTCAAGCATCCGCGGGCGCGCGCGACGGCGTCAAGGGTAAACGGAACAATCTCGCTGCGCGCGCTCCGCTGCATGCGCTAGTTATGCCGCCCCTACGAGGCACCAAGTGCTCGCGCCACGCTCAACACGACTGACATGAGTTGCTCGACGAGGGGAGCAAGAGGCTCGTAGAGCGTCAGCCAATTGAGGCCCGCCACCAATGCGACCACCATGCCAGTACATAGTGCCGCGTAGCTCATCGCATTGCCCTGGAACTGCCACTTCCACAGATCTGACTTAGGCAATGTGGGAAACAGCAGGCGAACGATCAGCCATTCGGACGCGGCGGAGGTAAGCCAGAAAGGTACCGACAGTGAGAGGAGGGCGCACGGCACCATCCAGGAGTAGTGCTCCTCGTAAGGAATCAGCCACGGACTCTGTACCGTCACGGCAAAGACCTTTCCCCAGACCGTGTCGATGCCAGCGGCGTTTCCGAATAAGAGAACCTGCGGAATCGCCAACAAAAGCCAGGTAAGCGGGATTCCGATCGCGGTGGAGAACAGATTGGCGAGTCCGGCACCCAGGACGCCTTGCCGAAATGAGAGTCCCAGCGTCCGCGTGCCGAACAAGGCCTCAATCGCAACGACAAGCAGCAACCCGGCCCAGGCTAATGGCCAGTAGACAGCGATTGTGGGCAAACCGATGTTGGCTAGGACGGGCACGTTGAGACCTTATGCGGCATAACGACAAGCATCAGCGGGCGCGCGC
>CAZQBW010000415.1:0-3048 GCA_964591515.1 uncultured Clostridia bacterium
CCGGGTCGTCCGTCAGCACGTTCGCGAAGTTCGAGCCCGAGATCGTGCCCTGGTTCGACACGGTGCAGACGCCAACCGGGAACGGCGTATCAATCGTCACGCGGAACGTGACCGTCACCGTCTTGCCCGCCGGCACCGTCCCGATGTTCTTCGTGATCGTCTCCCCCGAGCGCTCGTCGTCGACCTTTGAGGAAGTCGGTTCTACCCCGATCGACGTCAGAGAAGTCTCCGCAACATCAGCCTCCTTCACCACGACTACGGCCGCAGATGGAACCGTCTCGTTCTCGGCCTTCGACACCGACACGGCGCTACGAATCGAAGTGGAGTCAGGCAATCGTCGAACGCCGCTCGAAAGTGAAGTCTCCATCAACGGACGAACCCTGCGAGGAATGCGTCTTCGCGCGCCGATGACATCGCTGCCAAGCTCGCGCATCACAACCGTCAGAAGGTCCATTCGACCATGAGCCTCGCTCGAGTCCGTCGCTTGCAACTCGCGCTTGAATACGCCAACTTCGAATTCACCGTCCTCGTCCGGAGAGGAATCGAAAAACCATCCGTAACCCGCCGCTGTTGCATCGATCTGAACTCCTGACGCCGTCCGCCGCGTGAGCTCACCTTCCGGCAGATCCGCGACCTCGAACGTCATTGAATGGAGCCTTTCTAGTATCTCGGATGGAATGCCCGATTCCCGCCATCGCGCAGCCCCTGCGGCCACCATCCAATCGAGTTCAGCCTGCCCAAGCGTCGACACGGTCTCGTCCGGAGATGCAGGCCCGAAGGTAGCCCGCAGCGCTGAGGTCTCACCATCCACTACGATCGAATCGCCCTTTGCAGCTTCGGGAGGAGCTTCGCCGCCGCCCGACCGCGGAGGCGGTTGCGTGCACGAGCCCGCCGCCACCACCGCGACTGCTCCGACGACGCTCTTCGTGACACAAGCAGGATTCGCTGCCGTTAGGTTCTGCAGCGCCGTCATCGCGCCGTTGCCTTCGTACGTGAGGGCCGATGCGCCAGTCTCGAACAGCTGAACCGAAGACTCAGAACCTGCACCCCCTGGTACCGAAGTTGGGTCGTATGCCGTGTTCCCGGAGACCACCGCGCACGCACTATTGCAGACGGTGACGCAGTTTGACTGAACGTGTATCGGAGCGAGAGGACACAGCACCCCGACGCCGCATCCGGTCGCCGTCGTACCGGTCGGCGTAGTGATCGTATTATTCGTGATGATGAAGTTCGCTCCGCCAGTGCCATTGCGACAGATGGCCTCGATTCCGCGCCCCGTCGGAATCTGGTGAATGGTGTTCAGATTCACCTTGATACGCGCGTTCGCCCCTCCATTGACGTTGATGCGCATTCCGTTGCCGATTCGCGAACCTGAGTCGATAACCGCCGGGTTGCCAATAGTATTGCCTTCGATTGTGCCGTTGAGCGTTCCGCCAGTTCCGGCCCCAGCCGCTGTGAAGGTGTTAAACGCCTGAGCGTTGTGGTTCGTCAGAGTGTTGTTGAGGAACTTGTAGGTCATGTTCCCCATCTGGCCCGTCGAGAAGTCAGCACCAATTTGTTGGTCGTTCGTTCCCGCTCCGCTCGCTGGCGTCGGCTCCGTGAACGTGCAGCCGCTCACGGTGAAACTGGCAATAGTCGCCGTATCGCCTGCGATCACCTGCATTCCAATGGAAAAGTTGTTCGAAAACGTGGATCCCGTGATGTTGACGGAGGTGACCACCGCTGTCAGCCGCGCCTCGAACAGAAACCCGTGGTTCCCATTGGCGTTGCCGTTTGCACTGAAACTGCTTCCCGATACTGTCAACGACGCGAGCGTTCCGCTCGTGTTGTCGAGAGCGAAATTGTTGTGGGCGTTCCCTGTCACGACAGTGCTCGTGATCGTTGAGGCGCCGAAGAGGTTGTCGAACTCGATTCCCTCGTCGGTCGTTGAGTTGCCGTTGTTCGTAACGTTACAGCGAGTCAGTGCGATGCCGGTGACGGTCGTTCCGGCTATGCCGTCGTCACCGCTGTTCTGAATGTTCATGTAGCCGAGACTGACGTTCGAGACGGTGTTCAGGAGTACGCCTGTCGAGACCGAGCCAGTAATTGTCCCGCCCGATCCGTTGTTCGAGGCTCCGCCATCTCCTGCCACCGTGAAGCTGCCGCTCGTGCTAGTCAGCAAGAGTCCGCTTGCCGCTCCGGTGGCCGAGACACTCGTGAGCGTCAGCGCAAGGGGAATCGTCCCCGCCGTCGACCGATTCACTTCAACCGCGATGGCGTTCGTCGCAGTGATTGCGCCGCTCGTCGACGTGATCGTCCCGGCTGCGGCTGCAACGCCGTGCGTCGCGTACAGCCCGCGCTGCCCCGTCTCCGGCGACAGCGTCAAAGTACCGAACGTCACGCTGCCGGAATTGTCCACGAGCCGCACGCACGTGTCGCCCGTCGCGTCTGCGTCCGGATTGGTGACCGACGTGTTGCGGAAGTTGAAGACTGCCCCCGCAGGCGAGCTCTGTACGTAGATACCGGTCAGCGTCGCGTCCGTTACCGTCGTCCCGGTGCCTGCGTCGAGCGATCCACCCACCGACTGTATCAGGACGCCCTGCGACGAGCTCGTCGACGACGAGATGCTCGAGAAGACGGCGTCGAGGGTGCCGCTCGTCAGGTTCAACGCGCGGCCCGTGCCGTTGAGCGCCACGTCGCGCACGGTCAGCGTCCCGAAGCTCAAGCCCAGAATGTCGGCGTTCGACGCATTGCCAAGCGTCATACCCTTGATGTGATTTCCGACATTCAGCGTCACCGTATTGCCGGCGCTCGTTACGGTCGGAGCCGTTCCGCCCGTCGACGGAAGCGCCGTACTGTAGGGCTGCACCGTCAGACCCGTCATCGCCGCAAGGGTCTCGCTTGCGCCCGCGCCGAGGAATCGCTGGCTGTTGAGAAGACTGAAGCCGCCCGTGTACGCGCCGCTGTACAGAAAGATGTTGTCGCCCGGATCGTCCGCCGCGACCGCGTTGAAACTGCCTGCGCCCGTCAGCGTGTTGAACGGCGTGGCAATTCGTCCGTCGCCGCCCG
>CAZQBW010000416.1:0-3021 GCA_964591515.1 uncultured Clostridia bacterium
AGAACCACACCTCTCGCGACTCATTGATCATCTTGCCCCACGAAGGCATAGCGCCGGGGACACCGAGTCCTAGAAAGCTGAGCGTTGCCTCGGCGAGCACGGCACCCGCCATTCCGAGACTCGCCTGTACGATGAGCGGCTGTACGGAATTCGGTAGAATGTGCCGCCACACGATTCTGATATCGCCTGCGCCGAGAGCCCGCGATGCCGTCACGAAATCGAGCTCGCGCACCTTGAGGACCTGTCCGCGAATGAGCCTCGCGTAGCTGACCCAGCCAATGACACATAGCGCCGTGATCAGATTGGTCAGGCTCGCGCCGAGGAAGGCCACGATAGCGATCGCCAGGAGAACACCTGGAAATGCCAGAAAGACGTTGAAGAGCACGCCCGAGATCACCTGATCGATCCAGCCCCCGTAGTAGCCGGATATCAAACCGATCGTCGTCCCGATCGATGCTGAGATGACGACGACGAGCAGGCCTACCTGCAGCGACACTCGAGCTCCGTAGAGTGTACGTGCCAGAACGTCGCGCCCGAGCTGATCCGTCCCCAGCATCTGCGTCGAAGTCGGAGCCGCGAGCCGGACCTCGAGATTCTGCCTCGTGACGTCCTCCCACGAGTAGACGACCGGACCGAGCAGAGCCACTAGCGCAAGCAGTGCGACGATGACGAGGCCGGCAATCGAAAGGCGAGACATCGGCTATTCCACCTTGATTCGCGGGTCCAGCCACCGATAGAGCAGGTCGGTGGCCGTGTTCACGAGTACATAGGTAATTGAGATGATCAGGATGCAGCTCTGCGTGAGCGAGTAGTTGCGCTGGTTGATCGACTCTAGCAGCAGCGATCCGATACCCGGCCAGCTGAAGATGTACTCCGTTACGATAGCGCCGGCGAGCAGCACGCCGAACTGGAGCCCGAGAATCGTGACGACCGGAATGAGCGAGTTCTTCAGGACGTGCTTGTAGAGGACGCGACCCTCGGTCAGCCCCTTCGCTCTCGCGGTCCGAACGTAGTCTTCGCCAAGCTCCTCGATCACGCTCGACCGGACGATGCGGGTGACGACCGCCGCCAGCGCGAACCCGAGCGTCACGGCAGGCAGGATCAGATGGTTGAGCGACCCGGGGCCTGAAACGGGCAGCCAGCGAAGCCTGACCGAGAAGAGCAGTATCAGAAGGGGCGCGAGCGCGAAGCTCGGAAGGCTGACACCGAGCAGGGCGACGACGGACGAGATGGCATCGACGATGCCTCCGCGATGAGTGGCTGCCGTGACGCCGAGCGGCACAGCTACGACGACAACGACCAGAAGCGCGGAAACGGCGAGCAGGATCGTCGCCGGATAGCGCCGCATGACACGCCGGATGTTGGGTTCGTTCGTGATGTAGTCGCGGCCGAGCTCTCCCGTGAGGATGTCTTCGCGCCAGAACGCGATGTATTGCTGGTGCATAGGGAGGTCGAGCCGCATCCGCTTCCGCATGTCGACATAGGTTTCCTGAGACGCGTTCTCGCCGACGATCAACCTCGCGGGATCGCCGGGAACGAGATGCACGAGCAGAAAAACGAACGTGACGACGAGGAAGATGACCGGCACGAGCAGCAGCAGTCGCCTCGCCACAATCATGAAGAATCGCGGCATCGGGCGACGACTATAGCAGAGGCCCCGGCGTCTTTGCGTCTTTGCGAGTGCCTGGTGTCTTTGCGTGAATCATGTCTCGCGTCAGATCTTTCCACGCAAAGACGCCAGGCACTCGCAAAGACGCAAAGACGCAAGAATCAGTCGACGATTCTGATTTCGTCGAAGCCTTCGTTCACGATCTCGGGCAGCGACGCGTCGAGCGACCGCCGCTGCAGCTCGATGACGGCCCGCCCAACGTGACGGTCGGTCCTCACGGCATCGCGGGCCACGCATTCCTCCACGCTGACGTCGAGCACTACGGCAATGGCCGGTCGACCCGTGGCGCGGGCCACGTCGAGTAGTTGTGCGCGCGACGCTCGAGAAACGCTCGTAGCATCCACTACCGTCATTCTCCCGAGCTCGAGCCGACTTCGAACGAGCAGATGCAGCACCTCGAAGGCTCGCGCAGATACTGACTGCTCACTCTCGTCATCCGAGATCCAGGCTCTGATCCGGTCGCTCGACACAATCTGGGTATCGACGAAGAGCCGGCGGGCCAGCGTCGATTTGCCGCTCCCGGAGGTCCCGACGAGCACGATCAGAGCCCCAGCGGGCAACGAGGCCGATTCGAACGAACCGCGCTGAATGGGTGTGCCGGCCACGGTCGGCGACTCTACGCGCCGGATCGCGCTCCCGGCAACATGTTGACGGACATGGTGATGCGGGTTTTGTATGCGTCTGGCCACAAAGTTGCTCCCGCGCAAGATTTCACTTGCATGATCTCCTTGCTGTGGTAAGCTGCGCCCTTTGCGAAGTGTGCCCGCGCCGGCGCCTATGTCTCTGTGGGTGACTCAGCCGGTGTAGCTCAGTTGGTAGAGCAGCTGATTTGTAATCAGCTGGTCGGGGGTTCGAGTCCCTTCACCGGCTCTTTGATTTTATGGGCAGGGGTGGTCGAGTGGTTAATGGCACCGGGCTGTAAACCCGGCAGGCGACAGCCTTACGTAGGTTCGAATCCTACCCCCTGCACCAGCATTTTTTGGCTCTTTGAGCGTGAATGGAATATGGGCGGGTGTAGCTCAGTTGGTAGAGCATCAGCCTTCCAAGCTGAGGGTCGCGAGTTCGAATCTCGTCGCCCGCTCCAAGTTCTTTTTCAGGCCGGCCCGGGCGCGGAAGTAGCGCGCGAAGCCGGTGCAGGCGCTCGAGGCGCGGACGCCCGGGCACAAAGGCTCCGCCCGCGTAGCTCAGTGGCAGAGCGCATCCTTGGTAAGGATGAGGCCATGGGTTCGATCCCCATCGCGGGCTCTCTCGACTGGTTCACGACAGATTTCGACTGCAAAACGAGGTAGGTGGTTCGATGGCGAAGGAGAAGTTCGATCGAAGCAAACCGCACGTCAACATTGGCACGATTG
>CAZQBW010000417.1:0-3005 GCA_964591515.1 uncultured Clostridia bacterium
GTACGGCAAGGTCGGCGGCGAGATCGAAGCCGGACTATCGCTCGTCATGGGCGTCGGTGACCGCAACGTACCGCTGTCGCCCGATTCGCTCATTCTCCCCGATGCCGTCAAGTATCTTCCGAGCCCGTTCGTCGAGGCGAGCCGCGCGTTGCTAGGTCAGGCGTGGAGCGTCGCGAACGCTCCACCAGCGCTCCTGCCCGCCGGAGTCACGCGCGTCGGTGCACAGGCAGTCGCGAACCGAGCCGGAGAGCTCGGCATGGCCGGCATACGCACGGAGTTCGGCGAACCGCTCGTTACGTCGCTCGGAACCCTCGCCCGAGACTGGATCGGTGAACAGCAGGAGACACCCGACGAAGGCTTCGCCGACGTCCTGCGCGAGACGGTCGCAGGCGACGCGTGGTTCGACGCACTTGGCGTCCAGCTCTTCCAACGTCTGACGGTCGGCTCACCGGCCATTTCGCCAGCCGACCTGCACCGCGAGATCGCCGAGTCCGAGATGTCGCGCTCTCCAATGGTCTCGGCGCTCGTCTCGCAGACTCCCGGAACCGCGGCTCTGGCCGGAGGACGGCTCATCGACTCGCAGGGACGCATCACGGGCTTCCTGGCGACGCCCGGAGAACGGGCAGGTCAGAACCCGCTTGCGGGCGCGGCTCGACTGTCGAACGGCGACGTCGCCGCCGGTGCCGGAGCCACGGCCGGTCAGTTCATGTTCGCCTCTCGAGTCGACAACATGCCGTGGACGTTCGAGCTGTCCGGCTGGAGCACCGGATCGGTGGACGTCTCGCTCGTGGTGCCTGCAACGGAGCGTGCCGCGAACCGAGTCGTCTTCAGCGGGATTCCGGTTACCTCCGGCTCGCGTCACCGCGTCGTCGCCCGTCCGTTCGGCGGTACGACGTTCACGCTCGAGGTATGGCAGGGCAGTGCGTGGCAGCCGTCCGGCATTGCCGCGTCGGTCACCCGTTTCGAGGATCCCGCGCCGCGGTTGCTCGGTGTCCAGCAGCTCTCGCCGGATCTGATCAAGGGCGGCGACAAGTACGGCCGGCTCATCGGCCTCATGTTCTCGAAGCCGATGTCGCCGCTGCAGGCCGAGGTCGCGTCGCGCTACACGATCGGCGGCGGAGAGCTCGTCGAGACGGGCGAGCTCGTGGGCGGCCCGGTCGGTGTGAGCTCCGCGAAACTGAACTTCGGCGGCCGGCTCGCCGTCGTGGCATTGAAGTCTCCGATCGGTCCGTACATTCATCGCACCGTGACGACGGCTGGACTCGTCGACACGCGGGGCGTCCCGGTCGTCGGCGGCGCCGCGGCCGACATCCACGCGCGGGTCTCGCCCGAAGGCATTCCCCCGGGCGGCTGGGTGACCGGTCGCGTGCTGAAGGCTACTGGCGAAGCCGTCGCCGGCGCCGACGTCCTGTACTGGACTCGCACCTGCAATGACGACGAGTTCGATGCCAACGATGCGCCTTCATTTGCGGGCTATATCTCGAGCGCCCCGAAGCTCATCACCGTCGTCAAGAGCGACTCGAGCGGGCGGTACTCGATCGACTACGTCCGCAACTCCACGTGTGGAGCGGTCCAGATCGAGGCGTACGCTCCGGATGGAAACGGGCGCAAGAAGCGCACGACGCCGGTCAACTACGACGGGCAGCACCTCGGCGTCGATCTCGTATTCCTCGCGCGGGGCAGCGTCCAGGGAACGGTCTTCCGGCACGACAACACGCCTGCGCCGTATGCGCGCGTGTCGATCATTCCGACGCTCGACGTCACGGGCACGCGAACCGTACAGGCCGACGCGGCGGGCCACTTCCGCGCGGACGAAGTTCCGGTCGGCACGTTCTCGGTGAAGTCCGTGGGCTCCGGCCCGGATTACCTGGCGTCTGGCCTTGCCGCGGGCGCGCTCGAGCAGCCAAACGGCGTCGCGACCGTGAACGTCACGCTGCAGAACACGTCCGGTCGCGTGAGCGGCACGGTTCGTTATGCCGCCAATCCAGACCGTTCCGACTCGCTGTTCGTCCTGGCTTACGCGACCATCCCCGGGTTCGGCGAACACCTCGTCGGATTCGACGTGGTGAATCCGGACCACACCTTCGAGATCGGCGGTCTCCCGATCGGCTCGGTGCGAGTCGAAGTCTCGAACGACTGGCGAGCCTTCCTTGGTCAGCAGACGGTGGTGCTGACGGAAGCCAACCCTTCGTTCACGGGAATGACCTTCCTGCTGGCGACGCTCGGCGCCATCGAGGGCCGGGTAATCGACGATCAGGGCTACGCGCTCGGCAACGCGGTCGTGCGCAGCCAGTACGCCGAGGTCCGGACCAATGCGTTCGGCGAGTACCGGATTCCCGACGTCCATCCCGGCAATCACCAGCTGACGGCGACGCAGATCGGCACGGAGCTCTCCGGCTCGATCGAGGTGACGGTGCAGGACGGTGCGACGGTGACGGGAGCGACGATCGTCATCGCGACGCCGTCGACGATCAGCGGCCGCGTGTTTCTCCAGCGCAACGGTGCGACAACACCCGTGTCTGGCGCTTACGTGACGGTGGACGGCCGCAATCTGGCGGTGACGGACTCGCAGGGTCGCTACACCCTGCGAAACGTCATCGGAAACAGCGCATACCGTTTGCGCGCGGTCCATCCGAACGGGCTGATCGCCCTCAACCAGAACATCGTCGTCGGTCATGCCGAGACGATCACGCGCGACGTGACGTTCCGGCCCGGGAGGCTGCACGGAACGGTGCTCGAGCCGAACGGCACGCCGCACGTTGCCGACATTGCGGTCGGCGTCATGCGTCCGGAACTTACGCCCGGATCAGGGTTCGGCATGTTGACCCCGGTCGAGGTCACACCGGTCATCGGACCGTCCACGGGCGCGTACAGCGTCGAAGACGTAAATCCGGGCGCGTACAACGTCCGCGCGTCGAACATCTTCTTCAACGAGGGCCGGCAGGTCATAAAGGGCGGCACGATCGAATTCGATCGCTGCATCGCCACGCCGGACATGATGCCGC
>CAZQBW010000418.1:0-3001 GCA_964591515.1 uncultured Clostridia bacterium
AGGTCGGTGATCACCGGATCGCCGACCACCGACACCGGCACTCGCAGCGACGCCGAGACCTCGGGAGTCACGTCACCACGGGTGATCAACGTCTGCGTCAACACTCGCCGCTCGACTACGGCGGTCACCCACGACGCCTCCGGTGGCGCAGCGTCCGACGCCGCCTGCTCGGGTGACTGCACCCGGCTCGCCATCACCCACGTCACCGCAGTCACTGCGACCACCGCAGCCACAGCGAGCAGCCACCACCATCGTCGGCGACGCCCGCGGCGTTCCTCGGTGTCGCGGTCGACATCCGGATCGGCCGGACGCGGCTCGAGGGGACCGACCAACGCGACTGCGCGACCGACCGCCACGTCGGCGTCGACCATCTCGTCGGGGTCGGATCCGTTGATCAAATCAGCTGGTTCACGTGATGTAGACACTGCTGATCCGGTTGTCCCACCCCGAGACCATCGACGACGCCGATGCACCGGCGCCCGTCGCGCCCGGATACAGGCTGCCGCTTCCGTTGCTGCCGTCGTAGAAGTAGGCCGCGCACGCACCGACCCGGTAACTGCTGGTGTCGTTGTCGAACCCGTATCCCGACAGGTTGATGTACACGCCCCGGGTGGTGAGCTGCAGCACTGCACCGCCGTACGAGGTCGACCGGTACAAACGCAACGAACTCGGACACGCCGCCAACGGCACCACGGAGAATCCCATGGACGTGTGCGCCGTCTGATCCATCTCGGCTTCGCTGCGGTAGCAGACCGTGTTGCGGCCGTCGCTCGTACACGCTCTCGCCTCACCCCACCCGTCGGCCAGGTCGATCCAACGGCCCTCGAACCAGGCGACGACACCGCCCGCTCCGGTGTCTGAATCGCCGGAGGCGTGGGCCGCCGAATGACTCGCGACGCCTGAGGCGAGCAGCAGCACACAGAGCATGATGAGACGTGACACTTTGGAGCGGAACATCGGGACCTCCTGTTCAGGGGAACTTGACGACTTCGACGACCTGTCTGGTCGTATCGACTGCTGCTTTGGCGCATGACGCCCCGGCTGAGTCCGTTCGGATCTCGACGGTCCAGCCGGCGAGCCCGGATTCCTCGACGATCCGCAATCCGATCGCCGCAGCGTCCTCGGCCGTAACGCACGGCTGAAGGTTGATCTCGTTCGCGAGACGCTCCTGAAGGGCGACGATCGCCTGGTTCTCCACATCGAGGGCCGGGTCAGCGTTGGCGAGGCCAAGTCTGGTGCACGTTTCGGCGTCGCCGGGGTAGACCTCGATCACCCCGGCATCGGAGATGCACGCCATCAGCGCTGGAGCTTCGCCGCCCGAGAGCGGCGTTTCAGAGAATCGGCCGGCCGCCCACACGGCCTCACAACCGCCGACCGGGTCGTCCGTCGGCTCGATCACGATCACATCGGCGTCGACCCCGGGCGCTTCGCGGCAGGCGACACCAGCGGTCGGCTGCGTCGGTTGACCGGAACGCACGAGCGCCGCAACACCCACGGCGCCGCCGGCGACGACCAACGCGGTCACGAAGCCTGTGACGAGGTTGCGATGCCGCCGGGTCTCGCGCTGGTCGAGCCTGGCCATCCGGGCCCCGGACACGATGTCAACAATCACACCCTCGACGAACGCGGGCGACATCGGATCGCTCGCCTCGGCCCACACTTCGGGATGCTCACGGATCCATTCCGCGATGACATCGTCGTTGGTGTCCTCGCCGGGTGTGCTCATCGCTCCGTCCTCGCCTGCGTAACCTCGGGGATCGCGCCGTTGGCCGGCGCGGCGAACTGCTGTCGGAACGCGATCCGCGCGACCATCAATCGCTTCCGCGCTGCCCCTGCGCTGATGCCGAGCTGACGACCGATCGACGGGCCGTCATGTCCCAAAGCGTCCAGGACGAGCACCTGGCGATCGACAGGACGGAGGCGCTGCAGCGTCGCCGCAACGGCCCGTGAGGTGTTGTCGCCTTCGAGGCGCTCTTCGGCCTGGTGCACTGTCTCGTCCGGCAATGGCTGCCCTTGAATCGGCTCGCGGGCAAGCCGATCGAGCATTCTCCTCCACGACGCGCGTCTCCGTCCGTGGTTCGCGACCAGGTAGTTTGCAGTTCGGAGCAGCCACCCCCGCTGCTGCCCATCCGACAACTCCGACAGCTCCGCCAAGCGGCGATAGGCAAGCAGAAAGACATCAGCCCACAGCTCGTCGACGTCATCCCTGCTGCGCTCAGATCGCGCGAGTACGGCACGCAAGGTCCGCCCGTGCGCGTTCATCAGTGCTCGAAGGACCTGCTCGCGATCGTCGTTGTTGTGAGCCACGGCACTCGTTCCGGCACCCGTCGACAAGGTGCTCTGTCGGAAGTGTCGCGCCAGACGGATCTGTTCCTCTGCCAGCGCGTTGATCCCCTCGGTCGCCAGCCTCACTCCGGTGGGTCGAGTGGAATCACCGTGACAACGAATCCCGATGGCAGAACGTCGGCGAGGTCTGCCAGGAGGCGATCAGCGAACACCGACGCAGCGAGAGGGTCTCCGAACGGTCCGAACACGCTCGCAAGTCCACTTGTTCGTTCCACGAGATGCACGACGTGCGGCATCGTCAATCGCCTCGTCCACTCCGCTGCCACCACCGCATCGACCCGCTCGGACACGGACCTCGCACCGCCGGATGCCTCGGTTGTCAGCCGATCAGCAGACTTCGCCCTGCCCATCTCCACCACCTCTGCTCGAGAGTGACACGCCCGATGCGTGACGCTGCCGGCTAGGAGTGTCGACCCACCCGACTCTGTTCCGAAGTCCAGCTGTCTGTGACCCGGCACGATCGGCGAGTGCCACCGATGTCGGCGCGAAACTCTTGAGTGAGGACCTGCGCCCGGATTCCGCCCGCGCAACATCCGGGCGTCGACAGCCGAGCCGGCGCGGGCGGTCTGCGGAACTCAGCTACCTCGTCGGGCCACGTCCACACTGATGGCAGGTCGACGATGGACGTCCACAGGACGAGGGCGCTGTTCTCTCT
>CAZQBW010000419.1:0-2960 GCA_964591515.1 uncultured Clostridia bacterium
GCGCCGACGGAACGTACGGCGTCGTTCCCTCGAACTCGCCCATGGTGATCGGCGTGCCAGAGTGCTCCTCTTCCGACTGGATGCTTGCGGAAAGGTGCAGTGCCGCCGCGGCCATTTCTGCGTCGACGACGAAGCCCGAGTCGACTGCCTCCTGGCGCTGACGCAGCCTGTCGGTATCCGTGACGCGCTTCTCGTAGAAGGGCACGATGACGCCCGTCAGCCTCAGCGCGACGAGTGCCTTGAGAACCTCCGCCTCGGGAATTCCAGTCACGATCAGCAGATCGTCGAGTTTGGCCTCGCTGTTGACCTGTGACGCGACGAGGCCATCGAAGAAGCTGAGCGGAAGCGACGTCAGCCTTCCGGTGTACCCTTCCGCCGGCGCCGTGTAGTTCGTCAGGGGTCCGACGAAACTGCGGATGAGCCCTTCGTTCTGCATGCGGTGGACCGATTCGAGAATGAGATGCGGGACTCCTATGCGAATAGGGAGCGGATGCTCCGCCTCGATTCCACCGGTGAACTTTGCGTTCGTATCTGCAGTGTCGAACGCGCGGGCGAATACGTCATGGGCGTAATCGGCCAGCCAGGCTCGAATGGTCTCTTCGTCGCGAAGCTTCTGCTCGAGGACGAGCGCGACGAGCGACTTCTTTCGGGTGACTTCCTTCTCGAGTTGGAAGAGCACGAGGCGCTCAGCCGCGCTTTCCAACCTGCCGGCCCGGGTGAAGTAAGCGACAAGGCTTTCTTCCGGGGCGTCCGAGACCACGTAGACGAGGTCGCCCTCCTCGAAGAACACCATTCGGAAACGCCCGTTCAGGCTCAGGCGGAGCACCCCGGTCTTCCGGTGATCTGCGATGTCGTGGAGGGACTCGACGAGTCCGACGACCGAGGATTCGCTCATGGTGTGCTCCAAGGGGGTAGCGCCGAGTGTACTGCACGACGGTAACAACGTCCACGGCCGGACTTGAATGGCAGGGGCGGCTTCGATCGAATGCCGGCGTTGATCAGTGTCACGTGGAGGGGATCCGTACGGCGAGCGATGGCGAGCTGGCTGCATCTGCAGAGAACAGTCGCGGTGAACAGAAAAAGAGCGCCCCGGCGAACCGGGGCGCTCTCGAGTGAGCGAGAAACGTGGCGCTCGAAATTAGGTGTCCTGGGTGTAGCTTCGACGGAACCCAGTCAAGTGGACGTACTGGAAGAACGGCGTCCCCGGCGGCAGCCGCCTCGGATCCAGGAAGTTCGTATCGAACACCCAGTTCCTCGTGGGAGGCGAATACACGTGAGCGCAGCACTTGAACGTGCCGTTGTTTCCGGTGCTGTTGAACAGATTGATCAGAGAGCCGCAATAGCTGACGGTGTCCATTTGTTCTCGGAACCTCGGGAAATTGTGGACGCCGCCAGAGAGTGACTCATCCCCGCCACCCTGGTTCGGGAAAACATTCGGAACGCTGTTCATATCCGTGACCGTATCCACAAGTGAGCTTCGTGTGTCTCCCATGAGTAGCGCTGCCCGGATTGTGAGAGCCGTCCGCTGCTGTCGTCCATCGGCCGCCGTATTGTTGTCACCCCAGGCATAGGCCCACCTGAAGCTCTTCCCGTCGTTCCATTCGTTCGAGAGCAACGTGATCCCGTCCGCCACGATTGAGGCCGGTACCATCGGCCCAAGGCTGTTTCGGTATCCGTCGAACGGCGTCGGGGTTCCCACTGCAGTCACGTGCGTTGCATTGTAGTTGCCCTGCACATAAATCGCGTTCTCGCTTGCGACGGTAAACCCCTTGAACTCGCTTTCAGGTAGCCGCGCCGCATTGATGAGTCGCTGCGCCCTCCTGAACCAGGGCGTGTCCGTCACCGCCGCGACGTCCGCTTCCCTGCCGATGTTGTACGTCGCACTCTCGCCAACTCCAGTTCCGGCATTGTCATAACTCACGTCGAAGAGTCCGTTATTGTTCACGTCTTCTCCGGCTCCGACGCTCGTCGTGTCCGAGGCATCAGTGACTTCCGCAAGTGCGTCATTGTCGCCGACGTACACATTCTCGTTATCGTACTGGCCGTCGTTGTCGACGTCGTTACGCCGGTCCGAGAAATAGACTATCCAGCCGACTCCATCATTGTCGGGAATCGAAGCGCCGCTAAAACCGCCAGGCAGGGTCCCGAACGCACCCGATACGAGACGTCGGAAATTATTCACGTCGAAGTCGATCATCCCCATGACTCCGTTTACAGGGACCCGTTGACTTCCGGCCGGGTGATACAACGTCGACCAATTTGCACTGCTCAAGTCGTCGTTGAAGAGACCTTCACGCGTGTCGAACATCATGATCGGGAACGGAATGAGGCGAGTGGGCGCGGTCGTCGTCGTGTTCGGGGCAGCCCCAGCCCGCGGATTGTACGTCGTCAGCGACGGCCCCGCGGTTGGCGCCAGCGGATACTCGAAGTTCTGTTCACCGATTCCATTTACGTACCAGTTCGGGGTTGCCACAACACTCAGACCCTGTGGCGTCGTTGCTCCGGGAACGTATGTGTAGACGTTGCGGTTCAACGCGCTCCGCTGACTCGCCGCGTCTGCTAGAAATGTGTAGCCGGGTGTCACGTTCGACGTGGTCGACCAGGTTCCCGCCACGCGCGGTGGCGGCCCGTTCATCGCGAATCGCTGAAGCTTGACAATGGCATCCGGATCGCCGAAGTCGACTCCTCCGATGCGCACATACTGCGTGACGCCAAGGGAAAGAATCGACTCAGTCACGTCGACAGCGACCGGGTTCAAGGAGCTGTCCTTGCTCACCGTCTCGATCTTGATCCAAACCTGGCGGCCTGGAACCGGTGTGAGGCGATACCCGTTGACTCGAGTCGCCTGAGGAATGCCGCCACCCCGCGGAGTCGGCCAATATCCCGATGCGCCCCCAGGAACCTGGTTCACCGCATTAGGTTGGACGGTGGCATTGAGCTGCACGCCACCGGTGGCGCCC
>CAZQBW010000420.1:0-2925 GCA_964591515.1 uncultured Clostridia bacterium
CGTCGCCAATACCTGTTGCCTGCATTGCACGCGATTCACGCGAGGGCCGGCTGGATCAGCGAAGGCGCGCTCAACCACGTCTGTCGCGGTCTGGGCGTCCCGCCAGCCGAGGCGTACGGGGTGGCGGACTTCTACGCGCTCTTCTCGACGCGTGAGCAGCCAAAGACCGTGGTTCACGTCTGCGACGACATAGGTTGCGCGATCCGAGGCGCCGAGCCGCTATGTGCGGCAATGGAAGCCGCGTTCGGTCTGGCTGGACACCACGCCGACGGTGCCGCGACCTGGCAGCGCAGTCCGTGTCTGGGACTGTGCGAGCGGGCGCCGGCGGCACTCGTCGTTGCCACGGGTGAAAATCCGCGGGAGCAGGCCATCGCGCCGGCGACGCCGGATCTCGTGCTCGCGGCGGTTGCAGGCGAGCCTGCACCCGAGCCCGGCGTTGGAATCTCGCTCCCGCAGTGCGGGGCTCCCGGTCTGAGACTGCTCGCCCGCGCGGGTGCCATCGATCCGGAGAGCATCGACGCGTACGAGTCCGCGGGCGGGTTCAGCGCCCTGCGCCGCGCGTTCGAGATAGGCGCCGAGGCCGTGGTCGCCGAGGTCACGACAGCGAAGCTCGTAGGCCGCGGCGGCGCCGCGTTCCCGACAGGCGTGAAGTGGGCGGCTGTCCGGAAGGAGCGTACGCCGCGCTATTTGATCTGCAACGCCGACGAGTCGGAGCCCGGCACTTTCAAGGACCGTGTCCTGATGGAGGGCGATCCGTTCGCGCTCATCGAGTCGATGGTCATCGCCGGCTTCGCGACCGGATGCGAGCGTGGCTACCTGTACATCCGGGGCGAGTATCCGCTTGCCACGGCGCGCCTCGAGAACGCGATGGCGCAGTGCCGCGAGCGCGGGCGGCTAGGCGCCAACATCCTCGGCAGCGGCTTCGCGTTCGACATCGAGTTGCGGCGCGGCGCAGGCGCGTACATCTGCGGCGAAGAGACGGCGCTGATGAACTCGATCGAGGGACTGCGCGGCGAGCCGCGCAACAAGCCGCCGTTCCCGACCCAGGTCGGGCTCTTCGGCCAGCCCACGGTCATCAACAACGTCGAGACGCTCGTCAACGTGCCGCTCATCCTGACGATGGGCGCCGAAGCGTTCGCCGCCATCGGTACCGAGCGGTCGACCGGGCCCAAGCTCTTCTGCGTCGCCGGGCATGTCGGGAATCCCGGCGTCTACGAGGCCGATTTCGGCATCACGCTTCGTGAGTTGCTGGAGCTGGCCGGCGGCATTGGCGGGAGCGGACGGGTGCAGGCGGTACTGCTCGGGGGCGCTGCCGGCGCGTTCGTCGGCCCGGACGACCTCGACGTTCCGCTCACGTTCGAAGGCACGCGCGCGATAGGCGCGACGCTCGGTTCGGCTGTGATAATGCCGTTTGACGACACCGTGAATCTTGGTGCGATCCTGCGGCGCGTCGCAGAATTCTTCCGTGACGAGTCGTGCGGCCAGTGCGTGCCGTGCCGGGTCGGAACGGTCAGGCAGGAGGAGTTGCTGGCTCGGCTGCTCGCCGATCGGCCGATCGGATCGCGCGAGGACGAGCTCGCGCTGCTCAAGGACGTCGGCCGGGTGATGCGCGACGCATCGATCTGCGGCCTCGGACACACCGCATCGAGCGCGATCGAATCGGCGCTCGCGAAATTCCCGATCTTCGAGGAGCCGCGATGAGCTCGCAACCCAAGGCGCCCGAACTGCTGATTCCCGTCCCGCGCGGACCGCTGCCAATCCTGCCGGACGAGGCCCGTCCGACCGTCGAGATCACGATCGACGGCGCGAAGGTTGACGTTCCCGAAGGCGCGACGCTGCTCGAGGCCGGGAGGATGCAGGGCATCGATACGCCGACGCTCTGCTTTCTCGAGAATCTGACGCCGGTCAACGTCTGCCGCATCTGCGTCGTCGAGCTCGAAGGTTCGCGCACGCTCGTCCCCGCGTGCTCGCGAAAGGTCGAGGCCGGCATGGTCGTCCACACCGACAGCGAACGGGTTCGCCACAGTCGCCGGCTCGTCCTCGAACTGCTCGCTTCGGCCGTCGACGTTTCGACGGCTCCGCAGTTCCAGGCCTACATGGACGAATACGGCTCGACGCCCGAGCGCTTCGGTCCGGCTCACCCGCCGGCGGCTGCCGGCGTTCGCGACGCTGCGCGGCCGGGACACCACCACGCGCCGGATGGCCGGACGGCCGAGACGGTCGCGCAGCCGGTCAAGGTGGACAACGACCTGTACGTGCGCGACTACGGCAAATGCATCATGTGCTACAAGTGCGTCGAAGCCTGCGGTACCGACGCGCAGAACACGTTCGCCATCGCCGTCGCGGGCCGGGGATTCGGGATACGCATTGCGACCGAATACGACGTGACGCTGCCCGACTCGGCGTGCGTCTACTGTGGCAACTGCATCGGCGTGTGCCCGACCGGCGCCCTGATGTTCAAGAGCGAACACGACATGCGGGCGGCCGGCACGTGGGACGAATCCGTGCAGACGCAGACCGACACGATCTGTCCGTACTGCGGCGTCGGCTGTACGCTGACGGTGCACGCCCAGGACGACCAGATCGTGAAGGTCACCTCACCGCTCGACCAGGAAGTCACCCACGGGCACCTCTGCATCAAGGGTCGCTTCGGCTGGGAGTGGGTGAATCAGGACAAATGAGGAAGAGAGGCATCGCGGATGAAGCGGATTGAGCGGATCAGGCGGATCTGAATCGATGAGGTTCAGACCCGTCTGATCCGTAACATCCGCTGAATCCGCGACCCTCTTTCTGTGGTACTACGGAGTGGCCGACATTGGTAGTCAGGAGGACCCGTGTGATGCCCGGACGATCGTTCCCACCGGTGCCCTGGAATCGGCGCGAGTTCTCGACCGCGCTTGCCCTCGCGGCGATTGGAGTCACTAG
>CAZQBW010000421.1:0-1706 GCA_964591515.1 uncultured Clostridia bacterium
CGCGAACCGACTCCCGACACCCGGAGACACCCGTGACCCCGCTCCTGTCCGTCGTAATCCCCGTCTACAACGAACGCGCCACCCTCGAGGCCCTCGTCTCGAGGGTTGCCGCCGTTCCGATCCACAAGGAGATCATCCTCGTCGACGACGGCTCCACCGACGGCACCCGTGACCTGCTCGCAAAGTACGAAGGCCGTGACGGCTACATCGTCCGCCTCCAGCCCGAGAACCGCGGCAAGGGCGCAGCGCTCGCCGAAGGCTTCCGCCACGCCACCGGCGACATCGTCATCGTCCAGGACGCGGACCTGGAGTACGACCCCAACGAATACCCCATCCTCATCCAGCCCATCCTCGACGGCCTGGCAGACGTCGTTTACGGCTCGCGCTTCGTCGGCGGCTCGGCGCGGCGCGTCCTCTACTTCTGGCACTCGGTCGGCAACCGCTTCCTGACGCTCGTCTCGAACATGCTCACCGACATCAACCTCTCGGACATGGAGACCTGCTACAAGGTCTTCCGCCGGCCGATCATCCAGACCATGCCCCTCAAGTCCAGGCGATTCGGCTTCGAGCCCGAGATCACGGTCAAGGTGGCCCGGGCGAGGTACCGCATCTACGAAGTCGCCATCAGCTACGCCGGCCGGACCTACGCCGAAGGCAAGAAGATCGGCTGGAAGGACGGGTTCGAGGCGCTCTGGACCCTCGTCTACTTCCGCTTCCTCGACTCGACGCCTGTGCCGAGGCTTGAGCTCGAGCCGTTTCAACGGACAGAAGAGGGGACAGAAGAGGGCCACGGATCTGAACGGATCTTGCAGATTTCCACGGATCTGAGTTCGCGTTGACCGGCTGGTTGACACCACATTGCGACGAAGCCAACAATCCGGCCAGCGTCGTCTTTCGCGGGACGTCGCATAGCACCTCCCCCGACACCTGGTAGCCATGAAGCTCGGTGACGTCCTAGACGGCAAGTACCGCCTCGTCCGCCAGATCCGATCCGGCGGCATGGGAAGCGTCTACGTCGCGGACCGGATCGCGCTCGGCGACACCGTCGCAATCAAGATCATCCTGCCCGAGCAGAACACCGAAACGACCCGCGCCCGCTTCCTGCGCGAAGCCCAGGCCGCGGCGCGCATCCGCCACCCGAACGTCGTCCAGATCTTCGACTTCGGTTCGAGCGACGCCGAGCGGCCCTACATCGTCATGGAGTACCTCGACGGGCCGACGCTCGACGACGAGCTCCAGACCCATCACCGGTTCACGAGCCAGAGGGCTATCGCGCTTTTTCGATGCGTCTGCGCGGCCGTCGAGGCCGGTCATCGCCGCGGCATCCTCCATCGGGACCTCAAGCCCGGCAACGTGATGCTGCCCCGGATGGACGACGGTACCGAAGTCGTCAAGGTGCTCGACTTCGGTCTGGCCCGGTTCACCGGGGAAACGGAGTCGATGCAGCTGACGAGCCCTGGCGCATTGCTCGGCACTTACGCCTACATGTCGCCCGAACAGGTGCTCAGCGAGAAACTCGGGCCGACGAGCGACGTCTTCTCGCTCGGGACACTGCTCTACGAGATGGTGACGGGACGGCTGCCGTTCCACGCGCCGTCCTCCTACACCCTCATGGACCGCATCGTCTCGTGCAAGTACCTCGCGCCCGAGTCGATCGTCGCCGACCTCCAGCCGTCGATCTCGAAAGCCATCGCCGCGGCGCTCGT
>CAZQBW010000421.1:1806-2907 GCA_964591515.1 uncultured Clostridia bacterium
AGGCATCCGCCGCGTCCGTCGCGAACGAGCGACCGTCCCGAGCTCTCGTGCTTCGTCGGTCGCGAAGTGCAGCTCGAGGCGATTCGCGCCGAGTACGACGCCGTCGAGTCAGGCGAAAACCGGGTCGTAGTGCTCGTCGGCGAGCCCGGCATCGGCAAGTCGACGGTCGCGCGCGCCTTCGGCGACCGCGTTCGGGAGGAGGGCGCGCTGGTACTGTCTGCGCGGTTCTTCGACTACGAGGGGACACGGCAGGCGCCGTTCGAGCCCATCCTCGACATGCTCGCCTCGCCGCGAAGTTCGTCCGACCGGCGCTCGACACTCTCGGCCGAAGAGCGCATTGCGGCCATCCTCGGTTCGACGACGGCGCGCGGCGAGGGCGGCATACCCGACGAAAGCGAGAAGTGGCGGGCGTTTGCCGCCATTGCGGAGGAGCTGGGCCGGCTCGCCGACGGTCGAAGGCTGGTGCTCGTCTTCGACGACCTGCAATGGGCGGGGCGCCTGCATCTAGAGCTGGTCGGCTACCTGAAGCGCACGCTCGCGGATCGCGGAATCTTCATCCTCGGCACGGCGCGCGACGCCGAGACCCAACGTCACAGCGGGTCCGATCTCGCGGCGTGGCTGCTCGGTCAGGGAACGTTGCGGTCGTGCGCCGTCGTGCCGGTGCTGCCGTTCGCCGAGGAGAGCGTGCGCGCATGGATGACCGCCGTGTTCGGCCGGATCCGGATTCGCGCCCTCGACGTGCAGCGGCTGACCGAGGCGACGGGCGGCAATCCGTACTACCTCTCTGAGATCGTCCGGCAGCTCGTCGGCCAGGGAACGATCCGGCGTGGAGCCGATTCGTGGGAGTGTGCCGGGCTCGACCGGGTCTTCCTGCCCGAGACGATCAGCAACGCCGTGCGTGCCAAGCTCATGACGCTCGACGAAGGCATTCGCCCGATCCTCGAGACGGCCGCCGTCATCGGCGACCAGTTCCGATTCGACACGCTTCGCGCCGCAACCGGACTCGAGGACGAGACGCTCGAGGCCGTCATCGAGATCGCGCTCAGGCAGCAGGTCATCAGCGAGGACGGGGTTTCGCGCCCCGACGACTACCGGTTCTTC
>CAZQBW010000422.1:0-2896 GCA_964591515.1 uncultured Clostridia bacterium
AATAGCCGACGGGCGGTCCCGCGTCGTCCGGCCCGCCAATGAGGACGCCCTCGTCCGCCGCCATTCCACAGAGACGATCCACCTCTTCGCGGTCGCGGCACGCAACGCCGAGGTGTGCCCAGGGAGAAAGGGTGGCCGATACCTTCTCGACCTTGACGAGGACGATGACGAACGGGCGAGTGCGGTCGCTGATCCATGCGACGTCGCCGCCGTGATCGTCGGATCGCCGGTGCACGACCTGCATCGCTGCGTACCGCGAATAGAAGTCGACGCTTCGATCGACATCGGCGGTTTCCAGAGCGACGTGGGTGAGTCCAATGTCAACCATGCCTCCAACTCTAGGGATCGACGGCGGCGGATTCAAACGAGATCGTTCGTGTTCGCTCTTGCGCGAAGCGCCTTGGAGTGCGGCGCGAAGCGCCGCTTTGGATGGTCTCGAGGAATCCAAAGCGGCGCTTCACGCCGTGACCGCCGCAGTTATCGGCATTGCGCCGTGGCTGTCGATCCGCGATGCTTGGCCTCGATCCCGACATCGACTTCAGGGAGGGAGACCCAATGGCCAAATCGGCGAAGCAGGGTTCGAAGCCGAATCCGTATGGAGTTCACCCCAGCGTCGCGATGGTCCGGAAGTGGATCGCGGATCTGCCGTCGAAGACGGGGCGTTCTCTCGACGAGTGGCTCGAGCTCATTCGGACGAAGGGACCCGCGACGGAGTCGGAGCGCCGCGAATGGTTGAAGTCCGAGCACGGACTCGGAACGAACTCGGCCTGGTGGCTCGCGGAGCGCGCGGACGGCAGGGGCGAAGACGATGATCCCGAGAAGTATCTCGCGTCGGCGCTCGTCTACGTCGATGAGATGTTTGCAGGGAAGAGGGCCGGACTGCGACCGCTCTACGAACAGTTGCTCGCGCTCGGCCTGTCGATGGGCAGTGACGTGAAGGCCTGCCCGTGCAAGACGATCGTTCCCCTATACCGCAAGCACGTCTTCGCGCAGATCAAGCCGACGACGGCCACGCGCCTCGACCTCGGGCTTGCGCTCAGCGACACGCCGGCAGAGGGCAAGCTCATCGACACGGGTGGATTCGCGAAGAAGGACCGCATCACGCATCGATTCGCGATCGCATCAGAGACTGACATCGATGACGAGGTGAGGTCCTGGCTGAAGCGGGCTTACGCGATGGATGCATGAGCCGCGGACCTGCCGTCAATACGACGATCAGTACCGGGAGCGCGAGCGACCGGGTCGTCGCGGTGATCGCACGTCCCTGACCTCCGCTACAACCCGGTCGCTTGCGCTCCCGGTACTGATCTGCGCCGTGACGCGAGAGGCGCTCACCGTCACGACCCGGCCACTCACGGCGACTCGACGAAGACGATGGCGCGTTCGAGAAATTCGTCGCGACCCGCCGCCACACCCTTGATCGTCCGCGTTACCGGAATCGTCGGCAGGATCCCGACACCGTGATGTCGCGAGCCGTCGTGCTTGAGCACCCGCATTCCGGTCCAGGTAACTCTGTACCCGCCCGGCAGGACGAACGGATTGACGTTGCCGTTCGTGCCGGCCGTGGCTTCGCCGACGATTGCACCGAGACGATAGGCTTCGACGATGCCCATCCAGCTTTCGGCGTAGCTGATCGCACGCCCGTCCGTAAGGAATGCGAGCTTCGCGGTGAGACGCGGCGCAAGTGGCGGCAGATTCCATCGCTCGCCGGTGAACCGCGAGGCGTCACTCTCGCCGTCCGGAACGGTGATGGTCGGAATCTGCCAACGCGCGGACTCAATTGCCGAGCCCGTCAGATGCTGCAGCGGCATCGGCGACAACCGGCTGGGATAACCGCGCATGTCGAAAACGATGCCGCGCGCCTTCTCGAGCGCCGGCAGCGCCTGCGTGAAATCATCGTCCGTGATTCGCCCTACATCGATGTAGTACACGCCGGGCTTCACCTCGGCGATCTTCGCCGGACGGGGGCTGTCGAGCGCAAATTCCGTCGCGCTCCTCTTGACCACGACGGTGCGTCTGGAGCCATCCGCCGACCGCACGACGAGTGAAACCTGCGAGTCTGGCGGTCCCAGCCGGATCTCGGTGAGCGCGCGATGTCGGGACCACTGTGCTGAGGCGGACGAGATATGCGACTGCGCGTCGTCGATAGCTGCGCGAACTGGCTGTCCGTCGATCGACTCGACGACGTCGCCGGCCGCGATCCCGCCGGCAGCTGAAGCATCGACTGCCGTGACTACGAGCTTGTCATCGATCAACGTCCACGAGACCGGAACCGCGGCGAACCAGTTGGGCGCCGGACCGGTGACGCTGCCGTGACCGTCGTGCAACGCCCAGACCAGCCTGCGGAGGACGAATGTGAATGCGACGTCGTCCGGGCATTCGGCTGCCGCGCGAAGCGTCGGACCGAGCAGCGAGGGCCAGTCGGTCTTCACGACGTCGAAGTACGGGTAGAAGTGCTGAAAGACGTTCCAGGCCAGTGCGACGGCCGCGAGTCTGGTCGCCCGGTCGTTGCCCGTGTACCGCACGAGCTCGGGCGGCCGTGATGCGGATGCGGCAGGGCGAGGCAGCGATCCGTTCGCGTCGGTGAAGAGTGAGAGAGGCACCGAGCACGTTACTCCGCCGGCCAGATTGCGGACGAAAGGTATCCGCGGGTCGCGGAATCCTTCCGGAATTCGGCCGCCGATGACGGGTTTGGTTTCCCGCGTGCTCGAATACACATTCTCGGCATCGCCCTGCAGACCAACTCCTTCGTGCCGCCATTGAAGGACCGAAACACCGGCGCCATCCAGATTCGGGTCGCCGGTTGGAACTGGTGTGACCGGCTGCCCGGTCACGAAAACATGCACGCTCGGTGCGATCGGGGCGAACAGGGCATTGAGCCCTGACGCGAGTTCGG
>CAZQBW010000423.1:0-2850 GCA_964591515.1 uncultured Clostridia bacterium
ACATCCGCAGGCTCCGCTTCGAGGAGAACGCCGGCCAAACCGACCCGCAGGTCCGATTCATGGCGAGAGGCCGCGGGTACACGCTGTTTCTGACCGGCAACGATGCGGTCTTCGCGATGACCGAGCCGCGGTCGGAAGAGGCAGCGCGCGCGATGCGTCTCGACCCGAAACGTGTCCCCGAGCCGGCGATCGGGCGCGTGATACGAATGCGGATGAACGGAGCCCATCCGCGTCCGGCGATCTCTGCCGGGTCCGAGCTGCCTGGCGTCAGCAACTACTTTCTCGGCGATGATCCGTCAGGCTGGCGTACCGGGGTGCGTTCGTTCGGCTCCGTACGGTACGAAGGCGTCTACCCGGGGGTGGACCTCGTCTTCTACGGGGGCGATGGAGCGCTCGAGTACGACCTCGTGGTTGCGCCGGGCATCGATGCCGGGCAGATCGAACTGGTCTTCGACGGCGCGGATGCGGTCGAGCTGACAGGGAACGGGTCTCTCGTCATTCGGGCCGGACCGTGCGAGCTGAGGCAGGCGCCTCCGGCGTGTTACCAGAATTCGGATGACGGGCGAGACACGGTCTCTGGCCGTTTTGAACTCAGCGGCGCGAACGCGGTCCGATTCGAGCTGGGCGCCTACGACCCGGATCGTCCGCTCGTCATCGACCCGACGCTCGCCTACTCCACGTACCTGGGCGGGGGCCTGGAAGATCAACCGGCGGACGTGACGGTAGACGGCTGGGGACAGGCCTATGTCGTCGGGTTTACGTCGTCACCCAACTTCCCTCGCGTGAACGGGCCCTGGACCTACAGCGGCGATTACGACGCGTTCGTGACGGTGCTCGGCAGGGCCGGGATGGCGCTTCTCTACTCGACCTACCTTGGGGGAACGAGCGACGACTTCGCGGTCACCATCGCACTCGACGCCCAGGGAGCGGTGCATATCGCCGGCTCCACCAATTCGGCCAACTTCCCCACGGTGAACCCGATCGAGACCAACGCCGGAAACCCTGGTCTCGACGCTTTCGTAGCCAAGATCTCGCCGACCGGCGCATCGCTCGTCTACTCGACCTACCTCGGTGGTGACGAAGATGATGCCGGGGGGGCGGTTGCGGTCGATACGGACGGCAGCGTCTACGTCGCCGGGGCGACGCGCTCGTCGGACTTTCCGACGATGAACCCCTATCAGACCGACCCCGGGTACGGTCCGGACGGATTCGTCTCGAAGCTGAGCGCGACCGGAACAAGCCTGGTCTACTCGACCTATCTGGGCAGCGCGGGCGAGGAGGGCGTAGCCGACATCGCGGTCACGGGCGGCGGTGAAGTGGTCGTCGCAGGTACGACCAATTCGAATGACTTCCCGCGCGTGAACCCGTTTCAGAATCTGAACCGCGGGGTGAGCGACGGCTTCGTGACGAAGCTCTCGTCTGCAGGCAATTCACTTCGCTTTTCGACATACTTCGGCGGAAGTGACTACGATGCCGTTTTCGCCATCGCAGTCGATCCGGACGGCGCCGTGGTGGCCGTGGGTCAGACGTATTCGAACGACTTCCCGACCCACGACGCGATCTACGATGACCATGCGGCCGGCGGGGCAGACGCATTCGTGATCGGGTTCACGCAGAGTGGCAATGCCCTGCGCTTCTCGACCTACCTTCCGGGCAATGGCTACGACAATGCGAGCGGCGTTGAAGTCGGCCCGCTCGACCGGATCTACGTGGCGGGCAGCACTTACTCGACCAACTTCCCGCTGGTCAGTGAGGTGCAGGACAATCCGGACGGCGACGAGGGCGATGCCTTCGTCACGTGCCTCAACCCCGCAGGCACCACGCTGTACTACTCCACTTATCTCGGTGGAACTGCGCGGGATGGAGGTATTGCGGTCACGGTCGACGAGTCGGGCAATGCGTACGTCGTCGGAACCACCCAGTCGTCGAATTTCCCGACCGTGAATCCCTATCAGGGCGTGAATCGAGGAGGCGAGTACGAGGGCTTCGTCGCCAAGGTTGCGGCCACGTCCGCCAATCTCGAGGTGGTGCTCGAGTGCGCCCCGGAGCCCGTCTACACCGGCCAGGAATTGACCTACACCCTGAGGGTCCACAACCTCGGCCCGAACCCGGCCGGCGATGTCATCGCTTCGCTCAACGTGCCCGAGGGTACGCGATTCGTCTCCTACGACGCGAACGTTGGACACTACGTTCCGCCCAACAACACCGGCATCGGGTACTTCTACATCGGTAACGTGAGTTACCCCTTCAGTACTGGTCCGAACATGACCCTTGTCGTGGAAGTGGAGGCCGCCGGTGGCGCGACGATCGTCAACTCTGCTGCAGTCATCTCGACCGCGTTGGACCCGGTCAGTGCGAACAACACCGATTCGGTCACTTCGCACGTGATCACGGGGATCGTGCCGCCCGACATCACGAATGCAACCAGCCTGGTCGTAGCAGGCAAGCCGTATCGAATCCGGCTGGACGGGACGAATTTCCAGTCCGGATTGAGCGTTTACATCGGGACGGATTCGACGCCCTGGCCGAGCGTGAAGTACAAGAGCGCGACGAGGTTGATCCTGAAGGGATCGGCGCTCAAGTCGCGGTTCCCGCGCGGGCAGATGGTGCAGATCCGGGTGGTGAATCCCGACACGGGATCGGACACGATCCAGTTCACGAGGTAGATGACGGGAACGGGGGAAAAAGAGCATCGCGGATTGCGCGGATCGCGCGGATCGAGCGGATCTGACAACGAGTTCATATCCGCGTCATCCGGCCGATCCGCAAAGTCCGCGTTGCCTCCCCCTCTCACCCGGCCGCGCGATTCGCACGGCGCGCCACGAGAAGGAGGGCGTATGAATGCCACGA
>CAZQBW010000424.1:0-2842 GCA_964591515.1 uncultured Clostridia bacterium
AAGGAGTTGACGTTCTTGATCTCGACGCGCGTGCCGAAGGCGCTCGCGCCGCCGGGACGCACCGACACGTTGGCGTCGCAGCGGAAGGAGCCCGCCTCGAGGTTGCCGTCGTTGACGCCGACGAACATGAGCACCGCGCGGAGCTGACGGAGGTACTCCGCGGCCTCGGCCGCCGAGCGGATGTCGGCCTCGCCCACGATCTCGAGCAGCGGAACCCCCGCGCGGTTGAGGTCGACGAGCGAGCTGCCGGGCGAGGCGCCGTGGAGGTTCTTGCCCGCGTCCTCCTCCATGTGGGCGCGCTGGATTCGAACCGTCTTCACGGTGCCGTCGGCCATGGGCACCTGGAGCGCGCCGCGCTCGCACAGCGGCTCGTCGAACTGGCTGATCTGGTAGCCCTTCGGGAGGTCGGGGTAGAAGTAGTTCTTCCGCGCGAAGCGGGATCGCTCGCGGATGCTGCACCCGAGCGCGAGCCCCGCGCGCACGGCCATCGCCACGGCCTCGCGGTTGAGCGCCGGCAGGGCGCCCGGAAGGCCCAGGCACGTGGGGCACACGTGGGTGTTGGGCGGCGCCCCGAAGGCCGCCGCGCACCGGCAGAAGATCTTCGTGCGCGTGCGGAGCTGCGCGTGCACCTCCAGGCCGATCACGGGCTCGTACGAGACGTGGGTCATCGGAGGCGCGCGAGGATAGGCGCAACGCCCGCCGCGGGGCAACGGCGGGCGCCCGTGCACCAGGACCTCCCAACGTACGGCGACAGGAAACGTCTACGTGCCCTGACGCGTCGCGAGGCTTCCTCCGGGCGTGACGAGGCCTCCCCGAGGCGAGGATGGGGTGGTCGCAGCGTGTCGAGGCGCGGGTCGTCGTGGAGGCGTTTCCCGTGGGAGGTCGCCGGGGATCCCTCAGTCCAGGGTGGCGAGGTACACCTCCAGGTCCAGCGCCCCGGGGCCCGGCAGCAGCACGCGTCGCAGCGCGTCCCGCAGCGCCCCCCACGTTGGCCGGCTGCGCAGGCGCACGCTCCGCAGCCACCCCACCACGTCGTACGCCAGCAGCCGCAGCCAACTCAGCAGTTGCAGCGGGTGCTGATCGGGGGCCGCCGTGGCGTTGGTCGCCCACGCCGTCGTGTCCTCCTCCCACGCCACGTCCAGCGTCCAGTTGCAGTCGTTCTCCACGCCCCAGTGCCCGCGCACCACCCGCAGCACCTGCGCCCCCGACAACAACCCCCACGGCAGGTTCGTCAGGAACCACCGCTCCATCACCACCTCGACGCGCCCGTCGTCGTGCTGCACCGCCGTCTGCACCAGCCAGCCCTGGCGGGCGTGCGCCCAGCCGTCCCACCCCGCGATCTCTGCGGTGCGGAACAAGCGCCGCTGCACCTCCTTGCCCCCGCGGCGCTCCCAGGGCGAGACCGCGTCGGGCTGGCCCACACGCGGCCGCAGCTGGCGCTCCAGCTCCGCGCGCAGCGACGGCTGCGAGTCCTTGATACGCATCACGTAGCCGTACCCGTCGCCGTCGATCAGGGCCGCGTTCGTCGGCGACGCGTAGCCCGCGTCCAGCGTCACCGCGCCGAACAGGTGCGTGTGCTCCCACGCCGTGACCAGCGCCCGCCAGAAGGTGGGGAAGTGCCCCATCTCGTTGGTCTCCGGGGGGATGAAGTCCTGGTCGACGCAGGGGCGCGAGGGGGCGCTGGTGAGCACGGCCCGCATCGCCCGCAGGTGCCAGCGCCCGTCCTGCTCCTGGCACCGGGTATCGCCGCGATGGTCGCCCGTCCACACCGTCTTGCCGTCGACAGTGAGCACGCCCATCGGCAGGCCCACGGGCCGCAGGGTCTTGGCGCGGAGCATGGCCCGGATCTGCGCGCGCAGGACTGACCGTGCCGGGCGCGGGTCGATACGCTCGAAGGTGTAGGCCAGGGTGCTGTCGGGGACCCGCAGGGCCATCCGTTCGCTGGCGGCCTCGACGCCCTTCATCGTCGGTGTCTGGACCAGGGCGGCGGTGAGGAAGACGTCCAGGAGGTAGGCGAAGCCCCAGCGCTTGCCCTTGCGTCGTCGGGGGTCGCGCAGGGCGGCGGCGAGCTGTTCGCGGAGCCGCACTCGTTGGAGAAAACGCTTGATTCGTTTGGGGATCCTCGGTGATCTCATCCCTTGGTTGGCGGCTGTGGGGATCGGACGGGCGGTGCTGCGAACTTCGACCGCCCGATCTCCTGGCCGCCGGCCTCCGACAGGGGGGCTACGCGAGACCAACCCTCATGTGGGCGCGAATCTGCGCCCGGAGCTCCGATGGCCATGCCAGCCGTTGCGCACAGCAACCCGGCGAGGGGCTACCTCCCGTTCATTGGGAGGTCCTGGCGCCGCGGGCCATCGGGCCACCCCCCGGCCGGGCCTCGCCTTGACACCCCGCGGCCGGGTGTGTTGAACACCTCCGCGCCGCCGTGATGAAGCCCCTCCGCATCGCCCCGTCGATCCTCTCCGCGGATTTCGGCCGCCTCGCCGACGAGGTGCGCGCGGTGGAGGCCGCCGGCGCCGACTGGATCCACGTCGACGTGATGGACGGGCGCTTCGTCCCCAACATCACCATCGGCCCGCTCGTCGCGGCGGCGGTGCGCAAGGTCACGACGCGCGTCGTCGACTGCCACCTGATGATCGTCGAGCCCGAGCGCTACGTCGGCGATTTCGCCAGGGCGGGAGCCGACGTGATCTCGGTGCACGCCGAGGCGTCGCCGCACCTCGAACGCACGCTCCAGGGGATCAGGGCGCTGGGCTGCAAGGCGGGCGTGGTGCTCAACCCCGCCACGCCCGAAGACGTGCTCCGCTACGTGCTCCACGCGACCGATCTGGTGCTGGTGATG
>CAZQBW010000425.1:0-2834 GCA_964591515.1 uncultured Clostridia bacterium
TTCGTCACGGCACGTCGGTCGGTGCCGGCCGACGAGACGACGCGAACGGTCGCGTTGGCGACGCCGGCGCCATTGGCATCCGTGACGTTGCCCGTCACGCGGGCGCCATCGAACGCGAGCGCCGCCGGTGCGAGGCCCGTCAACAGTACGAAGACGGCGAGGAGGTTGGTGAGCTTCTTCATTGGGTCTTTTCTCCGATCGTTTCTGCAGGCAGGGCACCGTGAGGATCGCTACCGGCGAGTACCGTGATTCGCGGCGCCCCGGTCACGGGGTTCGCGTCGACTAGAACTGGTGTCCCGAACACCAACTCGAGGCGCTCGGGAGTGAGGATTTCGCGCGGCGTGCCGCAGCCGCGGACCTGGCCGTCGGCGAGCAGGACCACGCGGTCGGCAAACTCGGCGGCGAGGTTGAGGTCGTGCGTGACGACGGCGACGGCCATGCGGCAGCCGTGAGAGAGGCTTCTGAGCAGCGCGAGAATCCGGATCTGGTGCGCGATGTCGAGGTTTGCCGTCGGTTCGTCGAGCAGCAGGACGCGGGGCTCCTGGGCGAGGGCGCGCGCGACCATCACGCGCTGGCGCTCTCCGCCCGACAGTTCGTCGAGGTGGCGGGCGGCGAACGATTCGGCGCCGGTCATCTGGAGGGCACGCATCGCAGCTTCCACGTCGCCATCCGACTCGAAGCCGAGCAGGTGACCGTGCGCGAACCGTCCCTGCAGCACGTACTCGAGCACCGTCAGGGGAAAGTGGAACTCGGCGGACTGTGCGACGAATCCGACCGACCGTGCGACCTCGCGCCGCGGGATCTCGTCGAGCGGCCGGCCGTCGAGCAGCACACGTCCGCCTGCGGGAGTCATCAGTCCGTCGAGCAGTGAGATGAGCGTCGACTTGCCCGAACCGTTCGGCCCGGCGATCGCGAGCACCTCGCCTTCGCGGACCTCCACGGAGACCTCGCGCAGTACGGGCGCAGAGCGGCCGTACCGGAAAGTCACGCTTTCGGCGCGGATCACCACGACCTCCGCAGCAGATAGACGAAGACCGGGGCGCCGATGAGCGCGGTGACGACGCCGATGTGGATCTCGCGCGGCGCGAAGAGCGTGCGCGAGAGCGTGTCGCCGAGCGCGAGGAACGCCGCGCCCACGAGCGCCGAGGCCGGGACGACGAGCCTGTTGTCGCTGCCGACGACGAGCCTGACCGCGTGCGGAATGACGAGTCCGACGAACCCGATCATGCCGCTGACGGCGACCGACGCCGCGGTGATCATCGAAGCCGCGACGTAGACGATGACCTTCACGGCACGAGTCTCGACGCCGAGCGCACGGGCGTCGCGCTCGCCGAGCATCAGCAGGTTCAGGCTGCGCGAGCAGAGGAAGATGGCCGTCGTCCCCGCGAGCGCGACGAGCGCGATCGGCCAGAGCGTCTCGGACGAGCCCGACAGATCGCCGATCAGCCACGAGTAGATGCCGCGAAGTCCGCTCTCGGAGGTCAGCGTCATCAGGAAGATGATCGCCGAGCTCAGAAACGCGTTGACGATGACGCCTGAGAGGATGAGCCGCTCGGTCGGCGCGCCCTCGCGGCCCTCGCCGATTGCGTAGACGACGGCGATCGTGGCGAGCGCGCCGACGAATGCCGACATCGTGCGGCCTGTCGCAGCCGCGGCGAACATCACTGCCGAAAGCACCGCACCGAGGGCGGCGCCGCTAGAGACGCCCAGGATGTACGGTTCGGCGAGCGGATTGCGCAGCAGCGCCTGGAACGCCGAGCCCGCGACCGACAGTGACGCGCCGACGACGAGCGCGAGCGCCAGGCGCGGCAGTCGGACGTCGAACACGATCGCGGTGTGCTCGGCCGACAGGGGCGAGGGGCCACCCGTCATTCGCGCCCACATCGCCGCGACGATTCCGCCGAGTGGAACGTGCTCGCTGCCGAAGGCGAGCGCCACGCCGCACGCCACGGCTAGTACCACGGCGAGCGTGGCGAGCGCGACGGCAAGCCGTCGCGGAGTGAGACGGACCTGTCTCACCGGAACGCCTCTGGGTGAAGGGCGCGCGCCAGTTGCTCGAGCCCGTCGACGAGTCGCGGACCCGGCCGCATTAGCAGGTCACCGTCGATCCGGATGATCCGGTTGTTCCGCACGGCGGGTGTCGCCGCGATCGACGGGGGCACACCGCTGTCCTGTGCGGCGAACCCGTGCGTAACGGTCGGCACGACCATGACGTCGGGTGCGCGCGCGATGACGGCTTCGGCGCTGTACTGCGGCCACTCGGTCGTTTCGTCTGCCGTGATCGAAGCTCCGCCGGCAAGGCGGATCAGGTCGTCGAGAAACGTGCCCTTCCCCGTCGTGAAGAGCGGCTCGTTGCCGACTATGGCAAAGACCTTCGGAGCGGGCCGGCCGGCGACGGCCGTCTTGACGGCCTCGATTCGCTGCCGCAGTTTCGCCGCGAGCGCGGCCGCGGACTCCGCGTCGCCGGTGGCCCCGCCGATGCGCTCGATCGACTCGAGCACGCCGTCGACGCCCTTCGCCGTCGTGACGACCGTGGGCACTCCGAGGGCTTCCAGCCGTTCCGAGATCGACTCGAGCTGGCTCGCCGTCGAAACGAGCACGAGGTCGGGCTTGAGCGCGAGAATCCGCTCGACGTCAGGGCGCTGTGTGTCGCCGATCTTGGTGGTGTTCGCGGCTTCGGGTGGGAACGTGCAGAAGGACGTAGTCGCGACGATCCGGTCACCGGCGCCGATGGCGTAGAGGATCTCGGTGATGCTGGGAGCGAGCGAGACGATGCGCACCGGCCGGGCGGCTACCTGGACGTGACGGCCGATGTCGTCGACGACTTCGCGCGT
>CAZQBW010000426.1:0-2821 GCA_964591515.1 uncultured Clostridia bacterium
AATGCGAATGACGTGCCAGCAGCGAGAGTCAATGGAATCAACAGTTTGAGGGTGCGGTGGGTCTCGAGGGACACCGTATCGTGTACCCGGCGACGAAATGGAACACGCACGTCGCGGATTCGACCATCCGATCGTGCACGCCACAACACCTCAGCAATGATGCTTCGCGTACGCACCCGTGAGTGGATTGAATCGATACGGACCAGGTGCACCCTGTCGACCAGTAATGGTGCCGGTCGATCACAACATCCTTCGTCGCTACCCTGATCAATCGAGCGACGCGTCAGCCGTGACTGGCTCGAGTTCGGCAATCTTCTGACAGATCAAGAGAAAAACGTTCGAATTATCGAGGATTCAGGCGCCTGATGCCGCGCACGTCAGCGTCCGAGTTCCGCCTGTCCCGAAGAGGCACGCAGTGTGCATTCCAGACTGCAAGTGACTCTCTTGTACGGAGCGACCGCCATGTTGCGTTACGAATGCCGCCAAACTCGGTCGTTCCCTCGAGGCCAGGACGTCTCGGTAAGAGGCACGCTCGACCCGGGCGCACTGAGGGCCGCTTCCCGGTGAGCTCAGAACGGCAAATTGCGAGGTTCGAGGACGACTCGACCGTCGCATCGGCACTCGAGAGAAGCGAGGAACGTTACGAGATCCTCGCAAGCGTCGCCAACGACGGAATATGGGACTGGGACCTTTCCACGAACAGGATCGCCTTCTCGGACCGCTGGAAACAACTCCTCGGCTACGAGGGTGACGAGATCACCGACAATCCGAACGAGTGGTTCGTGCGCGTGCACCCGCAGGACGCCGAACAGATCCAGTTGGAGATCAGCGCGCATCTCGATGGGAGCCGCGAGCTCTTCGAAAGCCGTCACCGAATGCTCCACAAGAACGGGACATACCGGCTGATGCACCTCCGGGGCCGAGCCACGCGCAACTTCAAGGGAAATGCGCTCCGGCTCGTCGGTTCCCTGACCGATACTACCGAACGGCACAACGCCGAATCGGAGCTCATCCGCCGGGCCTTCTACGATTCCCTGACCGCCCTGCCGAACCGCGCGCTCTTCATGGACCACCTCTGGCGCGTTCTCGAAAACGCCCGCCGCCGCAATCAGTTCACCTTCGCCGTGCTCTTCATCGATCTCGATCGATTCAAGATCATCAACGACAGCCTCGGCCACCACGCCGGCGACGAGCTGCTCGTTGAGATTGCGAAGCGGCTTGGAAAGAGCATGCGGCAGACCGACAGTCTGGCACGGCTCGGCGGCGACGAGTTTGCCGTTCTCCTCGAGCAGGTGCCGGGACCGGAGGAGGCGTGCCTGATAGCCGACCGTATCCAGGACGAGTTCGCGCATCCCTTCGAGCTCGACGGCCACACGGCTTTCTCGAGCGCGAGCATCGGCATCGCAATGGGCTGCAGTCGATACATTGAACCGGAAGAGCTATTGCGCGACGCCGACGTGGCAATGTACAAGGCAAAAGCGGCCGGAAAGGCGCGGTACGAGCTCTACGATGCGGCCATGCATGAACAGGCCGTGCGATTGCTCCATCTCGAGACGGATCTTCGCGGTGCGGTCGCCCGCGACGAGTTCGTCGTTCACTATCAGCCGATCGTGTCACTTCCGGATGGACGGCTGACGGGATTCGAGTCCCTGGTTCGATGGCAGCACCCGACTCGCGGTCTCGTTTCACCCGGAGACTTCATTCCGATCGCCGAGGAGACCGATCTGATCGTGCAGATCGACCGATGGGTCCTGCGGAAGGCATGCGAGCAGATGGTCGCGTGGAGAGACATTCTCCCTGCCGGCGACAACCTTTCCGTCAGTGTGAATCTTTCGAGCAAGCAGTTCATGCGGTCGGATCTGGTCGATTACATCGCCAGAGTGCTGGCGGAAACCGGCATGGACCCGGCGATGCTGAAGCTCGAGATCACGGAAAGCGCCGTGATGGCGAATCCGAACTCGGCCGCAGTAATTCTCGGAAGGCTCAAGGCGATGGGACACGAGCTGATGATCGACGACTTCGGTACCGGCTACTCGTCGCTGAACTACCTTCACAGCTTCCCGATCGACCGTCTGAAAATCGACCGGTATTTCATTTCGAAGCTCGACTCTGAGAGCGGGATGGACCTCGAGATCACGAGGACGATCGTGACGCTGGCCCACAACCTCGGTCTGACCGTCGTCGCAGAAGGAGTTGAGACTGCCGATCAACTCGGCACACTGAATTCGCTTGGGTGCGAGTACTGTCAGGGGTACTACTTCTCGAAACCGCTGCCGGCTGAAAGCGTCGAGGTCGCATACTCGACCCTTCATTCCGAGCTCTTCGACGCGATTGCAGTTGCGATGCCGGTCGAGGCGGCCACTCCTTCCGCTTCGGCCTTGCGATTCGTCTCGTTCGACACAATGTCGCTCGAGTCGCTGTCCGTTCCGACAACACTGATACAGGAGTCGATTCCACCGTCGATCCGACCGAACGCCGGACCCGGCTCTACCTCGGCCCAGGTGAAAGCCACTCCTTTCTCGCTTTCGCTCGACGCGCCGTCGATCCATGCACCGCCATTGTCGGTACACGCCCTCAGGGAGGAGCGCAGACGACGCGACTCGTCGTGCGATCAGACGGTAAGCCGAGGACGTCGGCGATCCGACCGGGCGGGCGTGATCCGGGCAACGCGTTGGTCAGCCTGAATTCTGTCAGTTTCACCTCAAAGACCCGCTCGCGGTGGCGCCGTTGACGTTCATTTCTTCATTGGCTTCCGTGGCCAACGGGATCTCAACGTGCAGCGACAGTCCGCGATCAAGATTGGCCGTCGCCCAGATCCGTC
>CAZQBW010000427.1:0-2810 GCA_964591515.1 uncultured Clostridia bacterium
TTGGCGTCTTGGCGAGAAAACAGACTCGCGAACCTGTTTTCCCGCAAAGGCGCCAAGGACTCGCAAAGACGCAAAGAGAAGAACAGATTGGCACGGGTACAACTGGACCTGTGGTCGTCCAGACATGTGTTCATCGTGATGCATCCGATCGAATCCCACCCAGACTTCCTGCTCGGCATCCGCCTTTTCAACGCGGGCGAATTCTGGGATTCCCACGAAGCCATAGAGCGCGTCTGGAAGCCCCTCCCGAAGAACCTCCCCGAACGCCGCTTTCTTCAGGCAATCATCCTGCTCGCCGCCGCCTTTCTCCATCGCGAGCGCGCGCGCACAAGCCCGGAGCGCTCGGCCAGGCCCGCCCTCCGCTGCGCAAACTCCGCGCTGCGGAAACTGGAAGGACTGCCGGACTCCATGCTCGGCATAGACATCGCCACACTGCGCCGTTCGGCAGTGGAGTGCTTCGCTCCACTCGAATCCGGGCGTGTGCCAGACGATGCGTTACCGCCGCCAGTGATCGAGTTTCAGCGCGATTCGGCCTGACCGGCTCTACTTCTCCGCGAACTTGTAGCCCACGCCCCAGACCGTCCGAATCAGCGCCGGGTGCTTCGGATCCTGCTCGATCTTCGTGCGCAACCGGTTGATGTGCGGATCGATGTTGCGCTTGTAGCCGTCGTAGGTCGTGTCCCAGATGACGTTCAACAGCTCGTCGCGCGTGTACACGCGACCGGGCGCTCCGGCGAGCAGCTTCAGGATGTTGAATTCTATCGGTGTCAGCTCGACGAGCTCGCCGTCTACAGACGCCGTCCGCCGCTCGAAGTCGATGCGCAGACGCCCCCGGGCGACAGTACCCTTCTTCCCGCCCGCCGCCGGCGCGCTCGTGCGGCGCCGCAGCAACGCGCGGACTCGCATCTCGAGCTCCACCGGGCTGAAAGGCTTCGCAAGGTAGTCGTCGGCGCCTTCCTGGAAGCCCGTGACCTTGTCGTCGATGGCGATGCGGTCTGTCAGCATGATGATCGGTGTCGTGCTGCCCCGCTCCCGAAGGAAACGGCAGACCGAGAAGCCGTCCATTCCGGGCATCATCACATCGAGGATGATGCAGTCGGCCCGGGCCTTGACAGCTTCCTGGAGCCCCTCGATGCCGTCGCGGGCCTCGGTGACCGAACAGCCGATCTTCGAGAAATGGTCCGTGACCAGAGACCGGACGGTCTCGTTGTCATCGACGATCAAGAGCCTGCACTGGAGGTCGGTCATGACTCGTCGTCCCGGATCAAAATGTGAACAGCGTCGCGATGATAAACGCAGGTACCTGCCAGAGCAACAATCGTTGTCATGCAGCACGGACCCGATGCAGCGAACAATCGTCGGCGACGACGCGCCCCGGTTCCTTTATAGTAGCGGCGGGGCGATAACTGATTGCGAATTCTGGCCATCTACATCGAACACGACGAGCCCGAGGCGACGAAGCGGCTCGAGATCGACGTGTCGCGCGAAGCCGGTTACTGGCAGTTCTCGCGGCTGCTCGCGAGCGCGCATCTCGACGAGATCCGGATCCTCGGCGAGAGCCTCTCAGCGATAGGCGTCGCGCGAACGCTCGTGATCGCGGGCCGTTTCAAGAAGACGCGCGCGCTGGGCAGGCCGGCACCGGCCCTCAGAAAGGTCGGCGACGAGGCGTATCCGAGGTCGGCGCCGTTCATCTTCATCAACCCGAGACCGGATCCCGACGCGTTCGTGTGACGACGGGAACGAAGAAGGGCCACGGATCAGACGGATCTGACGGATAGAGACGGGATCTGACTTCTCAATCAGATCCGTCTCTATCCGTCAGATCCGTCTGATCCGTGGCCCCTCTTCACTTTCCGGTGCGAGTCGCGCAGCCATTGTTGATTCAACTCGAGCCCTTGCCTATACTCCGGCCGCTCACCCTACCGGTAACAGAGACGTCACATGGGATTAATTCCACGCAACGAAAAGTACTTCGCGATGCTCAGCCAGCTCGCTGGCGAGATCCGGAAAGGCTCTGACCTTCTCGTCCGGCTATTCGATGACATCGCCAGGAACGAGGCCATCTCCGAGCAGATCAAGGCGGTCGAGCTCAACTGCGACCGGTTGTCGGCGTCTATCGTCGAGACCCTCAACTCGTCGTTCATCACGCCGATCGATCGCGAGGACATCTATGTACTCGCGACCGAGCTCGACGACATCATGGACATGATGAACGACATGGCCCGGCTGACGGTGCTCTATGGCGTCACGAAGAGCACGCCGCAGGCCGTGGCGCTGTCGCGAACGCTGATGGATTCGGTCGTCGAGCTCGAGAAGATGTTCGCCGTGCTCGAGTCGCGCAAGGGCGTGCGCGAGCACATCGAACGCATCAAGGCGCTCGAGGAAGAGGGCGACCGACTGTCGCAGGCGGCCATCCAGGGCCTCTTCGCGGAAGAGAAGGACCCGATCGAAGTGATCAAGTGGGTCAAGATCTACGAAGAGATGGAGGCCGGCATCGACCGCTGCAAGGACGTCGCGAAGGTCGTCGAAGCGATCGTGATGAAGAACGCCTAAACTGGAGCCCTCGCGATGCTGAGCACACCTTTTCTCGCGACGATCGCGGGCGTGGAGACGGGCGTCTTCATATTCGCAGCCGTCATCATCGCCGTCGCCCTGTTCTTCGATTACGTGAACGGGTTCCACGACGCCGCGAACTCGATCGCGACGATCGTCTCGACGCGGGTTCTGTCTCCAGGCGCCGCCGTCGTCTGGGCGGCGTTCTTCAACTTCGTCGCGTTCCTCGTGCTTGGCGAGGCCGTGGCGAAGACAAT
>CAZQBW010000428.1:0-2758 GCA_964591515.1 uncultured Clostridia bacterium
ACCTGGGCCGCCTCGACGGCGCGGTTCTGGTACTTGCGGATCGCCTTCTCGAGCATCTCGGCGAACGACCGGGCGGCGACCACGTTTCGGCGCCCGCGCATGCGGATCTCTCCGGCCAGCAGCTTTCGCAACAGCTCGACGGCAAGGTTCGGCCGCTTCATCCCCTGCACCTCGACGAGGAACTCCTCGGAGAGGATCGAGATATCCGGCTTGTCGAGCCCCGCTGCGGCGAAGATGTCAATGACGCCCCCGGGCGCGACCGCGCGCGAGACGATCTGGCGAAGCGCGTGGTCGATGTCGTCGGCCGTGCGCGCCTCGCCCGGCGCCTTCTTCGCAAGCACGGCGGAGACAGACTGGAAGAACGAGACGTCGTCACGAATCCGCGTCGTCTCGTCGTGTGGCACGGACAGCGCGAACGCCTGCGTTAGCTCGCGGACCGCGGTGACGAGCCGGTCCTTCCCGTCTTCCAGGTTCAAGATGTGCTCCTGCCCGGCAGGCAGCAACGCGAGTCGATCCGACGCCTTGCCCGAGACCCACTTCGACCAGTCGAAGCCGTGGAAGAGCCCGCAGCAGACTTCGTACTTCTCGAGCATGACGTCGACGGCTTCTTCCTGGTCGATGGCCGTGCGTCCGCTGCCGCCGCTGTCGGTGTACGTGCCGAGCGCCTGCTTCAGTTCGTGCGCGAGACCGAGATAATCGACGACGAGCCCGCCGGGCTTGTCGCGGAAGACGCGGTTCACGCGCGCGATCGCCTGCATGAGGCCGTGGCCGCGCATCGGCTTGTCGATGTACATCGTGTGGAGGCTCGGCGCGTCGAAGCCCGTCAGCCACATGTCGCGCACGAGCACCATCTGCAGCGAATCCGCCGGGTTGCGGAAACGCTTCGCCATGTCCTCCCGCCGCTGCTTGGACCGGATGTGCTGCTGCCACTCGACCGGATCCGACGCCGAGCCCGTCATCACGAGCTTGATCCGCCCGGTGGCGTCGTCGTGGGTATGCCAGTCGGGCCGGAGCGCGACGATCTCGCGGTAGAGCTCGACGGCGATGCGGCGGCTCATGCAGACGACCATCGCCTTGCCGTCGAGTGCTTCGAGGCGGCGGTCGAAGTGCTCGACGATGTCCGCGGCGACGAGGCCGATGCGTTTCTCCGAGCCGACGATGGCTTCGAGTTGCGCCCACTTCGAGCGCAGGCGCTCGCGCGACGACTCCTCCTCGCCCTCGGTGATCTCGTCGAACGCGGGGTCGATGGCGGGCTTCTCGGTTTCGTCGAGCTCGAGCTTCGCGAGGCGGCTTTCGTAGTAGATCGGCACGGTCGCCTGGTCGCGCACGGCGGCCTGGATGTCGTAGACGCTGATGTACTCGCCGAACACGGCGCGGGTGTTGGCGTCGGTCAGCTCGATCGGCGTGCCGGTGAAGCCGATGAACGAGGCGTTTGGCATCGCGTCGCGCATGTGGCGCGCGAAGCCGTCGATGAAGTCGTACTGCGAGCGGTGGGCTTCGTCGGCGATGACGATGATGTTGCGGCGGTCCGAAAGCACCGGGTAGCGGTCGCCCTTCTCCTCGGGGAAGAACTTCTGGATGGTCGTGAAGACGACGCCTCCGGAATCGACGGAGAGTTTGTCGCGCAGGTCGGCGCGGCTCTCGGCCTGGACGGGCGGCTGGCGCAGCAGATCGCGGCAGCGCGAGAACGTGCCGAAGAGCTGGTCGTCGAGGTCGTTGCGATCGGTGAGGACGACGACGGTCGGGTTGGCCATCAGCGGCTCGCGGATGATCCGGCCGGCGAAGAACGCCATCGTGAGGCTCTTGCCCGAACCCTGGGTGTGCCAGACGACGCCGATTCGCCGGTCACCGTGCTGACCGCCGTGGCGACCTCCGGACAGCTGATCAACGGCAACGAGACTGCCGGCGCCGGCCGGCGGGCCGGCCCGAGCAGTCAGCTCCGCGGCCCGAAGCGTTTCGAGCAGTGCGGCGTCGACGGCGTGGAACTGGTGGTAGCCGGCCATCTTCTTGACGAGCCGTCCGTCGCCTTCGTCCTCGAAGACGATGAAGTCGCGGACGAGGTCGAGGAGGCGCGAGTGTTCGAGGACGCCTTCGATCGCGACCTGGAGCTCGGGCGTGACGGAGGCGGCGAGGGCGTCGCCGGTCGTGGTGCGCCACGGCTTGAACCATTCCTTGCCGGCGGTGAGGGTGCCGAGTCGGGCGTCGGTGCCGTCCGAGATGACGAGCAGCTCGTTGAAGGCGAAGAGCGACGGCAGCTCGGCCTTGTAGGTCTGTAATTGCTGGAAGGCGGACCAGACGGTGGCGTTCTCGTCGGTGGCGTTCTTGAGCTCGAGGACGACGAGCGGGAGGCCGTTGACGAACAGCACGACGTCGGGCCGCCGGTGGTGGTTGTTCTCGATGACGGCGAACTGGTTGACCGCCAGGAAGTCGTTGTTCGACGGGTCGTCGAAGTCCATGACCCGCGCTTGCGCCCCCGCGATCGAGCCGTCGGGCCGCGCATATTCGACAGTGACACCGTTGACGAGCATCCGGTGAAGGGCGCGGTTCCGGGTCTCGAGCGACGCGCCCTCCGGGTGGGTGAGGACGTACGCCGCCCGCTTGAGCGCCTCGGCCGGCAGGTGCGGATTCAGCCGGGCGAGCGCATCAACAAGCCGCCCCATCAGAACGACCTCACCAAAGTCCTTCCGCTCGGCGAGCAGTTCCCCCGGAGCAATCGCCGTCCCGTGCACCACCGACCACCCAAGTTCCCCGAGCCAAT
>CAZQBW010000429.1:0-2749 GCA_964591515.1 uncultured Clostridia bacterium
CAATTACCGTGCGCGTCTTGCCCCAGCAGTTGGTCCTGCCCACAACGGGGCCTAAGTATCGCATGCAGCGGAGCGCGCGCAGCGAGATCGTTCCGTCTTCCCTTGACGCCGTCGCGCGCGCCCGCTGATGCTTGACGTTGGGCGGCTTCCGACGCTCGCTCCTTCCAAGGCGGGTGTGACGCAAGCGAGTTCCTAGGCACTTTACCGTGGACCTGCATATTTCAGACTTGTGGGCGACCCTGTTCCGGCACCGGCACGGCCTGATTCGGGCATTGGCTGGCGGCGCACTCATGGTTTTCCTGACGCTGATCACACTCATCGGCGGGGGGAAAGGTCAGCCCTGGTTGACTCGACACGGCGTCGAAGTTCCGATCACCCTGGTCGCAGTGTTCCTCCTGAGTAGCGCGTGTATCTTCTGGGCTTGGCGTCGGCGACAGGCCATCCTGATATCGAGGCAGGCCAAGTCTTCGAAACAGCGGCGCCGGCGCCGCTCATGATTCACGATCAGCAATCACCGGGCTAGCTTTACACTCGGGTCGGGGACACTCGTCCTGCCTACCTGAGTCGGCTCGTGCAACGCCGCCCAACTAGCGCATGCAGCGGAGCGCGCGCACCGAGAGTTCGTCCTTCACCCTTGACACTTCAGCGAGCGCCCGCTGATGCTTGACGTTCGGTGGCTATGCCTTGCGAAACACGTCTTCCAACATAGGGGCCTCCTACCCGACACCGGATACCGTCGAGAGGACGCTTGACAGCGTCGGTGCCTTGCTGTGCCTGTACCTCGGTTTTGTCGCCGGCGCACTCTGGTTCGGCTCGATCACGGGGTTTCACGACAGGGAGCAGTTCTATTTTGGCGATCTTGGCATCAAGCTGATCTACTTCGTTTCCGCTGTACTGAATCTCTGGCTCGCGGCCCGGTTAGCGTGGCGCCTACTGGACAAAAAGGAACCTCGGCCGAGTGAGAGCAGATGGCTGGTCGCTCACGTGACATCACTGGCGCTGCTGCCCTGGATTGAGTTCTGGCATGCGCACTCTGTCGATGCTCGCTACTTTGGACCGTCCATTGGGATTACCACAAACTTCGGCCGGGTGGGAACGGTTCTCTTCATGCTCTACCTCATCCTACGCGTTCCAACGCTCTCTGTTCTGCCCAGACATGACAGGCTAGGTCGTTGGGTGATCGTCCTCGCCGCTGCAGTGGCGCTCGCGGCTGCATACTGTTACCGTGCGGCGCCACCGAACTAGCGCATGCAGCGGAGCGCGCGCACCGAGATCGTTCCGTTCCCCTTGACGCCGTCGCGCGCGCCCGCTGATGCTTGACGTTAGGCGGCTGCATCGGCCCCTATCGGCCCTTGCTCTTTCAAGGCGGCAGTTGTCGGTCCGCTACGTTCGCCGGAGTTCGCGAATCGACGCAGGAGTCGGACAGCTCGCTCTCGAATGAAAGGCGTGAGCGTTCCGAGCAAGAGCTCCCTGGTTGATCCCACGGGTGCGGTCGCGTAGCCAGGCAGCCGCCGAACTATCGCATGCAGCGGAGCGCGCGCAGCGAGATCGTTCCGTTGCCCTTGACGCCGTCGCGCGCGCCCGCTGATGCTTGACGTTAGGTTGCTTGCCTGTTCGTGAGGTGGGGATTAGTAATGCGTCTCGCTATCTATTGTGGCTACATTCTGACGATGGTCGGTACCCTCGCCGCTGTAGTCTTATGCTTGGTACGAACTCGCTTGCTTACGGGCACGATTGCGACGGTCGCCCGAATCACCTTCTCTTTCGCGCTCGTCGCTTGGGCGGTCTGCTTCGCCTACTTCGAGCTGGGCATCCTTCTCAATCTCATCGCAGACCGCGAAAGCTACCTTCCAGGCGCTGACGGCCTGAACTCGGAAGACCGAGCGGTCCTTCGGGTCATCCTCCTTCAGGCGACGGGATGTCTCTACATCTCCGCAACGTGTGTCGTCTCAGAGAAGCTCCTGCATTGGCGCAACGCAACCTAACTAGCGCATGCAGCGGAGCGCACGCAGCGAGGCTTCGTCTGTTACCCTTGACGCCGTCGCGCGCGCCCGCTGATGCTTGACGTTCGGCGGCTTGCGTCCCGTGAAATCGCACCATGAGAACACGAACCGTTTCGATTGTCGTTGCACTTGGAATCGGTTGTCTGAGCCTCGGCTTTGGTGTTGGGATGCGTTTGGCTTCCTCACTTCGCCGTGATTCCACTCCGCGATTGACTGTCGACTTTGTCCCTGACGACTCGATTCGGTCCTGCCGGTGTGATGCGCCCTACTATGGAATGGGCGATGGCGATGGCGTCTTGGATCCGGTATGTGCAGACCTACAGCTTCGTCTCACCTCCGCGGCGGCGGAAGGCGACCTCAGTGAGATGACACGGCTGCTCCGCATCGGGGCTAGTCCCAATTCGCATGCTGGATCCCAGCTTCCACTGTATTCGGCGGCGCAGGCTGGCCAAACCGAGGCGGTTCGCATGTTGATCGACAATGGTGCATTCATCGACCACACGCAGCCATTGCTGGGAACGGCGCTTATGGGGGCAGTCACCGGGTGCCACGTCGACACGGTTAGACTGTTGCTCGCCAACAATGCGAGCGCCAACATTGGCGTTGGCAACGACACTCCGTTAAGCATTGCTCGGGAACGTGGCCACTACCGAATTGTGCTCCTGCTCCTTACTGCTCGCGCATTGGAGTAGAGGGTCATCCGAGACAATCGCCGCCGAACTAGCGCATGCAGCGGAGCGCGCGCA
>CAZQBW010000430.1:0-2732 GCA_964591515.1 uncultured Clostridia bacterium
CCAGTCTACAACGCTGGCGCCGGCGCTACTTAGCGCGGCCTCATACCATCAGAGACACAGAGGCACGGACGGATAAAGACGTCGAGGTACATGGCCGCGGCGTATCAGGCTGCGGGACGTGACACTCCATGACCGCAGTCCTCGAGCGGCGTTACACTTCGTGCGTACCAGGCCAGACCACAGGGCGGCGATCAAGAGGGTGGGGGAAACCATGCATTCATTCCGTAGACGCATTGGCGCGATCGCAGGCGCCGGACTTCTTGCGGTCTCGGTAACCGCCGGTGCAGCCGCGACTCGGATCGAAGGGCGGGCTGACTCCGACCGCGGAGCCGCTGGCGCCCCGATCGAGCTCGATCTCGTCGTGCTTGGCCTCGAGCGTCCCGTTCATGTGACGAATGCCGGCGACGGAACGAATCGACTGTTCGTCGTCGAGAAGGAAGGCCGCATCCGGATCATCCAGAACGGACAGTTGCTTGCGACTCCCTTTCTGAGCATCGAGGATCGTGTCGAAGACGGTGGAAACGAGCAGGGACTGCTCAGCGTCGCATTCCACCCCGACTACGAGAACAATCGGAGATTCTTCGTCTTCTACACGGGGAGGACGCCGACCGAGGGTGGGCTCGTCATTGCCGAGTACCAGGCGATGGCCGGCAATCCGAATCTCGCCAGTACTTCTGAAAGGCGAATCATCGAGATCCCGCACACGCTTGCCGAGAACCACAACGGAGGGCTGCTCAAGTTCGGCCCGGACGGTTTTCTCTACGCTGCGACCGGCGATGGCGGGTCGGCGAACGATCCGGACGAGAACGGACAGGACATCAACGAGCTGCTCGGGAAGCTGCTGCGTTTCGACGTTAACGGGGCTCTTCCGTACGCGATTCCATCGGACAACCCGTTCGTAGGCCTGGCAGGTCGCGACGAAATTTACGCTTACGGGCTCCGGAACACGTGGAGATACTCGTTCGACCGTCAGACGGGACAGCTTTGGGCCGGCGACGTCGGACAGAATCAGTACGAGGAAGTCGACATCATCACGCGGGGCGGCAACTACGGCTGGAACGTGATGGAAGGCACGCACTGCCGGCCTCCGACGACTGGGTGCGACACGTCGGGCAAGATCCTGCCGGTCTTCGAATATGCACACGGCGGAAGCAACGGGGTTTCGTCGGGCTGCTCGATCACTGGCGGCTATGTTTACCGCGGCGCCGCGATTCCGTCGCTTGTCGGGAAGTACGTCTTTGCGGACTACTGCCTCGGTTCGGGTCAGATCCTGACGCTCGTCCCGGGCGCGAGCACGGCCGTCACGATGCCGACGGGCGCCTCGGGCGAACCCGTGGTGTCGTTCGGCGAGGACGAAGGCGGTGAGCTTTATTTAGTGACCGACAGCGTTTTTGGCGGCCGGGGCGGTGTCTACAAGATCGTCTTGCGGACGGGAGCTTGCGACCTTCGCTGCGCGGACGACGTCGTGGTGTCTGACGCGGACGGAAACGGATCCGAAGTCGTCACTTTCGACGCGCCGCAGCCGACCGGCGAGTGCGGCGCTCCTGTGTGCGAGCCGGCATCAGGCTCGACCTTCCCGGTAGGCACGACTGAAGTCGCGTGCACGACGTCGACGGGCGGCGCGTGCAGTTTCACGGTGACGGTCGAAGGCTCGGCCGAGCTCGCGGTCACGAGCTGCGCGCCGTCGTCGGCACGGCGCAAGGCAACGCTGACCGTTGCCGTGAACGGATCGGGATTCGCGCAGGGGGCGACGGTTTCATTCGGGTCCAAGATCACCGTGAATTCGGTCACGTTCGTTTCGCCAGCGCGGCTCGACGTGAACATCAAGATCAAGAAGAAGGCAGCACGCGTTGCACGCGATGTCGTCGTTACCAATCCGGGAGGCGCGTCGGCGACGGGCATTGCCGCCTTCACCGTCGAATGACCGGCGGAAACGCTGCTTGCGGCAATGGGTTGCGGTAGTTAATGTTTCAATGCGGCGTTCTGTGCCGCTCACTATATTTCGGAGGACTGAGAAGTATGCGTTTTCAAATCATCAGTGGGGGCACGGCGCTGGCGTTGCTGCTGGCGGTCCCCGCGTTTGGCCAGAGCGGAGGCGCGCCGCCGAAAGCGGCTCCTCCCGTGACGGTCGCGAAGCCTGACACGAAGCCGGCGGTGCCATTCGACGCCACGGTTGCCCGCCGCGTCACCACGGACGAGATCAAGAAGTGGATGGACGAAGGCGTAGCGATTCGCTTCATCGATACGCGCAGCGCCTTCACGGGCGCGATGGTCAAGGGCGCCGAGAAGGTCCCCGACGCCAAGCTCGCCGAATGGAGCAAGGACCTCGCGAAGGATACCCTCATAGTCGCGTACTGCACCTGAGGGGCCGAACACACGAGCGCCGGTGCGGTGCTCAAACTGCAGCAGTGGGGATTCACGAACGCATACGCTCTCAAGGGTGGCCTCAGTGCCTGGCAAGCCGCCCAGCTTCCGACGGAAGTCCAGCCGTAACGGATAGCATCTCGAAGCCGCTCTCGTCGTCGCGACGGGGGCGGCTTCGTGCCATGCAGCGGGACACCGGGCACCCGCTACTTGGGTAGCGGTCCCGTTTCGCCCCTTGCGGGGCTCTGCCAAAACATTCTCGTTGTCGCACGGCTTGCGCCGTGGGCTCTGGAGCTTGGCCTACGGAGAGGCAAGAATCGACCGCGGAGCGGTCGAAGGAAATAGCCGTGGGTCGCGGGGGCGAGTGC
>CAZQBW010000431.1:0-2716 GCA_964591515.1 uncultured Clostridia bacterium
GATCACCTGCCATCATCGGCGACTGGAGAGCCGCGCGCTCGTCCGGACCGAGAGCCGCCAGTCGAGACCGGGTCTCGTCCGAGAGCGCAGCAGCGACCGGCGCGCCCGCCGACGGGTCGCCGTTCTCCGCTGCCGCGGCGCGTGCCTCCTGCCTGATGTCCACGAGCGAAGCCGCCGGCAGCTTGAGGTCGACGGTGAAGACAGTTCGAACCCCGGGCAGGCTCTCGACAGTTATGTCCCCTTCCATGAGGCGCGCGAAGTTCCGGCTTATGGTGAGCCCCAGTCCGGTGCCTTCCCCCGCCTGCCGTCCGCTCTCGCTCTGAACGAACGGCTCGAACACGTCCTCGAGTTCCGAGGCGGCGATGCCCTTGCCCGTGTCCTCGACGAGGATGCGCGTCACGCCGCCGCTCCAGGAAATCGAAAGTCGCACACCGCCCGTGTCCGTGAACTTGAATGCGTTCCCCAGAAGGTTGATGAGGATCTGGCGGAGCTTTCCGTCATCGCCCGTCACGAACCTGGGCAGGTCGTGGGGTATGTCGAAGGCCAGGCTGAGCCCCTGGGTCGTCGCGCGCATCTGGAACATCTCCTCGATACCGCGCAGCAGATTGAGAAGGTCGAACGCGCGGGAGTTCAGGCTGGTATGTCCAGCCTCGATTTTCGACAGCGACAGGACGTCGTTGATGAGTGCCAGCAGATGCTCGCCGCTGCGCGAGATGACGCCGAGGTTCTCGCGTTGTCGGTCGGTAAGCGCGTGGTCGCGCTCCATGAGCTGCACGTATCCGAGAATGCCATTGAGCGGAGTGCGCAGCTCGTGGCTCATGTTTGCGAGAAATGCCGACTTCGCGCGACTCGCCTCGAGTGCGGCTTCGCGCGATCGAACGGCGTCCTCGCGCTCGAGGACCAGCTCGCGCTGAAGTCGCGAGATCTTCAGCTGGTTCTCGACCCGCGCGAGAACTTCTTCGGCCTGGAAAGGCTTCGTGACGTAGTCGGCGCCGCCAGCCCGGAACGCGGTGACCTTGTCGATGACGTCGTCGTTGATGCTCAGGAAGATGACGGGGATCTCGCTCGTCGAGGGCTCCTGCTTCAGGCGGCGACACACCTCGTAGCCATCCATCTCGGGCATGTTGATGTCGAGCATGACCAGATCGGGCGTCGACGCGGCGGCAGCGGCGAGCGCGCGACGGCCACTCCTGGCGACGCGAACCTCGTAATCGTTCGTCTCGAGAATGTCTATCAGGAGGTCGAGGTTGCCCGGGGTGTCATCGACGATCAGGATGTTGCCGACGTACATGGGCGCAATTAGAGCACAGCAGGGCGTCCAGTTGCATCGAGTAGTGAGTTGACAGGATTCCGAGGATTTCCTGAGGATTGACAGGAGTCACAATGGGGGTTGAGCGACGCTTCGACCCTCAAAGAAGAATCCTTTCAATCCTCGGGAAATCCCGAGAATCCTGTCGACTCACTGCGACGAGCTGCTCAGGCCGGCGGCCTCGATCGCGTCGATGATCTCGTCGAACTCGTAGTTCTTCACGAGTCGCCGAAGTTCGTCGGCCAGTGGCTCGTCGTGATCTGCAATCGAGTCGATAACCACCTGTGCCCCCTTCGGATTGCCGAGCATCAGCGCGGCATGCAGGTCGTTCGCCAGGGACGACGGCAATCCGCCGAGCCGAGCCGACGTGATCTCGACCTCTTCGTGGGATTCGGCTTCGCGCGCGATCCTCGCGTCCTCGCCTTCGTACACGAAGCGCACACCGAGATGCTCGGCCAGTTTCTCGAAGATCGTCGTATCCCGGTACGGCTTCGTCACGAAGTCATCGCAGCCGGCAGCGAGCACCGCACTTCGCTCGTGCTCGAACGCGCTCGCCGTCAGCGCGAGCACTCGCGTCCTCGCATCACCGCTGATTCCCTCGGCCGCTTCGATCCGCCGTATCTCGCGAGTCGCCGCACTGCCATCCATGACCGGCATTCGCATGTCCATCCAGACGAGCCGGGGCTTCCACTCGAGCCAACGGTCCACTGCCTGCCGCCCGTCCGATGCTTCGCGAACATCGAAGCCGACCGAGGCCAGCAGCTTCATCAGCAGCACACGGTTCTCGTACCGGTCGTCGACCACGAGCACGCGCAGCCCCGTCTGGCCCGGCTCGAGCCCGACGACTCGGCGCTGCGCCCGGGGCAATTCTGCCTCCTCGGCGCGCGGCGCGTCGATCTCGAAGCTGAACACTGTTCCACGGCCGAACTCACTTCGCACGGTGATGTCACCGCCCATCAGGTTCACGAAGTTCCGACTGATCGCGAGTCCGAGCCCGGTCCCCTCCTTGGCCGAACGCCCGCTCTCGCTCTGCACGAACGCATCGAAGATCTGGTCGACCTCGTTCTCGGCGATTCCCTGCCCTGTGTCCTCGATCTCGAATCCGACGCGGTCGTTCTCCCATCGCACTCGGAGCGCGACGCCGCCGGTCTCCGTGAACTTGACCGCGTTACCAAGCAGGTTGATGAGCACCTGTCGGAGCTTGCCTTCGTCACTGCGGATGAGCTGGGGAACACCGGGCGCCTCGTCGACGACGAAACGCAGGTTCTTCGCGCGCGCGCGAACGCCGATCATGTCCTCGATGCCCTGGAGCATTCGTCCGAGATCGAAGATCTGCTCGTTGAGCGTGAGCTTACCGGCCTCGATCTTCGAGATCGACAGGACGTCGTTGATCAGGCCGAGCAGGTG
>CAZQBW010000432.1:0-2701 GCA_964591515.1 uncultured Clostridia bacterium
GCTGCGGACCGTCTGCGGAGAGGCCGCTGCGAGCGAATCGGCCGGATCATCGCGCTGATGCTGGTCGCGACCTGCGCTTCCTCACTTCCCCCGGTCGCCCTCGCGTGTCAGTCGCACCTTCCGTCCGAGGCAGAGCAACGCGAGCTCGATGCCGAGGGGCTCGAGGAGTTCCAGGAAGAGGTCGCCGAGTATGTCGAACTGCGCCGCCGGCTCGACTCGAAGCTCGCACCGCTTCCGCCCAAAGCGTCGCCCGAAAGCGTTCACGCCTACGGAGCGAGTCTCGAGAAGCTGCTCGCCGCCAAGCGGGGGCGTGCCGAAGAGGGCGACCTGTTCGTCAGCGAGATCCGCCCGCTCCTGCGGCGGCTTTTCAGGGAGCTGCTCGCCGGCCCCGAAGGCCGCGTGCTGCGCGCCGAGATCTACGATGAGGCGCCGAACCAGACGTTCCGCAGTCGGATCAACACGCATTACCCGTCAGAGCTCCCCCTCTCGACGGTGCCTTACCGGCTTCTCAGCGTACTGCCCCAGCTGCCGGTCGAGCTGGAGTACCGAATCGTCGGCCCCGACCTGGTACTGCTCGACATCGACGCGCAGATGGTCGTCGACGTCCTGCGCAACGCGGTCCCACGCTGACTCGGGAGCACGCACATGCGAATCCGACGCATCCTGGTCTGCTTCCTCGCTGTCGCGCTGTGGAATCCTGTGACCGGCCCCGCCAAACCGCAGTCCGCGTCGCGGGCGTCACAGCGGCGCCCGGCCGCGGAGAGGGCCACGGTCCCGTTGCCCAACCGGGAAGGCTCGTTGAAGTTCCTCGTGCTGGGTGATTTCGGAACCGGCACGAAGCGTCAATACGAACTCGCGGCCCGTATGGCGGCACTCTGCGAGCGCTTCCCGGCGGAGTTCGTCATCACGGTCGGCGACAACCTGCTGGGGAAGGAGAGTCCAGAGGACTTCGGGGAGAAGTTCGAGGAGCCGTATGCTGCGCTGCGCCAGAAGGGGATCGCGTTCTACGCGTCGCTCGGGAACCACGATTCACGCCTGCAAAGGTTCTACGCCGATTTCAACATGGGCGGGAAGACCTATTACAGCTTCAAGGCCCCGAAGCAGAGCGTGAAGTTCATCGCGCTCGAGAGCGACTATCCGACGCCGACACAGATGGAGTGGCTCAGGGGCGAGCTCGCCGGTGAAGAGGAGTGGATGATCCCCTTCTTCCACCACCCGATCTACTCGTCGGGTACGCGGCACGGCTCGAAACTGAGCCTGCGCGAGTTGCTCGAGCCGATATTCCTCGAGCACAACGTCACCGTCGCTTTCGCCGGGCACGACCATTTCTACGAGCGGACGAAGCCGCAGCGGGGAATCACGCACTTCGTGGTTGGCGCCGGGGGCAAGCTCGCCCTCGGCGACATCGACCCGCGTTCGGGGCTCGCGGCAGCGGGATACGACAGGGACCTCGCGTTCCTCGCAGTCGAGATCGACGCGGACCAGCTGTTCTTCAACGCCGTCAGCCGGACAGGCGCGGTCGTGGATTCGGGCGTCATAAAGCGCCGGCGCGCCCCCGAGCGCCGGATTGGCGCGCGCGCTTCGGCTTCAACTTTGAGGAGAAGAGGATGACGGAACGAGTCGAGGTCAGGATACGACGCGCGACGGCCGCCGACGCGGCGGACGTGACGGAAATTTACAGGGGGCCGGCGGCGATGGCGGGCACCTTCCAGCTGCCGTATCCAGCTGAATCGACGTGGGCCGAACGGCTCGCAAACCCGGCTGCGGGGACGTGGTTGCTCGCTGCCGAGGTCGACGGACGCGTTGTCGGAATGGCCGGACTGCACGGAAACCCGAGTGTGGCGCGTCGGAGTCATGCCGCGACGATCGGGATTGGAGTGCACGATGACTGGCAGGGTCGCGGTGTCGGGACGGCGCTCATGCAGGCTATCGTGGATCTGGCCGACAACTGGTTGAACCTGTTGCGGCTGGAGCTGGAGGTGTACGCGGACAACGAAGCGGGTGTCCGGCTCTACGAGCGGTTCGGGTTCGTGGAAGAGGGGCGGCATCGGGCGTACGCGTACCGGAACGGCGAGTTCGTGGACGCCATCGCGATGGCGAGGGTGAGGGAAGAGAGGCTGCCGGCGCTGCGGTAGTCGTTCGCTCTTTGCGCCTTTGCGAGTCCTTGGCGTCTTTGCGGGAAAACAGTCTCGAGCCTGTTTTCCCGCAAAGACGCCAAGGTCTCGCAAAGGCGCAAAGTAAGAGGAAACTCTTCAGGACTGACGCTGGCCAGCCCTCACCCCTCCCGCTACAATGCCCCCTTCACCCCGCAGGAGGCACGAATGACCGCACCCCGCAGAGCCAAGATCACGGCAGTAGGCAGCTACGTTCCGCCCAAGGTCGTGACGAATGATGACCTCGCCAAGATCGTCGAGACGACGAACGAATGGATCCTCGAGCGCACCGGCATCAGGGAGCGACACGTCGTCGAGAAGGGCGTGGCCGCATCCGATCTGGGAGCACGTGCTGCCGAAGCAGTCCTGCGCCAGCGAGGCATCGATGCGAGCGAGATCGACCTGATCATCGTCGTGACCGTCACTCCCGACATGTTCTTTCCGGCAACGGCCTGCCTCGTCCAGAACAAGATAGGAGCCCGCAACGCCTGGGGCTTCGACCTGTCGGCCGCCTGCTCCGGGTTCCTCTACGGAGTGACCGTCGGCAC
>CAZQBW010000433.1:0-2698 GCA_964591515.1 uncultured Clostridia bacterium
CGTCGGCTACTTTGGCGCCTACGCCGGCACTCACGTTCCTCGCATCGTTGACGCCGCCGTCGAAGCCGTGCCGGAAGGCCGTCGCGCACTCCTCTTTCACGTCGGCGTCCGCACCTTCAGCCCCAACGAGGTCGGCTGCATGTCGGTCGACGAAGCGTTGCCGCTCGCCGAGGCCTTCGGCTACGTCGCGCTGGGACACGGTCACAAGCCCTACGTGATAGATCGCGAAGGCGTGCCGTTCGCATTCAATCCGGGCTCGCCCGAATGCGTGAACTTCGGCGAGGAAACCTACCGGCCAAAGGGCGCAAACCTGGTCACGTGGAATCCGTGCGAGGCTCCCGCGATCCAACACGTTGCCACGTCTCCGCGCCGAATGCTCAATGTGCGAGTCGACGCGACCGGCGCGGCGCACCCGGACGAAGCCGCCGCCAGGATTTCCGTGGCAGTCGAGAGATCGATGGCCGAGGCCGGCGAGGCCGATGAGCGCCGCCCCGTCGTCCGCGTCAGGATCGGAGGCGCCGTCGCGTTCCGTCCCATCGAGCTGACCCGCGATGACATCGTGGCAGCCGTTTCGGAGTCCGTCGACCCGCTCCACGTCGAGGTCGACCACACGCTTCAACTTGCTCGAACCGATCGCCCGTCCGATGCAGCGATGGAGCTCATCGACGTCGAACACGCAGTCGTTTCGGAACTTTGGGCCGAGCAGTCGGCGTGGACGGGCAGGGCCGACGCGATGACCCGACTGACCGTCGACCTGAAACGCCGGCTTCTGGATGGCTCGGCTGACCCCGCAGAGCTCTTCGAATTCGTCCATCGCTCGCTGCACGACTCTCCCTCGTCGATCCCCGCGTCCGAATGAAGATCAACCGCGTCGAACTGACGAACATCAAGCCGTTCGCCGAGCGCACCTTCGACTTCGCTGAAGGCATCAACGTGCTCAGCGGACCGAATGGCAGCGGCAAGAGCACCGTATTCGAGGCCATCGGCTACGCCCTCTTCGGCGTCGACGCCCGCGACTTCATCGGAAGCGCCGAGCGCTTCGTTCGAAAGGGCTTCAAGACCGGCGTCGTGCGAGTCTCGTTCACGGCCGTGGACGGCCTGGACTACGTCATAGAACGGGCCGCAGGCGCGACGTCGAAGTGGGTACTCGCGCAATCGACGCCCGATGGCCCGCGCTCGATCGAAACCAAAAACGCCGCCGAAACCGAAGCGGTGCTGACCGGGTTGCTTGGACTCTCCGATAGTCGATCGCTCGGCTCGCAGTTCACCACGATCATCGGACCGCCGCAGGCACGCTTCGACGGAGCCTTTGGCGTCACGGGCAAGGCGAGGACGGACGAGTTCGACCGGATCCTGGGAATCAGCGCGTGGAATGACGCCAACACGAAGGCGCTCGGCATCGAGAACGAGGCTAAGCGACGGATCGGCAGCGACGAACAGCGCTCCGCTTCGCTCGCCGAGAGGACGGCGAAGTTCGACGACGTCGTGGCGGCACTCGCGTTGACGGCAGCTTCGCGAGACGCGCTCACTGCGGAGATCGCCGCCTCCGACGCCGCGCTGGCCGAGACCGCAGCGACCATTGCGATCCTCGAGGCCGCCGAGGCTCGAGCTTTCGAACTGCGGTCGGTGGCTGAGTCGGCCGGGACCGCATTCGCGCTGGCGACGGAACGCGCGGTCACCGCGCGCCGGGACCTCGCCGCGTCGGTCGAGGCGGTTGCGCTCTGCAGGGACTCGGAATCCGATTTCGAGACGCACAATGCAGCAACCAGGGCCCTGTCAGGACTCGAGAAACAGCGGAAGGAGCGTGACGAGCTGACCCGGCGCGCCCAGTTCCTCGGTAACGAAATCGTGAAGACAGAAACCGAGGCAGCGGCTGCAATCGCCAACGCCGCGGTCGAACTGGAGCGCCTGGAGTCGGATCACGAGAACGAGAGCAAGGCACTCGCGTCGGCCGAATCCGAGCTTGCGACAGTAGTACTGGATCGAGCGAACGCCAGCGCGCTCGAAGCATCTGCCCTGCGCTGGGTCTCGGCGTTCGCCGGACTCGCTTCACCGGCGGCAGCGGTGTCTGCGGCGCGACGCGCACTCGAAGACGTCGCCGCCATTCGGGCCGACGCGGCACTGCTGCGCTCCGAGCTCGCCGATCGCGAATCGGTCGCGAAGCGCGCTGCGCACGCCGAAGCTTCTCGCCAGAGAGCCACCACTGCCGCCGCTGCCTTGGCCGCAGTCGAGGCGCAGCTCGAACGCTTTCGGCACGACAGGAAGTCACTCGCGTCCGGTCACTGCCCCATCCTCGACGAGACCTGTGGCAACCTCGCCGGTACCGTCGAATTCGACGAGTTCTCTGGCGGACTGCCTGCACCGCTGGCCCGGCGCATCGCGGACGCCGAGTCGGCGCGGCAGGAAGCCCTCGAGGCGAAGAGGATGGCCGAGCTCGAGGCGGCCGAGAGCTCGAAGGCGCTCGAGCAGCTTGCCGTCCTCGAAGCAGCGGCGGACCGGCTCACCAAGGTCGAGGCCCATCTCGTGCGCCGATCACAGTCCGCAACGACCGCGCTTTCCGCGGTCGAGGTGTCGCTGCGGGAGTGCGGCGTGCGTTCGTGGCTGGACGACGCGCCGAAAGGACTGGCGCTCGATGCCGTGAAGGCCGCGGTTTCGCGTCTCGAGGCAGTTGCATTGCCGCCGAACTCGATCTCGACGA
>CAZQBW010000434.1:0-2685 GCA_964591515.1 uncultured Clostridia bacterium
AATACGCGCTGAAACGCACGGTCGCCGTGTCTCCCGACGTCAGGACCTCTCCCGTAGCCGGTCCCTCGATCGCCACGAAAGGCCGGTCCGTCGGAGGTTGAACCGAACGAACGGAGCCGGACAACGGAACGAGCGCGTCGCCGCCTTCGCTGCGGATCTCGATCGAGCCAGAATGTGCGTATCCGGCGCCCGCGCCAGGACTGAAGCCGACTGCGATAGTACGGCTGCCTCGCGGCTCGACGATCAGGTCTCGCGCTCCCTCGAGGAAGAACACTCCCTCACCCGCTCGCAACTGCACTCGGGCCCGAAGCGGCGCATCGCCGTCGTTGCTGATGACGAGGTCGCGAATGGCCTCTTCGTTCGGCTCGATCTCGCCGAAGTCGATCGACCGCGGCTCGAGCACGAGGAACGGCTCCGCGCGCCGGTCTGCCTCGAGATAAGTCGTGACGATGCCGGCCGAGGTGTCGATCCGCAGCCTGCCGTAGACGACGCCGTCGCCATAGCCCGACGGGCTGAACCCGACGAGGATCGTCGACGTCTCCCACGGACCGAGGTCGATCCGGCTCGGACGCGTCGCAACGTAGAAGCCCGACGACGAGCCGGTGTCGATGCGCGCATCCAGGATCCGCAATCTGCCGAAACCCGTATTCCGGATCGTAACCGGCCACGTGGCACGGTCGCCCTGCCGCACGGCCCCGAAATTCACGGCCGTCGTCAGCAGCGACGGAACCGCCGGCAGTTCGCCAAGCGATTCCGCCCGCAATGCGATCGGCCTTTCGCCGGCGTTGCTGCGGACCACCACCGTTCCAGAGAAGCGGCCGACCCGCCAACGCGGCCGGAACTCGATTGCGAACGTCGTCGTCTCGCCCGCGCCCAGCCGTGTACGCGCAGGGCGTTCGGCCAACACGAAACCCTCGCCTCCCCCGAAGTCGTCCACCTCGAAGGACAGGGTCCCGCGTCCGCCGTTGCGGACGGATACCGTGCGCCTGACGACCTGACCGATGCGGACACGCCCGAAGTCGAGCGCCGATTCTCGGACTTCCAGAATCGCTCCGCTCGACAGGTCGTCGATGATCGTCACGATCGTCGTCGACGGATTGCCCAGCAGCGCGCCCGTTCGCGGGTTGCGAAGGGTCAGTTCGAAATCGCGATAAGCCGGGCCGCCCCGGCCCTCGAGAATGTCGACCGGGATGACCTTGCGCCGTTCACCGGGTCCGAAGTCGAGCCGGCCGGCGCGCACGCGGTAGTCGCGACCATCGATGGCGCCGCGATCGCGCGCGAAGAACTCGACCGACACCGTCCCGCTAGTGTCACCCTCACGCGTGACGGCGACGTCGAGTCGCCGGTCGCTCGCATTCACCGACAGCGTGTGCGAAGCAAACTGCAACCTCGTCGTGGCCGGCACGAGCATCGTGAAGCTGCCCGGACTTTCCGCGCGCCCGCCGTTCGTGACGACAGAGATTCGACCCGTCGTCGCACCGAACGGAACCGTCGCCCGGATGCGGGTGTCGGAGAGCACCGAGAACTCGGCGCTGGTGCCGTTGAACTCGACGCGCCGCACGTCCGTGAAGTTGGTGCCGACGATCGTCACCACGTTGCCGATCGTTCCGCGATCGGGATTCAGCCGGTTGATCGCCGGAGGCACGACCGCCGGAATCACGGTGAAATCGCCCGCCGACTCGCCGCGACCGCCAGCGGTCACGATCGCGACCCGACCCGTCCGGGCGTTGCGCGGGACCGTTATGCGGATTCGCGTCTCGGAGATGACCTGGTGCTCGACCACGATCCCGGCGAGCTCGACACTTTGCACGTTGATGAAGCCCCGGCCGTCGATGCGGATCGCGTCACCCGGCGCTCCACGAGATGGCGTCAGGCCCAGGATGACCGGCGCCTGGGCGGCCGCGGCGACCGTGAAAGGCTGCCGGCTCTGCACCTGACCAGTGCCGGTCTCGACGCGGATCGGTCCGGACGTCGCGCCCTCGGGCACCAGCGCCCGAATGATCGTCGCCGATCGCACGGTGAATCGCGCGTCGATGCCGTTGAACTGCACCTTTCGAACGTCGACGAATCCCGTTCCGGTAAGGTCGATCCGGTCGCCTATAGCTCCGGTAAGCGGGGTGAAGCTCGCGATCGTCGGGGCGGCGGCGGGCGGCGGTCCCGTGCTGATCGTCAGCGACGTCTGGCTGGAGGCCCGCGAGGTACGGGTCACGACGGTCACCGGCCCCGACGTGGCTCCCGCCGGTATGGTTGCGCGCACTTCCGTCGCCGAGAATACCCGGAATCGAGCGGCGGCGCGGCCGTTGAACTCTACTCCCGTCACGCTCGTGAAGCCGCGGCCGCGGATCGTCACCTGATCGCCGATGCCGGCCGTCGCCGGCTCGAAGCTCGTGACGGTCGGACGCACCGGATCGAGACCGGGCTCAACGTCCGGACCAGGTCCGGGCCCCGGTCCGGGCCCCGGTCCGGGCGTGGGACCGGGGCCCGGCGCCGGCTTTGCCGTGAGAGTGAACGCGGGGCTCGTCGCCTGGCCGCCTTTGGTCGTGACCGTGATCGGACCGCTCTTCGCCGCCGCAGGAACCGTCACGCGGATGCGCGTCGGGTTCTCGGCGATGAACTTCGCTTTGGCTCCACCGGTGAAGGTCACCGCGGTCACGTCGACGAGGTTCGTGCCGCGGATGCGGATCT
>CAZQBW010000435.1:0-2653 GCA_964591515.1 uncultured Clostridia bacterium
GGCGCTCCGCTTCCTCACGTTTGGCGCGCTCGATTGCAAGCTCTGCCGTGCGGGTGTCGAGTTCGCGCCTGAGTGCGTCGATCTCGGCCTTTGTCGCCCGCTCGAACGCCTCCATGCGCCGCTCGAGCGCCTCGATGCGCTGGTCGGAAGCGCTTCCCGCAACCGGCTCCTGCGCGAGGACGGTCTGAGCCGTAACCCCGACCAGAATCGCAACGGCGACGCAGACGGGCATCGCCACTCGCACTGATTTGTTCATTGAGACGTCACCTCGAACGGTAAACGGGACACGCCGGGGCGCCTGGGGTTTCACGGACACCTCAGAAACTCGCCGCCCTGAATCCCGTGTCGCCGAGCACGGGAAGCCCCTCGCGAGATGCCTTGGCTACCGCGCCATTCAGGAACTGGAGCGGCAGATGCAGGCGCATTCCCCACGACGTCTCATCGTGCGTCGCCATCGGGAAACAGAGGTGCACGAGGTTGCGACCGTAGGTCCAGCCGCGAGCCACGAGCGCCATCGCCATTCCCATGGTCACTTCGTAGTTGTCCTCCGGCCATCCGCTGTCGAGGTAATACGCAACGTCTCTCGGAGGTTCCGTGAGCACGCGCTCCATCAGGTCGTCACGGTGCGAGAACGTGCTCGACATGCAGACCCCGACGCCGAAGACCTCCGGGTGTTGCCAGACCGTGTAGAACGACACGACGCCGCCGAGCGACGAGCCCCAGACGGATCGCTGTCGCCGGTGCCGCTTCAGCCGAATCAGGCTCTCCGCGTGCGGTACGACCTCTTCGGCGAGCGATCGCGCGTAAGGCTCGTAACCCGGGCGCGTGTAGTCGAGCATGCGATCCCCCGAGTGGATGCCGATGAAGATGACTTCTTCGGCGGCATTCATCGCCGAGAGTGTCTGGCTGGTTTCATCGACCTCCCACTCGCGGCCCATGAATGCCTCTTCGGGAAAGAAGAGATTCTGTCCGTCCTGCATGTAGGCGACCGGATACGACCTGAGCGTGTTCTCGTCATAACCCGGCGGCAGGTACGCGCGCATCTTGTGTGGTCGGCCGAGGATTGCCGACGGGAACTCGACGAGTTTCGAGAACCGGCCGTTCGACTCGTCGAAGAAGTACGGGTAGTGCTTCCGCCTGTCGGCCTCGGTCATGAGCAGAAGCCGGTTGGGGCCGAGCGACCAGCGCGTCTCGCCATCTCGCAGCAGGCACGCCTTGAAGTACAGGAACGGCTGCGTGGATTCGATCTCGAAGGTCGAGATCGTTCCGTCCTCGCTCACCGACGCCGGCTCGACATCGGCTTCCCAGTCGAGCTCGGTGCGGAGGACGATGCGGCCCTTTCCGGCCGGATAGGCGACGCGCAGTGAACGCTTCAGCGCTCGATCCGTGCTGTAGAGTTTCGAGGATTCCGACATGTGCGTAACCTCCTCGCATTGCGCGAAGCGCCTTGGAGTGCGGCGCGAAGCGCCGCTTTGGATCCTTCATGGAACCGATTCACTCGTGCCAATCCAAAGCGGCGCTTCGCGCCGCACTCCAAGGCGCTTCGCGCAAGAGTCAAGTTCAGTCTTCGTCCACGAGCGTCCAGGTCGCATCCGGGTTGTACGCCCGCATTCCCGCGGCGAGGGCAGCCGTCTGCGGACCCAGGTCCTTCTGGTAGACCTTGCCCTGCTGGTTCACGATGAACGTCGTGAGTCCCGAGCTTCCCCACGTCGCCGGATACGCCACCAGGGCGAACCCGCCGATCATGTTCGTGTTGATCACGTAGCCGTACGCGCCGCCCGGTGCCTTCGCGCCCTGGCGCGTGAGGATCCGGAAGTAGTAGCCGTGGAATGGTTGCGGCCCTTCCTGTTGAAGGTTGTAGGAACCGGCGGACGCATACGCGACGAGCGGTCCGAGTGGGCTCTCGTCCTCGCCTTCCGATGCTTCCCAGTAGAGTCCGTTCTTCATTCCGGGACTGCTGTTGAAGTGCTGCGCATACTCGAGGACCTCGTCGCCGTCGCGGTCCACTTCCGCATATTCGCGTTGCGCGCGAACGTACTCGCGGCAGACCTTGATCGTGTGCAGTTCGTTGGCGCCGATCCGCCGGTTGAAGATCTCCTCGAGCCCCGCGTCTCCGTCGAAGAACCATCGATCTCCGGCCCTGGCGATCGGGAACTGGAACGGCCAGTTCTCGGCACCGAGATAGAGGATGATGGTCGAGTCGTTTCGCTTCACGAGGTTCGTCAGCTTGCCGAGGCGCTTTGCGAACAACGCGTAGGCCGTCTTGTCCGCGACGTCGTCGCCAGACGAGAGCTGCTCGCTGGCAGGTCCGAACAGCTTCGGGAACGCCGTCTTGTCGCCTGCCGTCACGGCCGTCCTGAGCGCGGCAACGGCTTCCTCCGGAGAGGCAAACGTCGTCTGACCCGCCTTGGGAGCCGGCGCCGGAGTCGGAGCCGGCCCCTGGCCGAGAACCGGCGCGGCGAGCATGCAGACGGCGACGAGCGACAGGGTCCACAGACCGGTCCGCGACATTCGTTTCGCAAGTCTCGCGTTCATGGTGTGCTCTCCTCCGGGTTGCCTATCCACGACGTCCACCCCCGCCACGGCCGCCGCCACCACGGCCACCGCCGCCACTGCGTCCACCCCCGCTGCGGCCACCGCCACTCGACCGCGG
>CAZQBW010000436.1:0-2618 GCA_964591515.1 uncultured Clostridia bacterium
TGACGGTCAGGTTTCCGGATGCGAGGTCCACCGGCGCCGGCAGGTTGATCGAGATCGCGCCGCCGTTCGCGATCACTCGGCCCGCGGCAAGATTCGTTCCCGCCGGAATGCCGCCGACCGTCCGGTCGAGCGTCACCGCGAGCGACGTCTGGTCGAGTGCGCTGTCGAGGTCGAAGGCGCCGACGACGAGCCGGGTCAGCAGACGCGTCGCAGCCGCATGTTGCGGCATCGGCGCAAGCGAGAGCGTTGGTCGCTGGTCGTCTTCGAGGTAGCCGGCGAACGTCAGTCCGCCCTGTCCCTGAATGATCGCCGTCAGATCGATCGGCGAGCCCAGGTCGATCCAGCGCGCGATCTTCATCCGCTCGTCCCACGTCAGCGAGATGCCCGATGAAGGCGGCGGCATCTGCTGGCCGGTGTAGTCCAGGTCGCAGTCCGAGAAATCGACGCCGGGAGGAATCGTCGACGGATTGCCGGCGACGGATTCGGTCGGACGCGTCGCGTTCGTGCGGCCGTCGAGGCGCGCTCCGAAGATCTTCCAGGCGAGCAGGCTCTGACGCGACTGCCCGCCGCGGATATAGCGCGTCACCTGCGGCCCCCACCAGTTGCCATCGGGGGTGATCGCGCGCGGAGTCGGGTTGGTGCCGCTGCGCGAACGCGCGATCCACGAATAGGTCTTCGGGTACACGCCGTCGACGAGCTGGTCGTCGGCGTCGAGGTCGAGTCCGGCCGCCGGCGTCTGTCCGCCGCGCGATGTGTGGCAAGACGCGCACTTCGCCAGGAAGATCGGCTTGATGTCGCGCAGATACTCGATCGCGACCGCGGGACTCGCGACGGTCGTGGTGCCAGGCGCGGGCGAGCCGTCGACAGCGAGCAGCGGCGTCTCGAGCGCGAAGTCGCGCACGACGTAGCCCGGCGTGTCGGCCGCCGTCGTCTCGAAGTCGAGCGCCGGCTGTGCGTGCGCATGGCAACCGCCGCAGTCGTAGCGCTTTTCTCCCGGACGCACCTGGTGCCACGTCTGCGCGCTGTTGAGCACGAGCCCGTTTCGGTCGAGCGTCTGGAAGGTGAACGGCACGTCGGCAGGCACGCGAACGAGGAACGACGTGTCGACGTTGCCCTGGGCGTCGATGATGCCTTCCTTGCGCACCGGTATCTCGCCGAGGATCTTCACGCGTTCGGCGAGGTGCGAGTCGAAGGCGCGTCTGTTGTTCGGGTATGTGCGATCTGTGATGCCCTGCAGCGCGAGGATCCGGATCGCGTAGATGTCGGCGTTGGTGTACACGCCGGCGTCGGCTCCCTGTCGCATCAGGTTCCCGTCGCCGAAGTTCTCGTGCGGATAGAAGCGGTCGCCGCGGTACGGTCGTGTGTCGCGCGAGATGAGCGATGACGAGCCGATGAGCCCGAGCGGAGTGCCCTCCGGCAGCCGAGCGTCGACGAAGCCGTCGTTCGGCGATCCCGGCAGCACGACAGGATCCGTGCCGTGGATACGGGCGTACGGAACGACGGCGCGCGGCGAGATCTCGTTCCAAGCCGGGTCGTTCTTCACGAGCACGAGGTCGTTCGGATTCGCGAGCGGCGTGTCGGCCCGCATCTTGTAGATCCCGGCATCGTAGAACGGCGTCGCGAGTCCGGAACCCACGTAGATTCCGTTGTGGTTCGCAGCGCCGCGCGTGTAGACGACGAGCGCGTCATTGTCGGGCGCGGCCGACGGTTGCGTGAACTTGCCGACTCGAGTGTTGTTGCCCCCGGGACACGGGACGACCGGATACTCGGGATCGCCGACCGTGCACGGAGCGGGAAAGTCCTCGCCGGTCGTGAACGGCGTCAGTCGCGAGTAGCCTACGCGCTTCAGCGGAATCTCGCCTGTCTGGTTGTCGGGCGGTATCGGCTGGAACAGCGGAGCCCCCGGGACGCCCGATCCGTTGATCGGGAAGCCGTACAGTTCACCGAAGCCGTTGTTGTTCAGGTTGTAGTAGCGGCAGACGACGACGTTGCCGTTCGAGATCTGCGTCATGAAATGGTGCGCGAAGTGCGAGTCGCCGAAGCCCGAGAGCGGCTCGAATCGCGTGCCGTCGGGCCAGATCGTCCACAGCGCGAAAGCGCGGTCGTCGCGAAGACCCATGTTCTCCCACGACGTGAACGCGATGCGGCCGTCACGAAGGACGAACGGATGCATTGCAGCCGAGACATTCAGGTAGCCGAGCTGCTCGACGTTGCGTCCGTCGCCGTCCATCACGAACAGCTGCATCGTCCGCTGTCCGAACGAGAAGGCCTTGTTCGGGAGGAAGTTGTTGCGCGTCGACGTGAAGACGATGCGGCCGTCGGGCAGGAACGCCGGACCCGTGTTGAAGACTCCGACGTTCGGGCAATTCGTGAACTGGACCTGGCAGTTGAAGTTCGCGCCGTTGCCCGTGTTCGGAGTGAACTCCTGAAACGTGAGACGCGTGACCTGCCGGGTGGCGAGGTTGATCCGATAGATGTCCGAGCCGGCGTAGGAGACTTCGCGCTGGGAATTGACGACTCGCGCGTTGTGGTAGAAGGCGAAGACGACCGTCGTGCCGTCGAACGAGACGGTCGGATCGACGACCGCTCCGTCCGCGCCGGCATGGAAGAGCACCTCC
>CAZQBW010000437.1:0-2581 GCA_964591515.1 uncultured Clostridia bacterium
GCTCTGTGTCTCTGTGCTCTCTGTACGGCCACGCCTTCCCCAGTTCGTCGTACGTCCACGTCTCCTCCTTGCTGTATCCTCCACCCCCATGCGACTCATCTTCATGGGCACGCCGGCCATCGCGGCGCCGGCGCTCGAAGCCCTCGTCGGCGCCGGACACGACGTCGCGGCGGTCTTCACCCAACCCGACCGCCCCGTCGGCCGCAAGCAGACGCTCCACCCTCCCGAGGTCAAGGTCGCTGCACTTCGCCTCGGCATCCCGGTTCATCAACCGTCGAAGGTTCGCACCGACGAGACTCGCGACGTTGTCGCGTCGTTCGGCCCCGACGCGGCGGTCGTTTTCGCCTACGGCCGTATTCTTCCGCAGTCCCTGCTCGACGTTCCCAGGCGCGGCTGCATCAACGTCCACACCTCCCTGCTCCCGAAGTACCGCGGCGCCGCTCCCATCCAGTGGGCCATTGCCGAGGGCGAGTCCGAGACCGGCGTGACCACGATGATGATGGACGCGGGGCTCGACACGGGTCCGATGCTCCTGCGCCGCTCGACGCCGATCGGGCCGGACGAGACCGCCGTCGACGTCTCCGCCCGGCTTGCCCTGATCGGCGCCGAACTCATCGTCGAGACGCTGGCCCGGCTCGGTGACATCGTGCCTGAGGTTCAGGACGAAGCGGCCGCCACCCACGCGCCGATTCTCACCCGCGATCACGGACGGATCGACTGGACGATGACCGCGGCCGAGATCGCGAATCGATGTCGCGGGTTTCAGCCTTGGCCCGGCACGTGGACGACCCTCGACGGAGCTCGGCTTCACATCTGGTCGTGCGAGGCCCTGCCGTCTGACGACGTCGCGACATCCGCGCCGACCGGTACGGTTATCGAAGCCCTCCGGGACCGGCTCGTGTTCTCGTGCGGTCGAGGCACGCGCCTTCGCGCCATCGAGCTCCAGGTCGAAGGCAAGAGGCGGATGTCCGTTCGTGATTTCCAGAACGGCGTCAGAATCGAGTTCGGCCACCGTCTCGGCGCCGCGGTGACTGAGTGAAACGCTCCCGACCAGAGTCTCAGAGCGCTCCCCCCGTCTCGCCGTCGCGAATGGCGGCAGCCTCGATCCTGCATCGCGTTCTTCGCGATGACTCGTACGTCTCGCCGCTGCTTGCCGCCGAAGCCCTCGACGAGCTTTCGCCCGAGGATCGACGCCTCGTCCACGAGCTAGTGCTTGGAGTGCTCCGATGGCGCGGCGAGCTCGATTACGTCATCAACGCACTGACGAGCCGTCCGGCCGAGAAGCTCGACAGCCCTTTGCGCGTGGCGCTCTGGCTCGGCCTCTACCAGCTCCGGCACCTCGAGCGCGTCCCCGAGCACGCGGCGGTCAACGAGTCAGTCGAGCTCGTGAAGAACAGCCGAGCCTGGCGGGGCGCTTCGCTCGTGAACGCCGCGCTGCGCGCCGAAACGCGTGAGCGCACCTCAGCTCCGGACGACCGCGTGAAGCAGCCGGCCAACCGGCTCGCAATCGAGCTGTCGCATCCGAAGTGGCTCCTCGAAAGATGGATCGAGAGGTTCGGCGTCGACGAGGCGACGAATCTTGCGCGAGCCAACAATGCTCACCCGCCCGTCGCGTTCCGGCTGAATCCGCTGAGGGCGCCGTCGCTCGCCCGTGTGTTCGAGGAGCTGTCGGAATCCGGCGTCGCGGTTCGGGAATCGGCAATCGTGCGCGGCGGGTACGTCGTCGCGAGCGGTCACCTTACTCAGGCGTCGCGGGCAGTTCGCGAAGGCTGGATTTACGTCCAGGACGAAGCCTCGCAGCTCGTGGCATCGCTCGTCGGCGCGCGGGCCGGCGAGCGCGTGCTCGACATCGGCGCGGCGCCCGGCGGCAAGACAACGGCGATGGCCGCGGCGATGGGAAACAACGGCCGCATCGTGGCCGTGGACGTTCATCCGTCTCGACTGGCAACACTGAACGCGACGTGCCATCGCCTTGCCGCACAGAACGTTTCGGCCATCGCCGCGGACGCATCGACGGGGCTGCCGTTCGCCGGCGGCGAGACGTTCGACCGTGTCCTCGTCGACGCACCGTGCAGCGGCACCGGGACGTTGCGCAGGAATCCCGAGATCAAGTGGCGACTCAAGGCCGAGGACCTCGAGCGATTCACGTCGCTGCAATCGGCGTTGCTCGACACCGCGGCAATTCGGGTGCGAGCCGGTGGACGACTCGTCTACTCGACGTGTTCCCTCGAGCCCGAGGAGGACGAGGTCGTCGCGGCGGGATTTCTCGGCCGCCATCCGGAGTTCACGCGCGTCGATCCGGACGCTCCGGACGAGGTCCGGACGTCGGCCGGATACGTCCGCACGTTTCCGAATCGTCACGGCGCGGATGGCTTCTTCGCGGCGGTGTTCGAGCGATCGAACCGGCCAGCGGATCAGGCGCCGGCTTGACCGGACTCGGGTGGGGTCTTCAGAATCGGCGCCATGGAACGACCCTGCCCGACGTGCGGTAGACCCGCCGAGTGGGAGAACAACCCCGACCGTCCGTTCTGTTCGGATCGGTGCCGGCTTCTCGACCTCGGCGCGTGGGCGGATGAGCGGT
>CAZQBW010000438.1:0-2579 GCA_964591515.1 uncultured Clostridia bacterium
TGTGGCTTCATCCTCGGCCTCGACGTCGAAGTCGAACGCTGTGAGGTCGCGGCCTACGGTGCCGATGGAGGCGGTCGTCGAGGTGCTGGGTGAATTGCCGGAGCCGCTCGAGGTGAAGGTTCCCGCGCGAACCGAAGTGGCACACGCGGTGGCGACGTTGCCGCCGCCGCTTTCGGGCTATGCGATGTCGACGGGAACGAAGGACTTGCCGGCACCCGGGGCTCCGATCGATGCAGCGCCGGCCAAACCGAGTTTCTTGCGGGCGATGCTGCCACTGCTGATCTTCGTGTTGATACTCCTGGCGTTTGGCGTGCTGGGGTTCCTGTTTGCGCCCCGTTTTCTGTCTCCCAAGGTGCAGCCGCCGCCTCCGCCAGCCGTCGAAGCTCCGGTCGCCGGCGAAGGTCAGCAGTCGTCAACCGAATCGGCTCCGGCTGCCCCGGCGTCCGAAGCAACTCAGCCAGCGCCGGCGGCGCCGTAGTTTCGCCCGTCCGGTAAGGACACCACGGATCTGTCGCATCAGACGGATCGAGACGGATCTGACTACTTGTTCAGATCCGTCTCGATCCGTCAGATCCGCGTAATCCGTGACCCCTCTTCCCCCTCCCGAAAGCGTCCCCCGATTCAGAGCGAGTCGAGCGGGCTGCGAACGCCACGCCCCCCACGGTTGAGCACGTGGGTGTAGATCTGGGTGGTCGAGACGTCGGAGTGTCCGAGCAGCTCCTGAACGGTCCGGATGTCGTAGCCGGACTGGAGCAGGTGCGTGGCGAATGAATGCCGCAGTGTGTGGGGGGAGCACGGTTTGTTGATCCCGGCTCGCGATGCCGCGCCGCGGATGGCCTTCTGGATCGTTTCGGGTTGAAGGTGATGGCGACGTTCGACGCCGTCGCGGGGATCCTTCGATCGCTTCGGAGCCGGAAAGACGTACTGCCAACCGACGGCCTTGGCGGCGTGGCGATACTTGACGTCGAGGGCGTAGGGCAGCCAGACGGCGCCGAATCCCTCTTGCAGGTCTTTCGAGTGTAGAAGCAGTGCGTGCTCGATCTGCTGGCGGACCGGAAGCACGAGGAATTCAGGAAGGACCGTGACGCGATCCTTGTCGCCCTTCCCCTGTCGGACGGTGATTTCGCGGCGTTCGAGATCGACGTCCTTGATTCTGAGTCTCAGTCCCTCGAGGACGCGCATTCCGGTGCCGTAGAGAAGCGCGGCCACGAGATGCATCGTGCCGGAGAGCTCGTGGAGCAGGTCCCGGACTTCGCGCGGGGTGAGGACGACTGGGAGGCGGCGTTTCGACTGTGCGCGTGTGAGGTTCTCGAGCCACGGCAGATCGATGGCGAGGACTTCGCGATAGAGGAAGAGAAGTGCGGCGAGGGCCTGGTTCTGAGTGGATGGAGCGACCTTTCGGGTGATGGCGAGGTGCGTGAGAAAGGCCTCGACGTGGGAGGCTCCCATTTCGACGGGGTGCCGCTTGTTGTGGAAGAGAATGAACCGCTTGGCCCAGTCCACGTAGGCTTCTTCGGTTCTGATGCTCATGTGGCGGACACGGATCCGCTGCCGAACCTGATCGAGGAGGCGTGGTGGACGCGGGTCGGACTGGGTTTCCTGCGACGGGGCCTCGGCCCTCGGGTCGGCGGCGGAGTGCTCGGCGGCGGATTGCTCGGCGACGCGAGGCGTTGGAGTCGTAGGACGCGTGCCGCGGTGAGCCAGAGTCTCGGGATGAATGAAATCCGGCTCGTAGGACTCCCGAGCGCGGTCAAACGCGTCGGTGCCCGCATTCCGATTCTGCAATCGGACTTGTTCGGGCCAGTTTCGAACCCGGACTTGTTCCATTGGGCCTGCAGAGTGGATAGGACCCGTTCCACAGTCAGGACGAGCAAGACGGGCAGCACGATCGTGACCATCACGACTGTCAGGATGATCACTGCCATCACGACTGTCAGGACGTTCGTGACGATCACGACTGTCAGAATGATCACGACGATCACGACTGTCTGGATGATCACGACGATCACGACTGTCAGGATGATCATGACGATCACGACTGTCAGGATGATCATGACGATCACGACTGTCAGGATGATTACGATCATCAGGACGATCAGGACGGTAATTGCCTCCTGCTCGCACGACTTCTCCTTGCTGCCCGCGCACCAAGGCATTCCGACCCGTCCTGATCGACGTGTTTTCACGAGTCGGCAACCCCGACCGGATTGTGCCTGACACAGTTCCGCCCGATGCGCTTCTGCCCGACCCGCCTGCGCCCGACCCGGCTGCGCCTGACCCGGCTGCGCCTGACATCGGCGTTTCGTCGTCGCGATCCGGTCTCTTTCGTCGGTCCGACATCCACGTTACGTTAGGTCGCCTAACACACCCTCGTCAAGTACAATCTTCGCAATCGGGAGGTTTCGTTGACTTAGGCGGAGCCCCGATGCTACCGTTTCGTCGTCTAATACCAGTTGGGCTGCTGCAGCGATTTGGCGGCCCTTCGGTTTCCCTCAGTCGCTTTTGCGCCGTCGTTTTGCACCGCGCGCTTTGCCCTTGGCGACCTCGCAGGAGTCGGACGGCTCGCTTGCGGATGAAAG
>CAZQBW010000439.1:0-2571 GCA_964591515.1 uncultured Clostridia bacterium
CTCCCGGGTACGTGGTTGCATAGTCAGCCGACGAGAGTGCGATCGCCACGACCACAACCAGGCCCATCGCCGGACGAACGCATTTCCGCAAGACCTCAGCCGACAACACGAAGACCAGGGGAAGCACCGGAATCATCATTCGGAATTCCATGAAGTCACCGCCGATCTTCACGACATAAGCCAGCCAGACAATAACTGTTCCAAGAAGCAGATAATGACGAAAATCCGGCGCAAGCTTCTTCGCCAGTACCACCCCGATCACAAGGAACACCCAATGCCCGTAGGCGACCGCAAAGGCCTTGCAGTACAGCCATCCATTCATCACCGTCTCGCCCGACAAGCCTGCGGCCTTGATATAGAACGTATTCGGAACCAGCTCGCCGTAGTACGAGTACTTCCAGACGAACCAGGCGCCTACCACGACACCAAACGGCAGAATCACCGCTGCCAGGTCCACCACGTATTGCGATCGCCCGGTGCAATGCCGAAGCGACAAAATGACTGCAGCGGAAGCGAGTAGACCCCAGAGCAGCACAGAATCGAGTCTTGTCAATTCCGCGAGCGCACAGAGAAAGGACAGGCTAACGAAAAATCCAATGGAGGCTCGTCGCGGCTGGGCGAAGAACTCTACAACCGAGCAGGCGATTGCCGCAATCAAACACGTTTGAAGCTGAGTTTCGAGCCCGCCCGTAATATAGCAACTGTATGAGTAGTTCGTTCCGAGCAGCGCAATTGCGATAAGTGGAGATCTGCGATCCGACGAGACGGCGAGCGACAATCGATATGTGAAATAGAGAGTGAACGTCGCGCAGGTGAGGCCCAGAAATACACTCCATGGTTCAGGATCCAGGCCAAGGAACATCCCGAGTGCCACGAGCAGCACCCAGAGAAAATTCGTGTAGCCTTCGACCGGGACATCGCTTCCGGCATTCCACGTTAATCCGTGTCCGTGAATCAGGTTGTATGCGTACCTGAAGGAAATGAACGCGTCATCCTGAATAAACCGCAATGCGAAGCCAAGTCCAAGCAACATCACAATCCCGATCCATGCGATGAGCATCGATCGGGACGAGCCGGCGTCTTCTAGCTGTTGAAAACGATTGTAGCGGTACGACACTGTGACGACTGTCCCTGTACGGAGCGGCGTGCGAGTTTACCATTGCCGACCGGCATCCACAGATGAACACAGATATTCACAGGTCGACCTGTGTTCGACTTTGGACTGTGCTATCTGTGGCCCGCGATGCGTTCGGCTTCGCGCAGGCCGGACAGGTAGGCACCGTGGACCGTCGCGGGGTAATCGCTCGACGTGGCTTCGCCGGCAAAAAAGAGACTGTTGCCGACCGGTTCCGCGAGTCGATCGTAGTCCTCCATGGTTGCGCCTGGACCGGCGTGGGAATATGAGCCTCGCGTGAACGGATCCGCAGCCCACCGAGTCAGCCGGTAACCGAGCGGATCCGGTACCGACGATCCGTAGATCCTCCGGAGCACCTCCATCGCGCTGGCGACGGTTGCCTTGTCGTCGAGCTGCTCGACGGCCAGTCCAAAAGCGCCGGCGTTGAAGAGCAGCAGGACCGGCTGGCCCGTGAAGTGATGGAGGCTGTAGCCCTCCGACCACTCGCCCTTTCGCTCCGGAATGTAGCCGATGAGCTCGGTTCCGGCGGCGGTCCAGAACGGCGTCCGGAAGCGAAGGAACAGCCGGTTGAGGACGCCCATTCCGAGCCGCGAGATCGCGCGCTGCTTGGACGCCGGAAGCACCGGCGAGAACTCGACGTCACCGCGCTTGAGCACACCGAGCGGGATCGTGACGAGGACGGCATCCGCGGCGAAATTTCCCTTGTTCGTCGTGACCTTCACGCCGGCCGCCGAATGCTCGATCCGCCGGACGACGTGCTCGAGCCGGATGTCGAGGCCGGTTGCGAGTCCGTTCACGATGCGGTCGTAACCGTTCGTCACGAAGAGGTCTGGTCCTGAGAACCCCGAATCTCCGTCCCAGGAGTAAAGCGACATGTCGGAGACGTCCGCCGCGTACTCGTGCTCGATCGTCGTGTTGAAGGAGTAGATGATCTCACGTCGCTGGATTGCCGAGAGCTTCTGGCCGTCGAGAATGCCGTCGATGGCGGCGCCGAGCGAGATGTCCGGCAGGTTCGCCCTTCGACGCTGTCGGCGAGCCCGATTCACCGCGGCCATCAGCTCGTCGAACCTCGTCTCGATCGCGTCGACTCGCGCGTCAGCGAGCCGGCGGCCGTCCGTGTCGTAGAGAGTGTACGAGTCGTAGTTCGAGCGCGAGGCCTTCATCTCGAACTTCCGCGCCAGTTCCGTGATCGGGTTGCCGACGCTGGTCTGTATCCAGCCGGCGCCCATCTCGAGCGGCTGGTCGGGCCAGGAACGATCGGTCGAGATCCGGCCGCCTATCCGCGCCCGCCCCTCGAGGACGGTCACTTCGAGGCCCTGGTCCACGAGGTGCCGTGCCGCGGCGATGCCGGATATTCCGGCGCCTATCACGAGAATCCTCGCGCCGGCCCTGCGGGGCGCCGCGCGAGCGGTTGCGGCCGGAAGGAGCGGGATGCC
>CAZQBW010000440.1:0-2546 GCA_964591515.1 uncultured Clostridia bacterium
ATGTGTGCAGACATCGCCATTGCTCACCTCCGAGCACCGAGAAAGGCGCCGAACGTCAAGCATCAGCGGGCGCGCGCGACGGTGTCAAGGGGAAAGGACGAACTCTCGCTGCGCGCGCTCCGCTGCATGCGCTAGTTAGCCCGCGCCGAAAGTGTGAGCGGCTGATCGCCTCGGCCGCGTCCGCGGAGGCGATGAGCATATTCAGGAAGGGCTTCAACGATCGGGACGCTTCGACGAGAATCTGATCGTAGCGGAATCAGGGTCAGACGCAGCTATACCCATGTACCGGTCGACCAAATCGTTCACAATCTCGTTCCGCAAGCAAAGAAGTTCCTCATCGTTTTGCCTCATGGCTTGACGATCAACGAGATTACGCGCGATCAACACTTCATTCCCGTAGCGATTGATGCCGTCCACGATTGCCGACCAGAGAAGTTGGGCGTCCATGGTGATGGTACGTTCGGTCATCTTCCGCCTCCCCCACGCATTCTTGAGTCTCGGTGGACCAAATCGATCTTCAGTCGCCCAGCCAAGTATGTCGCCATATGGGGCGCGACCAGCTTCGCGACTGCGCCACTTGCCAATGTAAGCGGGCTAACGTCAAGCATCAGCGGGCGCGCGCGACGGCGTCAAGGGCAAAGGAGCGATCTCGCTGCGCGCGCTCCGCTGCATGCGCTAGTTCGACGCCGTGTCAACGCATCTGTGCCCCGGTAGCGCGAGCCTGTTCGAGAAGCGATGCGAGCTGTTGCTCACTCAGTGCCGCCAGAGGGATCATCGAGCAAGCGCAGCCGAGGCGACGCACCAAGAACACCGAGTGCCGAAGCCGGTATACGGCGCGGACGTCTAGCCATGAAAACCATGTGGTCGAGTTCTCGCTGCGGAATGTGCAGCCAGCGTCGTCGACAGCCAGCGTGACCTCACGAGGCAGAGCCCGCAGTTGAGTAGAGGTGACGTACCGAGCACCAGCAAGCCATCCGAGCCACAAGGTCACGACGACGCCAAGCCAGAACGTCCACAGTCCCGGTTCGGAATAGGACGCAAGTCGCCAGAACGAAACGGCCGCGACGATGAGCGTTCCGAACATCAGCCCACCACGAGTTCGACGTAGCCACGCCCAGTGCGCGGACTTCACGAACGATGCGCTTGGTTGGTAAGTGACTTCGAAGGGTGTCATCACGGTGGGTTGCGAGGCGTCGAACGACAAGCATCAGCGGGCGCGCGCGACGGCGCCAAGGGTAAACGGAACGATCTCGGTGCGCGCGCTCCGCTGCATGCGATAGTTGGGCGTCGGTGTCACGATGAACCAGCCGATACGACCGTTCGAGCTGGCAGGAGACACAGGAAGGTGAGCACCACGAGCAACAGTGCAACGAAGAAAGCCACGAAACCGAAGGACCACATCGTTAAGCCGCTGAGCACGATAGGCGCAAGGCCTGAAGCGATATAGGAAGGAGCTCGTCGACTCTCTCGAAAAGCCATCACAGCGATTGCGGTGAGCAGCGTCGTGATCAACACGAGGATGACCCAGCCAACACTGCGAAGCGCCACGATATAGGGATTGCTGAATCGCAAGGCTAAGACGACCAGGGAAGCTGCTGAGCAACCGAAGCCTGCCAGAGTCCAGAGCACTCGAGACCTGTTCATCGGGGGTTTCCTCGTGGACTGAAAATGGATCGCGATGGACGCTCCCTTCACGGCAGCCGGCAAGACGCCCAACGTCAAGCATCAGCGGGCGCGCGCAACGGCGTCAAGGGCAACGGAACGATCTCGCTGCGCGCGCTCCGCTGCATGCGCTAGTTGGACGGCGACGAAAGCGACGCCATGAGCTCAGCCATACGGCAGTCGGTAGAAGTGGTCGTCCGTTGAGACAAAGTGGTACCTAACCTGCTCGCCAGTGAGGTGAACCTCGCCACGCGCACCGTCCAGATCGAGGCTTGACAGCGGAAACTGGCCAGGGTCTCTGTCGTGGCCTCCGTAGTTGAAGATCTCTGCGACCTGCAACGCCATCGACGCGCCCAATCGCACAGTTACTTTCCCGCCTGCATCGTCGATAGAGACTCGATCTGCTGGGACCGACTGCCACAGGGCCTCGCGGTTTCGGAGCTCAGCGACAGAGATTTCGAGAAGTCGCTCGACCGTGTATTGAGGACCCCTGCCATCGACACGCGTCCACTCAGGTCGCAAAGAGTAAACAACCGTAACCTCATCGTCAGACGCATTCACGATGATGAAGCGGTAGCGGACCGAGCATCCCTGCGTCGAGCATATCGCCGCGAACAGCGCAATGGCCGCTATGAAATGGAATGCTTTGCGATCGCGCATGTTGAGAGTACCGGATGCGTAAGCCGTCCAACGTCAAGCATCAGCGGGCGCGCGCGACGGCGTCAAGGGCAACGGAACAATCTCGCTGCGCGCGCTCCGCTGCATGCGCTAGTTCGGCGCCGCCCTGGAAGCAAGGGACTCTCACGAGCGGCCAGCCTCCACCGAACCCGCCAACCGGGCGGCCTGTAGCCGCTGAGTTTCGAACGAGCTCCGACGTACTGGGT
>CAZQBW010000441.1:0-2522 GCA_964591515.1 uncultured Clostridia bacterium
GGAGCCGACCAGGACGAATGGCGAGCGGCGGCCCTGGCCGATGGCCTGGACGTCATCGCACCCGTCCCTGACGATGCGCTGCTCGTGCGCGGCACTGCGTCTGCAATCGGCCGATTTGCCTCTCGGTCTTTCGTTACGTGGATTGGCGACTTCGGCCGGCTCGAGCGGCTCGACCCGGCCCTCGATGCGGCGCTCGGCGACTCGCCCGAGCCTTCAATCGTGCCAGCCGCGGTGCAGATCGTCGGCGACGAGGCCGGTGCGCACCTGGCCGCAGAGTTGACGGCCAACGCCGGTCAGAACTTTCTGCCAGTTTCACGAGTCGGCGCGTTCCTGATCGTCCGCGGCACGTTTCCGGCGACGTTGCTGTCTTCGCTGCTCGATCGGCCGGAGGTCGTCAACGTCGAGCGCTGGAACCCGCCGACAATGCAGGACGAGCGAACTGGAGTCATCACATCCGGACAGCTCGACGCGACCGGCAAGCAGCCGTCTGGGCCGGGCTACCTTGCGTGGCTCGCGGGCAAGGGTTTCACGGGTGAGACGTTCGACTTCGGGATCGACGTCGTCGACTCCGGGCTCGACACCGGAAAACCCGTCGATCCGGAAGGCCATCCCGGCTTCCGCGACGCCGACGGTTCGTCGCGCATCGCCTACTCGGTGTCGTTCGTCGCCGGACCGCAGCCGTCACCAGGCGACTTCTACGGTCACGGAACGCTCAATGCCTCGATCGCGACCGGATTCAACGCCGGGACGACCGCGCCTGAGATCGATGCCGCCGGCTACAGCCTGGGGCTGGGAGTGGCGCCATTCGTCCGCGTTGGCGGCTCCAAGATCTTCGATCGTGGCGACGGCATCTTTCTCTCCGGAACGTACACCGACATCGCGACGCACGCTTTTCGGAATGGCATGCGCTTAGCCTCGAACAGTTGGGGGGCGCCGGCAAATCGGTACACGGTCGAGTCGATGGAGTACGACTCCATCGTTCGCGACGCCGATCCGGCAACGCCGGGCAATCAGGAATTCACTGTCTGTTTCGCGGCGGGAAATGCATACGGCGGCGGGACGATTCTGACGCCGGCGACCGGCAAGAACGTCATCACGGTTGGGGCGAGCGAGAACTACCGGCCGGAAGGTGTCATCGACGCCTGCGACGTGGGCGACGACGGGGCGGACGCGGCCGACGACATCGTGGATTTTTCGAGTGGCGGTCCTCTCGACGACGGCCGCACGAAGCCGGACCTCGTGGCGCCGGGCACGCACGTCCAGGGATGTGCATCGCAACATCGCTTCTACAACGGCCGAAGCCTGTGCGTGGACCTGTCGGTGAGCAAGTACTATCCGGCCGGCCAGACGCTGTATGCGTGGGCATCGGGAACGAGCCAGGCGACGCCGGTCGTGGCGGGCGCCGCGGCACTCGTGCGCGCCTATGCCGTGCTCGAGGACTGGTTCGATGGCGCGGCGCCATCGCCGGCAATGAACAAGGCGATCCTTGTGGCGTCGGCGACTCCGCTGTCGGGACTTCGCGCGGGACGGCAGTTGCCGGACTCGCGTCAGGGATTTGGACGGGTGTCGCTCGCTCCGGTCTTCGACGATGCCGCCCGCGTACTGGTCGACCAGACGGTGACATTCACGACGGCTGGCCAGACGCATGTCGAAACAGGCGACGTCGGAGATCCCGCGCGGCCGTTCCGCGTGGCGCTCGTGTGGACGGATGCGCCGGGAGTACCGAATTTTGCGGCTCGCGTGAACGACCTCGACCTCGAAGTCCGCGTTGGTGACACGGTATACCGGGGAAATGCCTTCACCGGCTTCGAGTCGACGCCGAATCCCGGCGGATTCGCCGACGCGATCAACACGGTCGAATCCGTGACTGTGCCGGCCGGAATGCGTGGACCGTTCACGGTAACGGTCAGAGCGGCAACTATCGCGGGGGACGGCGTACCCGGAAACGGCGATGCCACGGACCAGGATTTCGCGCTCGTGATCTACAACATTGAAGACGGGCGCTGGGTGCCGATCCCGCCTCCGTCGGTGACGTCTGTAGTCGTGAAGTCGCGGCCCACGTCGATAAAGCTGACGGTAAGTGGCGAGCGCATGCCGACGACGACGGTCTTCGAGATCAATGGTCGCGTGGTAGCGGCTTCTCGTGTGAAGTATCTGCCGGCAAAGGGCGTCTTCAGGATCAAGGGACCGGTGGCGGAACTCGGTGTGACGGTGGGAGCGAACACGCTCGTGGCCATCGACGGCGAGCTGCGGTCCGAGCCCGTGACGTTCACCTACGATCCGTAGACGGCTGCTCCGCCGGATCCTGTATTGCCGGTCTCTCGCATCAGCAGCCTGCGAGGTGATGCGTGATGGGTGACTGCTCTGCGAGATCAGGCGACTGCCATTAGACGTTGAATCGGTGGCAAGGGCAGAACCGGGAGGGCTAGCCACCGGGTTACCGTGAGATCGCAGAATCCGCGATCCCGGGGAACGACCCGGTCGCCGTCGCTCCCGGTTCCGAGCCTGCCGCGAGGAGGCCA
>CAZQBW010000442.1:0-2515 GCA_964591515.1 uncultured Clostridia bacterium
GACGACTCGATAGACACTTTCGAATGAGTTTTCGGACCGTGACTTGGCCATCGGAGTCGCAGTATCACACGTAGGCCGCGCGCGCCTCCAGGAGTGTGTGGTTACTTAAGTCAGTGCGGGACGAGGTCGGCAGTTCATTTCTTTAAACCGCTTCCGCCGTTAGCCCGCTGTGGCGATACGCCCCACGGGAAGAATGGGATGCGGAGAATGAGGACAATCGCCCCATATTCAATGCTCTCCACAGTTACAGCCCCTCAAAACCAAGTTTTTTCGATTTTTTTGCTCCAAGGGGTTGACAGACAGATTCAGAGTTCGTATAAACGTGGGCGTCGCTGATTTGCCGGTTGCCCTTCAGGTACTCGGCAGCGGCCAAGTTGACAACTCAAGTTTCTTCTTCTGCTCAGAGCAAACTTCGGGAAACCGGAGGACGCAGAACTTCGGGGCTCAGGCCAGTTTCAATCGAACGGGGGCTCGATTGCGATTGGTTGGCCAGCCGGGTCGCCAGAGGGTCCAGCCAAAGCTGGACCATGCTGGCGGCCTTTTTCGTTTTTCTACGTACTCCGTGATCCATGAAGGCTCGAGCAGGAGATTCGCGGGCGCTCCCAGGAGCGTCCGCGATCGATGTGGGGCTGGGGCAGGAAGACCGAATGGGGGCTCGATCTTCTTTACTCCAAGCTCACGGGGCCGCCGGATGGCCATCCGGCGGCCCTTCATATTTTCCGGCTCGCTCGAATTCCCGTGTCTCGCTTCCCGGCGGATGTGGTGAAATCAGGCTACCGGCAGATCACGCGATGAAACGCTCGATTCAACATTGCCTCGTCGTCGTTACCGCTCTCGTCATGTCTGACCTCGGAATGACGGTGGCGAGTGGCCAACAGCCCGCGCCGACGTTACAGGAGATGCGGCTTGCTTCGTTCGTCGACACGGCAGGCGCTCGGGCGTCCGAGTACTTCACTTTCTTCAAGGACCTGACCGCCGAGGAGACGAAGATCGTGGAGCAGTTCCGCGAAAACGGCGAGGTCTCGAAGCGACGCCAGATCGTCTCCGATCTCATCGTCTACAAGTCACTCCTCGACAACGGTTCGATCGCAGAGTACCGCGACGTCAAATCCGTCGACGGAACGCCGATCGCAGGGCGCGAACCGCGAGTGCAGGCGTTGTTCGAGAAGCAGAGCCGTTCAAAGTCTGTTCGCGACGAGCTGAAGCGAATCAACATCGAGGGATCCCGCTACGACTTCGACTATACGGTCAGCGGTCTGACGATGAGTCAGGGTCTGCCATTGCAGCCGTGGGCACGTGCTCTCTTCTCCTTCAAGGAAGCAGGCTCCGAAGTCATCAACGGTCGCGAGACCGTGATCCTCTCGTATCAGCAGGTGGCGCCGAACTCCCGCTTCGGATTCAACCTCTCGCTGCCGTCCGAGCTGCGGTCTGCGGAGCCGCTGTTCCGCGGATGGCTTTGGCTCGAAACCGGCACCGCGCGGCTGGTAAAGGAAGTTCGTGAGGTGACGGTGCACTCTTCGGATTCGCCGACTCCCGTTGTCGTCCAGCGCCTGGAGTTTCGTTACGAACCGTCGCGCTTCGACGTGCTGCTGCCGAAACGAATCGTCTTCTCGTGGCTGGGGCACTTTTCTCGGGGGAGCAGTGGCGTTTCAGCGACGCTGAAGTACCGGCTGACGTTCAGCTACGGTGAATTCCGGCGGTTCACGGCGACCTCCGATGACGTGCAGCTCGCAGATGCCGATGCCGGCGGAGTACCTCAGGTCGACACCACGACGGCTGCGAGCAGTGATCCTCCGATCGACGACCAGGCGACCGCGGTCGTTGACGATGCCGATCTTGGCCCCGAGTTCGGCCCCGACGCGCCGACGGGACCTCCTGAGACGACGCCGCCATCCGTCTCGGCCTCTCCCGGGCCGGCAGTGCGCCGGGCTGCCCCCTCACCGCCGACGCCGACTTCGCCCCGCCAGCCAGGGCGTGCGCGCCCCGCCGCAAGGAATTCGATTCGGATGACGCTCGACGTCGGATTGCCCGCATCTGCGGCACTGTCGATACCGAGCTCTCCGATCCCCGTGTCGGTTCCGTCCGCAGCCGGCAATCCATCGGTGCCAATCCCTCCGCCGCCGCTTGCTCCAGGCGAGAAGCCGAAGTTCCGACCGCCGCCATCGTAGACGCTCGACCCCTGCGCTACCGCGAACGGTACTGATTCGTGGGGTCCGCCTCGGTGATTGCCGTGAAGCCCACCGTCCCCGTAGACTCGCGTCCGTGAATCGGTGGAGACTCTCGCGTGAGCGCGCGTTCGCTCGCCTTCGCGCAATGAAACTGGAGTTCCGCGACTATGTCGACGCGAAGTTCGGCTTCCGAGCAAAAGACTGCAGGACGTGTCTCACGCCCTGCTGTGCCGATGCCGAGTTCGTAAACGTCAATGTCACGCGCCTCGAGGCGGAGGCGATGCTGCGCGTGCTCGGCGACGAGCGACGATTCTCGCCGGCAGCGCGCGAGCGCGTTCTCGAGCGAG